>CAZYIV010000041.1:0-29270 GCA_964647615.1 uncultured Gemmatimonadaceae bacterium | reverse complement strand
TCAACGTCTTCGTGCTGGTGGTGCAGCTGTTCCAGAAGTTTCCCGGGCTGATCGCGATCGCGCCGACCCAGAAGGATCCCGCCTTCATCGGCACCCAGCTCCTCATCCTGGCGATCTTCGCGCTGCTCGGCCGCTCCGCCGTGCGCGGTTACGGGGCACCGGCGAGCGCCGCCTAGCGGCGGCCGGGGCGGGGGTGAACCTTTCAGGCGGCCACCGGCGTAGGCCAACCTGACACCCGGAACCCGATGACCGCCGACATCCTCCGCCCCGCGCGGCTCCTCACCCACGACCGTCGCCAGGCGCTGCGCTTCGCCGCCGCGCTGGCGCTCCTGCTCGGATTCTCCCTCGGCGCCATCGCCACGTTCATCGCGTGGCTGCAGACGCCGGCGCTCCCCTGGATCGTGCGGTTGTCGGACGGGCGCCTGCTGGTCTACGGCGGCACCGGCTACGCAGGGGTGCTGCCGGGACTGGTCCGTGCGCTGGCGGTGCCGCTCTGGCTGGCGGGTGTCGGGGCGGCGACCCTGGCGGTGGTGGGCACGCGCGACGCATCGGAACGGCCGGGACCGCGGTGACCACACCAGCCGGCGTCCCCGCGGCCCTCCCCAGCCCGCCCCACGGCATCACCCTGTCATTGGGCGGGCTGCCGGCGCGGCTGCGGCGGCTGGTGCTGCGGCACGTCACGCCCGAGCCGAGCGACCTTCCGGGCCGGATCGCGATCGGCGCCGCGGTCACCGCCCATCTCCCGACCATCGCCGGCGTGGTGCTGGGCCATCCGGTCTTCGCCGGGGACCCGGCGCTCTTCCTGCGATTCATGCCGGCCTACCTCGCCCTGATGGTGGCGTCGCTGACGGGTGGCCTGGCGTCGGAGTCCCGCTCCGCCCGCGCGCTCTCGTGGGCCATGACCGCGGCGCTGGCCACCGCGAGCGCCGTCGTCACCTGGCTGCCCGGCCCCCGGGTCCTTGAGTTCATGCCCGTCCTCGCCGGCGGCTTCGAGGCGGCGGCGTGGGGAGCCATCGGGATCTGGCTGGCGCGGGCGCTGCGGCGCCGCCTGGCGCGCCGCGTCGAGTGACCACCGGAAACGACGGCGGGCGGCCCCGCACCCCGTGTGCGGTGGCCGCCCGTGACGCGCAACGAACCTCGCCGGCTACTGCACGCCGATCGTGATCTGGTTCACCTGCCAGTAGCAGGTGACCTCCACGGTGCTGTCCATGTCGTCCTGCTCGCTCGAGATGAACACCTCCGAGCCCACCATCACCTGCACCCGCTCCCCCACCTGGAAGTCCTGCGCGCTGACCGCCACCAGCTGGAACGGCATCGAGTTGTCGATGTCGGTCGTGACCAGGCTCTTGTCGTCCCCGTCCGAGTCGAGGTGGGTGTCCAGCATGACGGTGGGCAGGTGTGTCACGTCCCGGTTGTTCCGGATCACGTCCACGAACAGGCTCACCCGCACTCCCACCTTGCCGTAGGAGAATCCGAACCGGTCCCGCAGCGTGAGCACCGCCTTGTTGTAGTGGTTGCGTACGGCGGCGTTGACCTGGATCCGGCCGGTCTTCGGGAGGGTGTAGTTCCCTCCGCAGGAGGAGAGGCTGGTGGCGGTGTCCGGCCGGATCAGGCCGTACAGGCCGATGATCACCGGGGTGTCCTCGTCCTTGTGGAACGAGAGGTTGTTGACCAGCAGGCCCGCGGCCGGCGTGGAGAACGAGTCGTCCCGCGAGACCCGCCGGGCATCGTCAATCAGCTGCACGTCGAACGCCGGGAAGGGTGGACGAAAGGTCGTGGCACCGGGCGGCGGGTCGAGCGGGAGCAGGTCGCCCCACGCCACCGAGAGCCGCGGCCCCGCCACGCCGCTGAAGGCGGTGGACGTCACCCGGGTCAGGTCGCGCAGGAAGCCGGTGCGGAGTTTCTGCCAGGCCTTGAAGCGCGGCACGGCGCGCGCCGCGAGCCGGCGGAACGCCCGCCGTGCGTCGTCCTTCAGGGCACCGAGCCTCTTCCCGTTGCCACGCGCCTTGAGGCTGGCCTGGCGCCACTCGTGCTTCACCTCCTCCAGCACCGCGGCAATCCGCTGCACCTGCTTCCGGGAGAGCAGCCTGCGACAGGCCTCGGTATAGGCGCGCATGACCTGGGCGACGGGCCGCACGGCCTTCCGCACGAGGCGCTCGCGGTGGGCGCGGATCGGGGCGCCGCGCAGGGAACTGCCGGTCCGGGATCGCCGGTCCTGCCGGGGAAGGGTGCGCATACGCTGGGGATCACAGGTGAGGGGAAGCGCTAACATCGGCACCGCCCGACATTCGGGCAATAGGCGCGGCCGCCCTGAAGGATGAGGGCCGGAATTCGGTCATGCCCGCGAGTTGTCGAATCCGCGGAGGCTGCTTCGACGGGGAGGTGAAGGCCATACCCGACACCCCTCACCGGAGCCCGACCATGCGACCGCTCTCCCGCCGGACCAACATCATCCTCTGGATCGTGCAGATCCTCCTCGCCGCCCTGTTCCTCTTTGCCGGCGGGTTCAAGCTGGTCGGCTCGCCGGCCCAGCTGCAGCAGGGGCCGCTGGCCCTGCCCCTCGGCTTCCTCCGCTTCATCGGCGCCATGGAAGCACTCGGCGCCCTGGGTCTGGTGCTCCCGGGGCTGTTCCGGGTACGGCGGGAACTCACGACCTGGGCGGCCGCGGGGCTGGTGACCATCATGGCCGGGGCGACGACGCTCACCCTCGCGGGATTCGGCGTGGCGGCCGCACTGTTCCCCTTCGTGGTGGGCCTGCTCGCGCTGGCCGTCTGCCTCGGCCGTGGCGCCGGGGCGATCACCTTCCGCCGGTCCGCGCGCGGGGCTGGCGTAGCCGCCCTGGCCACCCGATGATCATCCCTGCCGAAGACTACCCCCGACTGGAGAACCGGACGATGAAGTACCTCATGCTGATCAAGCACAGCGAGTCGCTCAGGAACGAGGAGATCCCCGCGGGACTGATGGACGCGATGGGGGCGTTCGTGGAGGAAGGGTTCGGCAAGGGCTGGCTCAAGGACACCGCCGGGCTCAAGTCCACCGCGGCGGGCTACCGCATCCGCCAGGAGAAGCGGAAGCTCCAGGTCACCGACGGTCCCTTCACCGAGACCAAGGAAGTGGTCGGTGGCTACGCAACGATCGAGGCCGGCTCCGATGCCGAGGCCCGCGCCCTCGCGACCCGGTTCATGGAGCTCCACCTGACGCACTGGCCCGACTTCGTGGGGGAGTGCGAGGTGCGGCCGTGTGAGGAGATGTAGCGGGCGGTAGGGCGGTACGAGGGCGGCAGGGGCGGTAGAAACGGGATGACAGGCTCACGGCCGTTTCTACCGTCCTGGCGCCCCGCCGTTGGATCTTCACGCTGCTGGCGGCCTGCCTGACGCTGTGGCGGCGGCGAGACTGAGCGAGGGGGGGCACCGTCGGGAATTCACGAACATCCTCTCACCCCACCCCCACCACCTTCTCCCGCCCGTTTGCACCTGGCTTCAGCACCCCCAGGCAAGATTGTCGGCCTCCACGGCATGGAGGCCACATGCGAAAGGCACTGCTCCTCTTACTGTTTGCGGCCGGTCTGGGCTGCAACCGTGATCCGCTCGAGCCACCCAAGCCCGAGAACGTGACTCGGGCGTGGCAGGTCACGCGGTGCGAGTACGTCAGCACGGCGGATCCCGCGGTCTCGGTGGACCTGGTGCAGGAGGGCTGGGCGGTCCTCCTGATCATCAATGACAACAACCGGTTCTTCTACGTCACCACGCCCCCGGGCGACACCGCCGGCACCATCACGGGCGCCTGGCGGATCGAGGGCCAGCAGCTCATCCTGGCGCCCGACGGGGTGCCATATGAATGGAGCTTCACGGCCCGGGTGCACGAGACCACGATGCGCCTGGGCGGGGCCGGGGCCGAGTGGGACTTCAATGATGACGGCACGCCGGACCCCGCAACCTGGAACCTGGCGATGAAGAACTAGGGCCCGGCGGTGATCGTCCGGACCAGGACCCGATCTCCCGAGCGGTTCACTCCCAGACCGGGGCCGCACCGAGGTGCGGCGCCGGTCGTGGCGTTACATTTCACCTGACGTCACGGCGCCGGGCCAGGCAGCCCCCGCCGGGTCGACGCTTCCCTCCACTTCAGCAAGACGTACCGCCCCCCCTCCCGGGCCCTGCCGCGGGGGGATGCGGTCGGGCAGAGTCGCCACCCATTTCCGAGACGGGGTGTCGCCGTGACCCGCAAGCCCGTCGGATCCCGCCGCGCCACTCCGGTTCCCGCCGAGGTTTCCGCGCAGCTGCAGCGCAGCAACCGCGCGCTGCGCATGCTGAGCGACTCGAACCAGGCCCTCATCCGTGCGCTGGATGAGTCGTCACTGCTCGACGAAGTGTGCCGCATCGCCGTGGAAGTCGGGGGGTATCGCATGGCCTGGGTCGGGTTCGCGGACCCGGCCACCGGGGCCCTCCTCCGGCCGGTCGCCCACGCCGGCTTCGAGGCGCGGTATCTGGCGCCGGAGAACCCGGCCTGGCCCGAGACCGCCGATCCGGAGGGACCGGCGGCCACCGCGCTCCGGAGCGGCGAGCCAAGCATCGTTCGCGATATCCCGACGGCGCCGGGTTTCGCCACCCGGCGCGAGGCCGCGCTGGAGCGGGGGTGTCTCTCCGCCATCGCGATGCCGCTCCGGGATCGGGATCGCACCTACGGCATCCTCAAGGTCTACTCGTCCTGCACCGATGCGTTCGACGCCGACGAGGTGACCATCCTCTCCGAGCTCGCGGGTGACCTCGCCTACGGGATCGGTGTCCTTCGCCTGCGCGCGGACCGGGACCGGGCCGCCGCCGCCCTGGAGGAGACCGACCGCCAGCTGCGCACCCTGATCGGCAACGTCCCCGACTTCATCAGCCGCTTCGACACGGCGGGCCGCTTCATCTACGTGTCGCCGGCGGTGGCCCGCGCGACCGGATTCGAGGCGGCGCAGGTGCTGGGCCATGCGCCATGGGAGTTGCAGGTCTGCGAATCGGAGGCCGACAACACTCGTCTCAAGGGCAGCATGGAGCGGGTGCTGGCGGGCGAGGGCAGCGACCGGGTCGAGGTCTACTTCCGGATGCCCGGCGGCGCCCGCCCCTACGAGGTGCGCCACATCCCGGAGCTGGACGACCGGGGGCGCGTGGCCGGGATCCTCGGGATCGCCACCGACCTGACCGAGCGGAAGCGGGCCGAGCGCCAGACGTACCTGTTGCGGTACGCGCTCGACCAGATCGGTGAGGGCATCTGGCTGATGGAGGGCGACTCGCCAAGGTTCAGCTACGTCAACCGGAGCGCGGCCGACTCGCTGGGCTACACCCAGGAGGAGTTGACCCGGGGGATGGGCGTCGACGACATCGACCCCGACTGGGACGCCCGGCGCTGGGAGGCCTTCGTGCCGCTCATCCGGCAGCAGCGGCGGATGCTCATCGAGACCCGGCACAAGACCCGCGACGGTCGCATCCTCCCCGTGGAGGTCACCGGCAACTGGTTCGAGCACGAGGGCCGGGAGTACGACCTGGCGATCAGCCGGGACGTCTCCGAGCGCAAGGAGGCGGAGGCCCGGCTCCGCGCCCGCGAGGCCGAGTACCGCTCGCTGGTGGAGAACACGCCGGACCAGCTGGTCCGCTGGGACCGGGAGCTGCACCGGGTCTTCGTGAACCCCGCCTTCGCCGCCGCGCTGGGCCGGCCCCCGGACGAGGTCCTGCGCGGCTCGTTCGGTGAGGGACATCCGGAGCGCGCCGCCGCCGCGCTCGCCAAGGTCCGCGACGCGATCCACCGGGTGCTCGCCTCCGGACAGGGGGAGCTGCTCGAGGCGCCGCTGTTCCTGCGTGGCATGGTCCGCATGATCCAGATCCGGCTGGTGCCGGAGCGGGACGAGTCCGGGCAGATCGTCACGGTACTCGGGATCGGCCGCGACATCACCGCCCTCAAGGACCAGGAACGGCAGCTCCTCTCGCTGACCGAGCACTCCCCCGACCTCATCCTGCGCTTCGACCGGCTGGGGCGGTACGTCTATGCCAACCAGCTGCTCGAGCAGCTGACTGGCCACCCCGTCGCGGATCACCTCGGGCGGGAACTGGGCAGCGTGAGCGGCGAGGCGGCCCCCGAGGTGTACGCCGAGCTGCGGCGGCGGATCGGCCAGGTCTTCGAGCAGCGGGAGATGCTCGAGACCACGGTGCGCCTGCCGCTCACCGACGGCATGCACGACTTCAACGTCCGCCTGGTCCCCGAGTGCGACGACGCGGGCA
Organism: uncultured Gemmatimonadaceae bacterium; assembly: GCA_964647615.1. Taxonomy (GTDB): domain Bacteria; phylum Gemmatimonadota; class Gemmatimonadetes; order Gemmatimonadales; family GWC2-71-9; genus JADJOM01. The sequence continues at coordinate 23,016 of CAZYIV010000041.1, read as the reverse complement.
ATCCCGTCACCGTGCTCGCCGTGGTCCGGGACGTGACCCAGCAGGTGCAGGCGGAGGCCGCGCTGCGCGCCAGCGAACAGCGGTTCCGCCAGGTGACCGAGAACATCGGGGAGGTCTTCTGGCTGACGGACGTGGACAAGCGGGAGATGGTCTACGTCAGCCCCGCCTATGAGCGGGTCTTCGGCCAGCCGCGCGAGACGCTGGCCCGGGACCCCATGGCCTGGCTGACGATGGTACATCCGGAGGACCAGGCCCGGGTCCGCGAGGCGGTCGCCCACCAGGTGAGCGGCGGCTTCGACCTGGAGTACCGGGTGCAGGCGCCGGCCGGGATCCGCTGGATCCACGATCGTGCCTTCCCCATCGCCGACGAGCAGGGGCGGGTCTACCGCATCGCGGGGGTGGCCGAGGATGTCACGGTGCGGCGGGAGCTGGAGGAGCGGCTGCGCCAGTCACAGAAGATGGATGCCGTGGGCCAGCTGGCCGGCGGCATTGCGCACGACTTCAACAACATGCTCGCCGTGGTGATGATGCAGTGCTCGCTGCTGCGGGACATCGCCCCCGCCGGCGACCTGCAGGAGGGGCTGCAGGAGATCGAGGCCGCCTCGGAGCGGGCGATGAACCTCACCCGCCAGCTGCTCACCTTCAGCCGGCGCGCCGTCACCCAGCCCGTGGACCTGGACATCAGCGAGGCGATCGGCCGGATGACGCGGCTGCTGCAGCGGGTGCTGGGCGAGGACATCTTCCTCGTGACCCGCTTCGCCCCCGCACTGCCCCCCATCCACGCCGACCCGGGCATGATGGAACAGGTGCTCATGAACCTGGCCATCAACGCGCGCGACGCGATGCCCGGGGGCGGACGGCTCACCATCAGCCTCGAGGGCGCCATGGTGGAGGCGGCGCGGGCCCGGCTGCACCCCGGCGTCGTGCCCGGACGGTATGTCTGCCTGACGGTGGCCGACTCGGGCGCCGGAATTCCCGCGGAGCTGCTGCCCCGGATCTTCGAGCCGTTCTTCACCACCAAGGAAGTGGGCAAGGGGACCGGGCTGGGCCTCGCCACGGTGTTCGGGATCGTGGAGCAGCATCACGGCTGGATCGAGGTGGAGAGCGCCCTCGGGGAGGGCACCACCTTCCGGGTCTTCCTGCCCGCGATGGGCCGCGTCCGCCCTACGCCCCGGTCCGAGGCGGCGGCCACCGCCCAGGCGGGCGGCACCGAGACCATCCTGCTGGTCGAGGACGAGCCCGCCCTCCGGAGCACCTCGCGCGCGGTGCTGCGGCAGCAGGGCTATCGGGTGCTGGAGGCCGCCACCGGCGCCGAGGCGCTCGAGTGCTGGGCCCGGGAGGGCCCGGACGTGGACCTGCTCCTCACCGACCTCGTCATGCCCGGCGGGATGTCCGGGTTCGAGCTGGCCGAGCAACTGTGTGCCGAGCGTCCCGGGCTGCGGGTGCTGTACACGACCGGGTACAGCGAGCGCTCCGGCCAGCCGCTCCATGCCGACGCGCCGGGCCGGCGCCTGCTGCGGAAGCCATACGATGCGTTCGAGCTGGCGTCGATGGTGCGGCGGGTGCTGGATGAGGCGGTAGGGCGGTAGGGCGGCCGGGCCGCGTGGTGCGCCCGCCCCGCTAGAACCCGCGGACGGCGCGGCCGCCGCCGGTGGTCGCTTCCTCGGCCTCCCGCAGCCAGGCCTTGAGCTCGCCCATCGCCACCGGCTTGCTGTAGAGGTATCCCTGGGCCACGTCGCAGCCGCGGGTGCGGAGCACCGCCGCCTGCTCCCGCGTCTCCACCCCCTCCGCCACGATCGCCATGTCGAGGTCGTGCCCCAGCTCGATGGTGCGATCCACCAGGCTCCGGGCCCCGTCGTCGCGCAGCATGTCGTTGACGAACGAGCGGTCCACCTTGAGCTCCGTTGCCGGCACCCGGCGCAGCTGCGCCATCGAGGAGTAGCCGGTCCCGAAGTCGTCAATGGACAGGCCGACCCCGCGCATCCGGAGCCGCGCGAGGATGTCGAGCGCCTTGCCGGGGTCGTTGATCAGCCCCGACTCGGTGATCTCGAGGATCAGGCGGGAGGGCTCCACCCGGCACGACTCCGCGAGCGGGACCACCCGCTCCGGGAAGGCGAGGTCGGTGAGCGACCGGGCCGAGATGTTGATCGAGAGCGTGAGCCGCGGGCGGGCGGGGAGGCCGCCGAACTCCCCCAGCGCCCGGTTGATCACCGCCGTCGTCAGCCGGTCCATCAGCTGCGTTTCCTCCGCCACCAGGATGAAGCGGTCGGGGAAGACCAGCGCACCGTCGGGCCCGGTCAGCCGCACCAGCGCCTCCAGGCCGGCCACCCGCCCGGTCCCGAGGTGCACCTGCGGCTGGTAGTGCAGCACCAGCCGCTCGTGGGCGAGCGCCTCGCCCAGCTCGTCCGCCGAGAGCGGGGCCGCCACGGCGCGGACCCCGGGGCGGGGCCGGCGGGTGGCGTGCGCCTCGAGGAGCAGGGCCTGCACGTCGGCGATCCGGAAGGGCTTCTGCAGCGATCCCGCGGTGTCGAGCCCCAGCGACCCCGCCAGCTCCACCGCGGTGCGGAGCACCTTGCCGTCCACCCCGCTCAGCATCACCACCCGGGCGCGGCAGCCCTCCGCCGCCATCTCCCGCAGCAGCTCGATCCCATCCACGTCGGGCATCCGCAGGTCGAGCACCACCAGGGTGACGTCGGGGCCGAGGGCGGCGCGGAAGGCGGCGTGGTCGGTGGCGCTGGTCCAGCGGAAGCCGAGCCGCTGCGCCGCGGCGCCGATGAGGGCGCCGATGGCAGGCTCGTCGTCCACCACCAGGACATGCGGGGCGGTGGGCGTCTCGCCCGGGGGCGGGGTGTGGCTCATACGAGGCTCTCCGCGAGGCTCGGGTCCATCACCCGCGCCACGGTCGTGATGAAATCATGCTTGACGAACGGCTTCGCCAGCAGCGGCGCGTCCAGCTCGGTCCCCCGGCGCGCGCGCAGCGCCTGGGCCGGGAAGCCGGAGGTGAAGATGACCCGGAGGTCGGGCACCAGCTGGCGGGCCTCCCGGGCCAGCGCCACGCCGTCCATGCCACCCGGCATCAGGATGTCGGTCACCAGCAGGTCGATGTTCGGGTCGGCCGCCACCGCGAGCAGTGCCCGGGGGCCGTCGAGCGCGGTCCGCACCCGGTAGCCCATCTTCGTGAGGTACGCCGAGGCGATCTCCAGCAGCGCGGCCTCGTCGTCCACCACCAGCACCGAGGCACCGGGCCGGGCCACGTGCCGTGCCGGCTCCACCGGCCGGGCCGCGCCCCCTTCCGATCCCGCCTCCGCCATGGGCAGCAGGATCGAGAAGGTCGTGCCGACGCCCACTTCGCTGTACAGCTTCACGCTGCCGCCCGACTGCCGCACGAAGCCGTACACCATCGCGAGGCCAAGGCCGGTGCCCCGGTCCTGGCCCTTGGTGGTGAAGAACGGCTCGAACACCCGGTCGAGCAGCTCCGCCGGGATGCCGCTGCCGGTGTCGGAGATCCGGAGCAGCACGTACTCGCCGGCGGCGACCTCGCCGGCCGTCACCGCCGAGTCGGCGGCATCCAGCGCGGCGCGCTGGGCGGCGATGCTGAGGGAGCCGCCCTGCGGCATCGCGTCGCGGGCGTTCACCGCCAGGTTGAGCAGCACGTTGTCGAGCTCGCCCGGGTCGACGAAGACCGGCGGGGTATCGGCCGCCACGTCGGTCGTGAGGGTGATGGTGGGGCCGAGCGCCCGCGACGCCATCGCCACGAAGCCCTCGATCGCCGGGCGGATCTCGACGGCGGTGGGCTCCAGGTGCTGGTTCCGCGCGAAGGCCAGCAGCCGCCGGGTCAGCTCCCCGCCCCGGCCGGCCGCCTGCTGCGCGGCCTGGAGCCGCTCCCGCACCACCCGGGCCGGGTCCTCCTCCAGCGCCAGCTCCAGGTTCCCGATCATGATCGCCAGCAGGTTGTTGAAGTCGTGCGCGATGCCGCCGGTGAGCTTGCCGATCGCCTCCATCTTCTGGCCGTGGCGGACCTGCTGCTCCAGCTTGCGGCGCTGGGTCACGTCGCGCACCACGCTGAGGATCCAGCGGCCCGAGTCGAGGTGCACGATGCTGCGGGTCACCTCGGTGGGGATGACGGTCCCGTCGGGACGGCACGCGGGGAGGCTGGTGGAATGCCCGTACACCGGCTCGGCGGCGCCCTCGAGGGCGGCGAGGTCGCGGTCGAGCGCTTCGCGGGCCTCCCGCGGCACCAGCTCGTCCAGGGTGCGGCCGACCAGCACCCCGCGCGCCGCGCCGTACACCCGTTCCGCGGCCCGGTTCACCTCCACGATGCGGCGCCGCTCGTCGGCGATCAGCACCGCGTCCGGCGCCGACTCCAGGATGGCGCGGAACTGCCCCTCGCTCTCGCGCTGCGCCGCCTGCGCCCGGGCGAACATCCAGGTGCTCACCCCGATCAGGACGAGCAGCGTCAGCAGGCCGCCCACGGCCAGGCGTTCCCGCGCCCGGGCCCTGGCCACCGCCCCTTCCAGCGTCCATTCGAGCGCCGCGATGGAGCTGTCCATCAACACGAACTGCGCGTTGATGTCGCGGGTGAACCGGGCGAAGTATTCCGTCGCGGGATAGCTGGTGACCGGGGCCTCCAGCACCTCGCGGTAGGTCAGGGCCACGGCGTCATCCGCTGCAACCCGGGCCGTGCGGACCGCCGGCGCCAGGCGCTGGGCAAGGTCGGTGTCGGCCTGGAGCGCGGTCCCCAGCTTGAACTGGGCCCGGCGCAGGCTGCCCAGGGCCTCGCCGGCGATCGCCGCCAGCCGCACCCGTTCCAGCCGGGTGGACTGTCCCTGGGCCAGCAGCAGGGCGCCGATCGCGCGCATCTGGCCCAGGTGCTCGCTGGCCTCGGGGAGATCCCCGAGCACGGCGCGCCCGAGGTAGTTGCCCGCGGCGCCGGGGTGGAGCGCCAGCCCGGACGCGTTGGCGAGTTCGCGGACCAGCTCCAGTTCGGCCTCGATCAGGGCGGTGTGTCGGGAAAAGCTCTGGTCGCGGGTGAGCGTGTCGCGGTCGCCATCGGTCCGCAGGGAGTCCCAGGCCGCGGCCAGGCTGTCGCTGGTGCGCACCAGCCGCGGGCCGAACTCGGCCACCACCGCATGCTGGCGCTGGAAGGCCTGGCTGACGGCCACGGCACCCTGGGTGAGATCGGCGGGCGGCGCGTGCGATGCCACCGTGAGCATGTGCCACCGCCCCCGGTGGATCTGCAGTAGCCGCACCACCTCCAGGATCCGCTGCGCCGGCTGCATCCCGGCCAGTTCCCCCTCGCTGCGGCGGATCTCGCCTCGCCCTTCGCGCACGATCACCGCCGCCGGCAGCCCGAAGAGCAGGAGGGCCAGGAATGCGGTGGCGAGCAGGGTGATGCGGGCTCGAAGGCTGGAGATCCCCGTGGGCATGCCGGTCTCCCCCGGCCGAAAACGCCAGGGTCTGGGGGTGATCCGGCGCAGGGGGGCGCCGTCCGGGCGCCTTACACTAGCAAGGACCGGAGCGTGACTACCCTCCCATTGTCGCGGTTCCGGCATGCTGACTTGAGCGGGTGTGAAGGATTCGCGCGGGAATGCACGATTTCCGGGCAGCGTGGTCACGTTAGGCGGGGGGGAGGAGGCACCCGCCCACCGAAGGCGCCCGGGACGAGGGCCGCGCCTGCCGCCAGCCGGCCCCAGGTTGCGCCGCCGTCCCGCGGGCGGCAGCTTCCGGCCACCCGAAGGCGACCCCTCACCCCCTCCCCGGACCCTCGATGCCGATGCCCCCCGCATCGCGGCGGCTCGCCGCCCTGCTGGAGTGCGCCTTCCGCGACGCACCCGGCCAGCCGCAGCACCGCGACATGGGGATGTACGGCGTCGTCGAGGTCCAGTAGTCCCGGCCTCATCGCGGAGACCCGGGTCATCCCCCGCCGCCAGCTGACGCTGTTCGCGCCCGAACCCGAGGCGACGGCCCTCGAGGCGGTGCGTCGCGTGGTGGACCCGGTGCAGCAGGGACTGATCGCCCCGCACGTCACGCTGTGCCGCGAGGACGAACTCGAGGGGCGGCCCGTGGAGGAGGTGCTGGCCCGCGCCGCGGTGGCGCCAGCGACCGATCTCGTGCTCCGGTTCGGGCCCCCGGAACGGTTCCACGAGCACGGCATCCTGCTCCCCTGTGCGGCCGGCGCGGACGCCTTCCACGCCCTGCGCGTGCACCTGCTGGGCGATCCGTCCGCCCGTCGGCAGCAGGCCCACATCACGCTGGCCCACCCCCGGAACCCCAGGGCGAGCGGCAACGACCTGGGGGCCACCGCGCCGCTGGGTGGCGGTCTCACGATCCGATTCACCCGGGTGTCCCTGATCGAACAGGTCGGTCACGGGCCGTGGCACACCCTGGCCGATGCCCCGCTGGGCGCCGGGCGCGGATCCCTTCCCGATGGCAGGAGGTGACGATGGCGGTCGAACTGTCCGACGAGGCGAAGCAGCAGGCCGTGGCATCGCTCACCCGGTACTGCACCAGTGAGCTGGAGATCGAGCTGTCCGGCATCCAGGCGGCGATGCTGCTCGACTTCTTCCTCAAGGAGATTGCGCCCACCACCTACAACGCCGGGATCGCGGCGGCGGAAGCCTTCCTGCGGGACCGGCTGGCGGACCTCGAGGCGTCCTGCGCGGAGGTGGAGTTCGCCCACTGGTCGAAGGGGCAGGGCGTGCGGCGGAAGCGGTGAGGGAAGGTAGGCGTCACGTCACCGGATCGCGGGGGCGACGAAGTGACACGCGAACGCCGTGTCACTCCCGAGGCGTTCGCCTCCGCATCATCTCCAAGCTGCTGCCTCACAAGGACTTCGGCTCTGACGCAGGGCGGCCCGGGCCTTGCGCCCTCCCGGCGACGGACACCGTCCGCAAGCCACGCTTCCCGGGAGAACCCCATGCTCGGCCGTCGCCTGCTCCTCATCATCTCCCCGTTGCTGTTCGCGACCACACTCCGCGCGCAGGGTGCCCCGGCGGACAAGGGCACCCAGTACTGGCTCACCGCCGGGGCCGGTCCAGCCTGGACCTGGGATGACGATGCATTCCCGGCCCATGACTTCGGGTCCGGCCTGGCCGCCTCCCTGACTCTCCAGCACAACACCCTCGTGACCTCCCTGCGCGGCACCCGCAGTCACTCCGACCTCGGGACGATCTGGGACGTGGGGTTTCTCGCCGGCGTGGGGACATCGCCGGTGCCATCGTTCCGCGGTTCGGTCGCCGTCGGACTCGGCATCGCCGGGACGCCGCACCGCGCCGCCAATCTCGCCTTCCCGCTCGAGATCCAATTCGGCTGGAGACTGTCGCCGACGATCGGGCTCGGCAGCTACCTCTACGGCAGCTACCGCGCGTCGGAGCTGGTGCTGGGGGCAGCGTTCGGGGTGGTGGTGGGGAGGCTGAGGTAGGGCGGCAGGTGGTCCGTGGCGAGGGTTGGCGGGGGGGAGGGCAGTGGCGTTGCGGGCGACCCCGCCTCCCAGGTCACCGCCGGGACCTTCTCCTGCACGGCGTACGGAGACGGCACCCGCCCATCGCCACGGGACGTCACCGGCCGGTTCCGCCTCCACTATCGCACGGCGTACGCCCAGCGGGCCGGCGGCACGCGGGGGCGGAGACCGGGAGCAGCCCCATAGCCCTGGGCGTCCGGGCAGGGCCTAGCCGGCACCGGCGAGCCGTCTCCCCACCTCCTCCAGCTCCGGCCGGTCCGCCGCCCGCTTGGCCAGCAATCCGCCGAGGAGGCCCGCGAGCGGTGCCGGCACCTCGGGCCGCAGGATCCGCACGTCGAGCGGGGCCTCGCGCAGGTGCTTGACGGCGACGGCCTGCAGCGTGTTGCCGAGGAACACCTGCTCCCCGGCGAGCATCTCGTAAAGCACCGCGCCCAGGCTGTAGGCGTCGGTGGCGGGTCCCAGATCGGGCAGTCCCCGGGCCTGCTCCGGGCTCATGTACGCCGGCGAGCCCACCACGATCCCGGTGCTGCTCAGCCGGTCCCCGCCTGACACGACGATCGCCCGCGCCACCCCGAAGTCGGTCACCTGTGCCGCGCCCTCGTGCAGCAGCACGTTGGCCGGGGTCAGGTCCCGGTGCAGCACCCCCCGCGCGTGGGCGTGCACCAGCGCCGCGCACAACTCCCGCCCCAGCCGGAGGACCTCCGGCAGTGGCAGCTTCGGTTCCGCCGCCAGGCGGGAACGGAGCGTCCCCGGCCCGCGTTGTGGCATCACCATCCAGGGCAGCTCGAGGCCGGGCGCCGCCTCGACACAGCCGGCCTCGAGGCAGGGCACGATGCCGGGGTGGTCGAGACGTTGCAGCAGTTCCACCTCGCGCAGGAACCGGCGCGCCGCCAGCGCCCGGGCCAGATCGGGGTGGAGCACCTTGATGGCCACCGGTGCACCGGTCCCGTTGGCGACCCCGGCGAAGACCTCCGCCGTCCCCCCGCGCCCGAGCCGTTCTCCCACCTCGTAGCGGTCGGCCAGCACGGGCCGGAGCAGGTCAGGCAGGTTCATCCCGCAGGGTCTCCTGGGTGGCCGGGAACGCGGCAGCCGGTGTGACAATTCTGGGCCGATCCGGGCCGGCGGGACAGGGGGCAACCTCTGGCCGCAGAGCAAGTAAGGCGATAGAGTACCGCAGTTGGTCACTCGCCGGTCAGGTGGCCGTAACGTGGAGTCGGGGCTCGTGCCGTTTTTCCTACATCTGTTTGGCGGTCTCAAGCTCACGGAGGGCCCGACGGGCACTCCGCTCATCGGCACGCGGCGCAAGCCGCTGGCGCTGCTTGCGCTGCTCGCCGTGGCCGCGGAGATGGGCCTGTCGCGTGACAAGGCCGCGGTGCATCTCTGGCCCGATGGCGACACCGACCGCGTGCGCGGTGTGCTCAAGCAGACGATCTACTCCCTGCGCCAGGATCTCAAGGCGCCGGAGCTCTTCGTTGGCAGCCCCGACCTGCGGCTCAACCCGGAGGTGATCACCGCCGACCTCTGGGCCTTCAACCTCGCCGTGGCGGACGGCGATACCACCGGCGCGGTGGCGGCGTACACCGGGCCCTTCCTCGATGGGTTCCACCTGCCGGATGCGCCGCTCTTCGAGCGCTGGGTGGACCAGCAGCGTGACCGCCTCGCGCGGCAGTTCGCGGCCCAGATCGAGCGGCTGGCGCTGACGGCGATGGGCCGGCACGAGCCGCGGGTGGCGATCGAGTGGTGGTCGCGGCTCGTGGACCAGGATCCCTTCGACGTGCGCGCGGTGAGCGGGCTGCTGCACGCCTGCCTCGAGGCGGGCGACCGCCCCCGCGCGATCCGGTACGCCGAGCGGCACATGGACCTGCTCCGGAAGGAGCTCGAGATCACCCCGGACCCCGAGATTCGCCGCCTGGTGGAGCAGGCGCGTGCCCGGCCCGAGTCGTCCCGCCGCGACACCTGAGCCGGCGGCGCCCCCTCCGCATGCCCTCCTCCGATCACCTGGATCCGGCACAGCTCGACGCCCTGCGCGCCGCGCTCGCGGGGCAGTACCGCATCGAGGCGCCCATCGGGCAGGGCGGCATGGCGACGGTCTTCCTGGCGCACGACCTGCGGCATGACCGGCGGGTGGCGCTCAAGGTGCTGGATCCCGACCTGAGCCGCGCCCTGGACGCCCGCCGCTTCACCCAGGAGATCCAGCTCACCGCGCGGCTGCAGCACCGCGGCATCGTCTCGGTGTACGACTCGGGGAGCGCCGTCGGCCTGCTGTGGTACGCGATGACCCATGTGAAGGGGGAATCGCTCCGCGCCCGGCTCACCCGCGAGCCCCAGTTGCCGCTGCCGGAGGCGCTCCGCATCATCACCGAGGCGGGCCGCGCGCTCGCGGCGGCCCATGCGCAGGGGATCGTCCACCGCGACCTCAAGCCGGAAAACCTGCTGCTCGATCCCGACGGCGCCGTCTGGCTGGCCGACTTCGGGGTGGCGCGCGCGGCGGACACCGACACCCTCACCCGCACCGGCCTGACCGTCGGCACCCCGATGTACATGAGCCCGGAGCAGGCCGCGGGCGGGGCCCGGCTCGATGCCCGGAGCGACATCTATTCCCTGGCCTGCGTGCTGTACGAGATGCTCGCCGGCGAGCCGCCCTACCAGGGGCCGACACCGCAGGCGGTGGCCGCCAAGCACCTGCACGCCCCGGTGCCGGACGTGCGCATCCTGCGCGAGACCGTCCCTCCCGGTGTCCAGCAGGCCCTGGCGACGGCGCTGGCCAAGAGCCCGGCCGATCGCTTCCCCACCGTGGACGCCTTCCTGGCGGCGCTGGCCAGCGGCGGCTCGGCGCGCCCCGGACGGCATGGCTGGCTCCTCGCCGGGGTGGGCGCGGTGGTGGCGCTGCTCGCCGCCGGGGCGGCGTGGCTGGTGCCGCGCGGCGCACCCGCGCGAGCGGCCGTGGCCGCGGCCGACTCGGAGCCGCCGATGGTGGTCGTCCCCTACTTCGACGTGCGGTCGCCGGACTCGGTGGCGCGCCAGATTGCCGACCAGGTCACGGAGGACCTGATCCAGGAGCTGGGGGGGGAGAACGGCTTCCGGGTGATCTCGCGCAACGGTGTCCGGCCGTACCGCAATCGCGCGGTCCCCCTGGACAGCGTGATCCGCGCGCTCGGGGGCACGATTGTGGTGGATGGAGAGGTGATCCGCCGCGGCGATGACATCACGGTGCAGGGAGATCTGCTCGATCGCCGGCTCACCGTCCGTTCGAGCTTTTCGGGCTCCCTGTCGATCGGCCGATTGGCGGAGCTGGAGTTGTCGATCGAGGGGCAGATCGCCGACCAGCTCCGCCGGCGCTTCGGGCGCCCGGTACAGCTGCGCGGAGTGCTGCAGGGGACGCAGAACAACGAGGCCCGGCTCCTGGTGCGCGCCGCGGGCCGCGCCCGCGACGATGCGCATGCGGCGGCGGAGCGCCACAACGTCGATGACCTGCGGGCGTCGGAGTTGCTGCTCTCCCGGGCCGATTCCCTGCTCGTTGAGGCCCACCGGCTGGATGCCGATTGGCTCTGGCCGGTCGTGGAGCGGGGACGGGTATGGCTGGACCTGGCGCTGCTCCGGAAGGACGCGGCGCGCATCGCCGCCCTCGAGCACGCCGCGGCGCTGGCCGATTCGGTGCTGGCCCGGGACCCGGGACAGGCAGGAGCCCTCGAATTGCGTGGCATGTCGCGCTGGCAGCGGGCCACGGGGTTCGAGGGCGCGGCGATCGACACCATCCGGCGGCGGCTGGCGGAAGGTGATCTGCGGGGCGCCGTGGACCGCGACAGCACTCTGGCGCGGGCCTGGGCCACCCTGAGCTTCCTGCTCATGTCGAAGGCGTCGTTCGAGGAGGCATCGCTCGCGGCGCACCGCGCGCTCGCGGCCGATGCCTGGCTGGAGAACGCCTCGACGGTCTACTTCTACATCTGGCTCAGCGAGCTGCAACTCGGCGATTACGGCGAGGCGACCAGCTGGTGTGCCCGCGGCCGGGAGCGATTCCCGGGGCAGTGGCGCTTCGTGGAGTGCGACCTCACCACCATGCGCCCCGCGATGGCGCGGCGGCCCGATCCCGACTCCGCCTGGGCCCTGGTGGCCAGGCTCGAGCAACTCGACCCGGCGGCGGCCGCCCGGCAGCAGGGGCGCGCCTACCATGCGATCTACCGCCGGGTCGTGGCGGGGACAATCTCCGCCCAGGCCGGCGACACGGCCCGCGGGCTGGCGGAGCTTGCCCGGGCGAAGCGTGACCTCCGGGCCGAGGGGCTCTCCTACCTCGAACTCAGTTACGACGAGGCCTACCTGCGCCTGGTCCTGGGTCAGCCGGCGCGGGCGATCCGGCTGCTCCGGGACCTGTTCCGCGCCCGGCCCCAGCTCCGGGAATACGTGAGCCGGGATCCGCTCTTCGCCCCCATCCGGGACAGCATCCTAGTCCAGTGACTCGGCGTAGGCGCCGAGCGTCATCGGCTGCAGCGCCGGCTCCCCGCGGCCATCCGCCCGCCGCACCAGCACCGCCCAGCTCCCCTCCGGCACCGCCTCGCTCACCAGCTCCCCGGCGCAATCCACCTGCCGCGCGATGGACGGCGGATAGTGCGCCACCCCGACCACGTCGTGGAAGTCGGTGCGGCGGAGCCGGGCGATCGCGTCCGCGTCGAGCAGGCGGTGCGCCTCGTAGTAGGGAATGAGGAACTTCCGCACCGCAGAGGCGGTCAGGAAGAAGGAATCGCAGGGATCGGTGCCCAGCGTGTCGATCGGCTGCCAGGTGCTGCCGCCGTCGGTGCTGAAGCCGAGCCGCGGGGCGGCGGTGGCGCGGGGCGCCTCGGTGGCCGGCACCACGGCGAGGGCACGCGCCTCCTCGCCCGGGGCGAGATCCCGCGCGCGCTTCGCCACCAGCCCGCCCTGCGCGTCCGGCACCAGCCAGATGTCCTCACTGCGCCAGCCATCCGCCGTCTCCGCCAGCCAGGCCAGCTGGGTCTCGGTGATCCGCGGGAGCGTCATGGTTCCCTCCGTGTGTGGGGTGCGAGAGTGGACCGCGGCCCCACGGTGGGAGGGAATGTTGTGTTAGGCAATGATGACTTGTCCCTGACGGAGAGATGACGCGCGGCACTTCTGCACAATTGTGCACACGTGTGGATCGTGTGGGTGCTTGACCCGCGGGTGACCGCGCCGCGCACCGGTGCGGGCCCGCCGCCGGCGGGCCGGGGAGAACCGATCCGCCGATGGGGGCGTTGAGGAGGGACCCCCTGACGGAGTAGTCCGATGCGCGTCCCCAGCCTGTTCCTGCTCCTCACCGCGGCCACCGCGCTCCCGGCCGCACTCGTGGCCCAGCGACCGGACCTCGACCTGTCAGCCGGCGTCCTGAAGGGCGAGGGCCGGATCAGCCTCGGCACCGCGTGGACCTTCGCGGTCGGGCCGGTCTCGGCGGGCGCCGGGCCGCGCCTCACCAGCTATCAGGGCAGTCCGCGGACCTTCACCCGGCGGGGCGGCGACGCCTCCCTGCCGCGGACCGTGCGGCTCGATCCCGCGGTCACCGGCCTCAACCTGATGGTCACGGGGGAGGTGCGGCTGCTGCCGGCGCTCTCCGCCGGTGCCAACCTGGACCTGGCGGGCGTCGCGACCGGGCCGGTGCGCCGCGACGCCGGTGTGCGCTCCCACCCCAGCCACGGGTCGCTCTTCCTCTATGGGCACAAGGACCGCGGCAGCCTCAACTCCGAGTTCTACCTGCGGCTCCGGCTCGGCGAACGGTGGGCGCTGCGGGGCGGGCTGAGCCACTACGTGGTCGGGTACACCGGTGAGGCGGGTGGCGCGAGCGGCCGGTATGACCGGTTCCACTCGGTGCCGTTTCTCGGGGTTGGCTATCGCTTCGGGCGGTAGGGCGGTAGGGTGGTAGGACGGCGACCGAGCGCCCTCAGGAGCCGCTGACCGAGTCGCCCTCAGGAGCGGCGCAGCCGCGACTCGGCGGCGAGGGAATGCGGCGACTCGGCGCGAAGGGAGTGACGGTAAGGACGGTAGTGACGGTATGGCTCGCTACCGTCCTTACCGCCTTTACCGCCTCTACCGTCTCTGCAGAGTTGCCCTACCGCCTGAACGGATCCGCAAACTTCGCATCCCGCGCGACGCTCTCGTCCATCAGCGTCTTCAGGAAGGCGAGGAGCGCCTTGCGGTCGGCCGCGGTGAAGTCGAGCCGCTGGGGACCGCCGGTGAACGCCCGCAACTGGTAGCCGAGGGCAGGCCCCTCCTGCACCCCGCTGGTGTAGTGGTCCAGCACCTCGTCGAGGGTGCGGAAGCGGCCATCGTGCATGTAGGGCCCGCTGCTGGTGATGCTGCGGAGCGACGGGGCCTTGAAGAAGCGGGTCTCACCGGCATCCAGCCCGTTGTTGATGTCGGTCCCCACCAGCGCGAAGCTGGGTGGAACGTGACAGGCGGCGCAGCCGCCACCCCCCGAGGCCTGGGCCACCACGAACAGCGTCTTGCCGCGGTTCTCCTCGGCCGTGAAGCGCGGGAACGGACGGCTCAGTCCCCGGTCAGGTACCGTGAGGTCGAAGACGTCGCTCCAGGCGGAGTCGAAGCGACTCTGGGTCGAGACGATGCTGCGGACGAACTGCGCCAGCGCCAGCCGGATGCGGTCCTCGGTGATCTGCGGGTCCCCATAGAGCCAGGTGAACAGCTCGCCGTAGTATCCCAGCGAATCCATCCGGGCGATCATCGCCGGCATGCCGCCGTGGGCGGCGTCGAAGCCCATCTCGACCGAGTCCTGGAAGGGCTGGGTGACCTGGTCCTCCACGGTGCGGGCCCGCCGGTCCCAGAAGGCCTGGCCGAGGGAGTAGTACCGCACGTTCAGCAGCGGCATGGTCCGGAAGCGGGTGCGCGATTCGCCGTTGAACCCCTTGCTCAGGCGGAGGGTGTCGGTGAAGGCATGGCGCTGCTGGTGACAGGTGGCGCAGCTCACCCGGCCGTTGATGCTCAGGTGCCGGTCGTAGAACAGCACCCGGCCCAGCAGCGCACCGCGACTGGTGACCGGGTTGGTGATGGGGGCGTTGCTCTGCTGCTGCAGGTCGGGGCCGAAGTCCCCCGACCAGGCCGGGTGCCCGTAGTCGGGGGTGCTCGCGAGGTCCACGTTCAGCGCCTCGGCGGCGGTGCGCGGCTGGATCACCGGCGTGCCGGAGGGGGAGGTGCCGCCGTCGCTGCAGGCGAAGAGCGCGGCAAGGGCGGCGAGTGCGACGGGCCTGACGATGGAATGCACCTGGCGGGGCTCCTCGGTGGCGTGGCTGTGCGGGTGTGGCGAGGGGGACGAACGGGGACGGGGTGGACGCACGGGCGTTGCAGGGTGTTGCAAGCGTGAAGTTGAGTTGTGTGACATGACACTCTCCTAATCCGCCAGGGAGCTTCCGCGAAGACACCCCTGCCGAGCAACCCGTGCGCCCGAGAATGGGAGCTCCAGATCGGCACTCCTACACGCTCCGTCAACACGGGCAGCGACGCGTGCTCCCGGTGGCCATCCACCTGAGTTCCGGCAGGTGATCGACGAGGCCTGGCCGCGCGTGATCTGGCCCTCCTACAACTAGGCTCCCACCTTCGCCGTGGTAATCGCGATTGGCTCCTGCTTGAAGCCGCAAACCAGTTGACGCAGGCCTGACCGGAATCGCCGATCTTGGGAGCAAGAAGATCAATGCGGCAAGAAGTGCCGGGGTAGGCCATGCCTACTTGGCGAGGCAAACGCCAGGGCCCTCCAAGAAAGCAGGAATTGCGCTACGCCCGAGTCCAGAGGCGCTCACAGTGCGCCTGCGCGCCTCCCACCGGAAGTCCTGAGCTGGTGGCTCTTGAACAAGTCATTGATTCGCCAACAGGCCGCCCAGGCCGGGTGGGAGCGGGAATGCCTCGACAGCCCACCGCAAACCACGACAGCATCGGCAATTCGCAGGTAGGCGACGCTCCGTCCCTTCCTCCATGGCACCTTGAACTTGTCCACTCTTGCCCCGAGGCGGGCGCTCTCCGTTCCCAACGAGGTCCTCGATGATCCGCAACGTACTGCGGCAGTCGCTAACGACTGTGGTCTTTCCGCTTCTATGGGTCTCACTATTTTCGCTGCCCCTCCACGCGCAGTCGACATACACCATCAAGCTAAGCTCGATGGCGCAGGGAAAGCTCCAGCTGCAGGCCTGCCTGCCCCAAGTCCGCGCCAGGGGGAAGGCGACAGGAGGGGACTCCCTTGTGATCAGTCTCGCAATGGCAAGGCGAGACTCGCTGAATTCTGGAGCTGACTCTGCGACCCCCCGGTCCAAGAACTCGGTCGCGACTGGGACGCTGGGGGACTCAGCCAGCGCGGGCTTGGCGGGAGGGTTCTTGGTCGCATACCTTGACAAGATTCCACTTACGCTCAGCGCAGACAGCGAGGGGGCGCTTCTAGCAAGTGCACCAGCCGGCACGCTTGCGGGGCAGCTTCTCGAGCTGACGACGATCGACCTATCCTATGTTTGTTCCGTTGTGCTGGGGCCAAAGAAGGGCGCCCCGTATGGTGAGGACTTCGACTTGTTGGCGGGCGTGGAACTATCCAATGCACAAGGGAACTTTGATCAGGCAGACACGCGAGTCGCGGCGACGGCGACATGGAGTCACCCCTGGTACAATCGCTCGCGCAAGGCTCGATGGTCGGCAACGGCGGCGGTGGAACTCACTAGCGCATTGACTGTTGACTTCGCCGATGCTTGTCGCAAGGGACAGCTCGTCACGAGCGTCATTGATACGTTGAGGCCATATTTCCTCCGGACAAGCTGTGGAAGCGCCGATCGACACCTAGACACATTGCGCTTTACCATTCCTGACCCCACCCGGCTCGTGTTCGGTACGGGCAAGAGCGCTCGGGTCACCGGACAACTCAGCTGGGAGCAAAGGCTCGGTGCAGAGCCGCTGTTCGCAGGTCTGGCACTTCAGGCGGGGTTCCAAACAAATCCGAGTACTCCGGAATCTCCAAACGTGGGAATGCTTGTAATGCTCGGACCAACTATCACCCGTGTCGATTCCGTCGAACGGCGAACAACCTTTCGACTCGACCTCCTGTTTGGACTTATGCGCAATTTTGCGAACCCAAGAACAACGAAGGTGACGGTGCCCCCGATTCCTGGAGATTCGCTCCTGACCCGGTACAGCGTGGTCGTTGCGACAAAACAGACAGATAAGGTCCTGCAGGTGCATCTTCTTTCAGAGCCACTGCGGTCATTCTTCATTCGAGGGGTCGCGATGATCTCCTTAAGAGGTGAGCGCAACGATCTCGTGCAACTTGCATTCCTGAAGTCATTCGACCTCGGGCGCCTATTTGGCGCAGTTCTGGGATCGTAACGGCTCCTTCTGCCACTTGATTGTTGGTTTCGGATCTGATAGAACTCGAGCGGCAGTCTGATCCGGCGCGCTCGCTACTGGGCGGCAAGTACCCGCATGGAGAATCTCGACGGCCCAGGGAGGGCCCCCCGGGGGGGCAAACGTTGCCCATGGAGGTACAAGTTCCTCGGGTCGCCCGAAAGCGAACACGACGCGCACGGTAGTGCAAAGAATCGACTCGTCGCGAATTGGGGTTGGGAGCCGCAGGGCGGGGCATCGCATCCGAAGGCAGGGCGGCCAATTGAGCGCCCTCGTACTACGATTCACCTCGCGAGTACCAGAACAGGCGAGACCTGCCGGACTTGTCATCGAATGTGCGATCGTTACCTCGCCCTGCTACCCTCACGCCCATGTCCACGACCAACGCCATCTCCCGCATCGCCATCCTCGGCTCCGGCCAGGTCGGCCAGACCCTCGCCGAGGGATTCCTGCGCCACGGCTACGAGGTCCGCATCGCCACCCGCGAGCCGGGCAAGCTCGCCGACTTCTCGAGGAAGACCGGAATCCCCGAGGCCACCTTCTCCGAGGCGGCCGCCTGGGGCCAGGCGATCGTGCTCGCGGTGCTCGGCACCGCCGCCGTGGAGGCGCTCAAGCTTGCCGGCACGAAGCACCTCGCGGGCAAACCGGTCCTCGACACCACCAATCCGATCGCCAAGGAGCCGCCCCAGGACGGGGTGCTGCGGTTCTTCACCACGCCCAACAGCTCGCTGATGGAGACGCTGCAGGCGGCGTATCCGGCGGCCGAGTTCGTGAAGGTGTTCAACAGCGTCGGGGCCGCGCTGATGGTCAACCCCGCGATCCCCTCCGGCCGCCCGACGATGTTCTACTGCGGCAACAGCAGCAGCGCGAAGGCGTTCGCGGCACGGGTGATCGAGCAGTTCGGCTGGGAGGGCGCCGACATGGGCACCGCCACCGCGGCGCGGGCCATCGAGCCGCTGTGCCAGCTCTGGTGCATCCCGGGGTTCCTGCACAATGATTGGATGCATGCCTTCCGGCTCGTCCGGCCGTAGCGACGGCCCCCCGATCTCGGCCTGAGAGGTGTCCATGCCCCGCCTGCTCGCGGCGTACCCCATCTCGAACGAGGATCTCGCCGGCCTGCCCGTCCGGACGCTGGACGCGGCGGTCGCGTACTACGAGCGGGTGCTGGGCTTCAGCGTCACCAGCCGCACCGAGAAGGCCGCCGCCCTCGAACGGGATGGCGTGCGGGTCGGCTTCATCAGACATCGAGGCTCCTCCGCGTGACCACGCCCGCACGTGCCGCCGCGGCCGCCCTGTCGCTCGCGCTGCTCCTCGCCTGCCGAGCTGCCCCGGCGCGCGACGCCGGGGCCTCCGTGGATCCTCCGGCCACGGCTGCCGCGCCGGACTCCGTGACCTCGTTGTTGCTCGACTACTCGGCCCGGGACTTCCATGACCACGGGCCCGCCGGCCCCCTTCGGGTGCGGAACGTCCGCGCCGCGCACTTCACCGACGAGGGCCACCAGGGCCAGGGCCTGATCTGTGGGGAGATGCTGCTGCCGGGCGAGGACAGCACGGCGCCGTGGGGTCACTTCGCCACCATCCGCACCGATCCCTACGAACAGTGGCTGGGCGGACAGGCGCTCGGCTTCTGCGAAGATCCCGGCGTGACCTGGGACGGCACCGGCGACTTGTCGGCCGAGTTGCAGCGGCGGCTGGACGCCGAGTGATATTGGTACGGTGGGCGGGGGGTGCGCGCCGCCGCCCGTCTCCGGACCCACACCTGAGGGACGCCCCAGCATGTCCACCGATCCCGTGGTGCTTGCCGCGCCGCAGATCACCGACGCCGTCATCGCTGCGCTGAGCAACGAGCGCGGCGTCCATGCCGAGACCGCCGTGATCGTGACGGCGCGGCTGGCCGGGACCTGCCTCTTCCGTACCTTTCACCTTCCGGTGGAGGGGCTCGAGCCCGGGGCGGTGGTGCTCTCGGAGATCGCCAACGAGCGCGGGCCCGGCCTGGTCGCCACGCTGCAGGCGGGGCTCGAGTCGCTCCAGGTGGATCCCGGTTCGGCGCCCGAGGGCGCCAACCTGACCCCCGCCGAGCCGCACCTCGGCCTGCTCGAGACCCAGCGGCTGCTGCAGGACAAGGTCACCGGGATCGGGCGAGCCGCCGGACTCGACGACGCCCGCCTGGCCGATGCCTGCGCCCTCGCCACGGCGCTGATGATCAAGCGCGCCAGCCGCGCGCTCGCGCCCCGGGCCGCGGTGGAGATCGCGGTGCAGGGCTTCGTGGAAGCCACCAAGACGGTGCCGGCGCGCTGAGGCGTCCACCCGCACATTCCCCTCGACCCCCGGACTTCCCATGACGGACTTCTACACCGCCGCCCAGCGCGAGCTCCAGCAGCGCTTCGAGACCACGAAGCTCGCCGACCTGCTGCAGCAGGTGATCGTGCACCAGGAGCTGCAGGACCCCGAGAAAGCGTTCATCGAGTCGCGCGACCTGTTCTTCCTCGCGACGGTGGACGCCGCCGGCAACCCCACCGTCTCGTACAAGGGCGGCCACGCCGGTTTCATCCGCGCGCTCGATAGCCGTACCCTTGCGTTCCCACTGTACGACGGCAACGGGATGTGGCTCTCCGCCGGGAACATGCAGGCCACGGCGAAGGTGGGCCTGCTGTTCATCGACTTCGAGACGCCCAACCGGCTCCGGGTGCAGGGCGCCGCGACGCTGCATACCGATGCCGCGTCGCTGGGGCCGTTCCCCGGTGCGGACCTGGTGGTGCACGTCGCCATCGAGGCGATCTTCGTCAACTGCTCCCGCTACATCCACAAGTACCAGCGGGTCGCCGGGTCGAAGTACGTACCCGAGGCGGGCTGCACCGCCCCCTTCGCCGAATGGAAGCGGATCGACGTGGTGCAGGAAGCGCTGCCGCCGCGGGACGCGGGCAGGACCGTGAAGGCCGGCGGGACGATCACCATCGAGGAGTACGACGCGAAGCTGCGCGCGGGGGAAGCCTAGGCGCGACGCGGGTGACGGCAGGACGGTCGGACGGTCGGACGGTCAGACGGTAGGTAGATTGCGCTGATGCTGACACAGGTCTCCACGCCTGCCGACCTCGACGTCGCCCGGACGCTGTTCCGGGAGTATGCGGCCACACTCGAAATTGACCTTGGCATCCAGGGGTTCGCGGAAGAACTCGCGGGGTTGCCCGGGGCCTACGTCCCCCCGCTGGGGGCGTTGCTGCTGGCGCGCGATGGCGACGAGGTGCTGGGCTGCGTCGCGGTGCGCCCGCTCCCCCCGGGGGTCGCCGAGATGAAGCGGCTCTACGTCCGCCCCGCCGCGCGGGGCACCGGGCTCGGCCGGACGCTCGCGGAAGCGGCCATCACGCATGCGCGGAGCGCGGGGTACCGTGCGCTCCGGCTGGACACCTTGCCGGGCATGGAGCAGGCCCAGGGCCTGTACCGACAGCTGGGTTTCTGCCCGATCCCGCCCTATCGCCACAACCCGGTGCCGGGCGCGCTGTACCTGGAATTGATCCTGGCGGCGGACCGGCCAGAGGTGTCGTAGCGATCGCGGCGCGCTACCCGGCCCGCCGAGTCCGGGCTGCTCCTGTCTCGGCCACGCGCCGGCCTGCGCCCCCCCCCCGCGAACGAGGCCAGCTACCTCCCTGCCACGCATCACGCTGAAACGCACGGGACGCCATGCCGTAAGAACTCCGTGAACGCTCCGTGCCGCCTCGCACGATTCCCGAACCCAGGCCCCTCATGCGGACCACCTTGCTCACCCTGCTCCACGACGCAGCCATGCTGGTGCTCATAGTGGTCCTCGGCAGCTGGCGCTTCACGGGAGTCCCGTGGCATGAGTACCTCTCCCTCGCGCTGGCCGTCGCAGTGTTCGTCCACCTGCTGCGCCAGCGCGCATGGATCGTGGCCAACGCCTCCCGACTGGGCTCGCTGCCCGACTGGCGCTCGCGAGTCAACGTGCTGCTGAATGTCCTCATGTTCGCGACTCTGGTCGCGGTGACCGCATCGGGTCTGTTCGCGTCCAAGGTGGTCTGGCCCCATCCCCGCATGGACACGGCTTCCTTCCTGCGCTGGCACGACATCCACGGCTATGCCGGGAACGGGCTGCAATGGCTGGTTGCGTTGCACCTGGCCGTCAACTGGACTCCGCTCCTCAAGCGCGCGCGGGCCCTCCGGGCGTCGCCGGGGTCGCCGCCGCGCACGCTGCGTGTCTTCCCCGAGGGCACCGGAAGGGTGGTGCTGCTGAGTATCTGGATTCTCGCGGCCGGCGCGACGCTGACCGGGTTCACCATGGCTGCGCAGCGGCTCGTGCCCGATCCCGGTACGATCATGATCGACCGTGCGGATGGCCGCGGGGAACAACCGGCGACCCAGGCCGAAATCGTGGGCCTGCGTCCGGGGCAGGAGGCGGCCCATCTCGACGCATTCCCCCGCGTCGCCCTGAGCCTGCTCGCCACGGCGATTGCCGCCGCGATCGGCCGCGTGGTACTGCGCCTGCGGTTGTGACGAGCCTGTCCCCTGGCCCTTCCCGCGCGCAGCGTCGTCCCTGTGCCTTCATCTGCGGCGTGAGCGGCACCTGACCTCGGGCTGTCATGCCCCGGCTCCGGTCGGTGATCGGGCCAGGGTGGCACGCCGGCTCGTCGCTGCGTAGGATTCCCTGCACGCGCCGCCTCACGCCGATGGTGCGCTCCCGGCGCCCGCCGCCCGGCCCGAATCGGGCGGCCACGACCACCCCCAGCGGTGAGCGTGTCCCGATGCCAGGACCGAGTGTTCTCCTCTCCCTCATCACCCGTGACAACGACTACCAGCGCGAGCAGGCCTCCGTCGCCGAGGAGACCGCCCGCCGCCTGGGGATCGCGCTCAGCATCGAGTATGCGGAGGGCGAGGCCATCACCCAGACCCGGCAACTGCTCAACGCAGTCCAGGCTCCTCCGGAGCAGCGCCCCAGCGCGATGATCGTCGAGCCGGTCGGGACCGGCATGCTGAGCGTGGCCGCGGCGGCGGTGCGCCACGGCGTCGGGTGGATCGTGCTCAATCGTGAGTCCGACTATCTGGCCCAGCTGCGCGCCGGGGCCACCATCCCGATCGGCAGTGTCGAGTGCGACAATGTGGAGATCGGCCGGATCCAGGGACGGCAGTTCGCGGCGCTGCTCCCCCAGGGCGGGACGGCGCTCTATGTCGAGGGGCCGGGGGAGGCCGCCAAGCTGCGCCGCACCGGCCTCAACGAGTCCAAGCCCGCCAACATCACGCTGGTGACGGTACGCGGGCGCTGGACGGAGGAGAGCGGGAAGCAGGCGATCACCCCGCGGCTGCCGCAGCAGCCGGGCGAGTCGCCGGCCTTCGCGCTGATCGGCTGCCAGAACGACGCGATGGCCATGGGCGCCCGGCGGGCGGTGGAGGCCCTCCCCGATCCGGTCCAGCGGGCGGCCTGCCTGCGGATTCCACTCACCGGCGTGGACGGGGTGCCCGGCTGCGGCCAGGCGTGGGTCGCCCAGCGACTCCTCGCCGCCACCATCATCACGCCGCCGCTCACCGGGCTCGCGCTGGAGCTGCTGGCGGAGGCGCTGGCCACCGGTCGCCAGGTCCCCGAGCGCACGCTCACCCGCCCGGCATCGTTCCCCACATTGCCTGAGCTGCGGGCCGAGGGGAGTTGATGGTCCGGCGGTGAGAGGAGGGAGCATGCGCCCGCAGCCACAGCGATCCACCGCCACCGGGACGGTACTCACCGCGCTCCTGTTGGCCGCCTGCGCGACCCCGCCGCCGCCGCCGCTGCCGGACCCGTGCCCCATCGGCGATGCGGCTCCCGGCATCGAGTACCTCGAGGGGAGCTACCGGATCCAGCTGCTGGCCACCGGCGGGGCGCGGCAGGGCAACCGGGTGAACGCCCGCCTCTACCTCTCGCACCAGGGCCTCGCGATCCGGAAGCCCTACGATCCGGTGCTGTATGGCGCGATCACCGAGTCACTCCGGCCACTGGGCGGGCTGCGCGTCGACGGGGCGACCGTCTGGGTGCGTGAGAACAACGACGAATCCTACGACCTGATGCTCGGGGATCGTCCCCGCGGGCTGGGCGGGCTGACGGCCCATGTGGAGCAATGGGGCACGACAGGATTCGGCGGCACCTGGGAGGACGAGTACAACCACGACCGCACGCGAAGCGTGGGGAAGTTCTGCGCGGTGCGGATGGAACG
>CAZYIV010000040.1:0-30885 GCA_964647615.1 uncultured Gemmatimonadaceae bacterium | reverse complement strand
AGCGGTTCGACCTGCTCTACGTCGGCGAGGACAACCACGAGCACCGGCCGGTGGTGATCCACCGGGCCGTGAACGGGTCGTTCGAGCGCTTCATCGCGATCCTGATCGAGCACTTCGCGGGGGCGTTCCCGCTGTGGCTGGCCCCGGAGCAGGTCCGGGTGCTGCCGATCTCGGACCAGCAGGCGGAGGCCGCGGCGGGGGTCCACGGCACGCTGCGGGCGGCGGGGATCCGCGCCACCCTCGATGCCGGCAGCCAGACGCTCAACTACCGCATCCGTGACGGCGAGCTGCACAAGGTGCCCTACATGGCGGTGGTGGGGCAGCGGGAGGCGGAGGCGGGGACGGTGGCGGTCCGCACCCGTGGGGCGGGGAACAAGCAGGAGGTGCTGCCGGTGGCCGAGTTCGCCGCGCGGCTCGGCGGCGCGATCGCCGAGCGACGGCTGGTGCCGTAGTCGGCGCACGGCTGCATAGACATGCAACCAGGGGCGGCGGCTGCCCCTCGCTGGGGGCCCACCCTATACTTGTGGGCCGGGGCGGCTACCGTCCCGGGCCGGCGAGCAGGAGCACGATCGCGGCGGTCAGGCCCCCGATGATCGCGAAGACCAGGGTCCAGTCGGTGCGGGCCTGGCGGGTGAATCGCATGCGGCGTCCTCGTGAAGGTCCGCCGCCAAGGTAGGGGAGGGATGTGACGACGGGCGGTGCCGTGCCGCCACGGATCGGTCACGAATGCCGCGCCCGCGGCAGCAGCCACAACCGCAAGGATCATGAACGACGCCACCACTGCAGTCATCGTGTCCGCCTGCCGCACGCCGATCGGCCGGTTCCTGGGCGGCCTCTCCGGCTTCAGCGCGCCCCAGCTCGGCGCCCTGGTGATCCGCGAGGCGATCACCCGCGCCGCGATCGATGCCGGTGCCCTCGATGAAGTGCTCATGGGCCAGGTGGTGCAGGGCGGCTCGGGCCAGGCCCCCGCGCGCCAGGCGATGATCCACGGCGGCGTGCCGGGCGTGGTGCCCGCGCTCACCATCAACAAGGTGTGCGGCTCCGGCCTCAAGGCGGTGATGCTCGCCGCCCAGAGCATCAAGGCCGGCGATGCCCAGTGCGTGCTCGCGGGCGGCCAGGAGTCGATGTCCTCCGCGCCGCATTACCTCTATGGCTATCGCAACGGCGTGAAGGCCGGTAACCAGACCATCGTGGACGGGATGATCCACGACGGTCTGTGGGACTCGTTCGGCCAGAACCACATGGGCGAGTACGCCGAGTACACCGCCGAGAAGGCCGGGATCAGCCGGGAGGCGCAGGACGCCTTTGCGCTGGGGAGCCACCAGAAGGCGGTGGCGGCGCAGGGCGCCGGCAAGTTCACCGCCGAGATCCTGCCGGTGGAGGTACCCGGGAAGGGCGGGGTGACCACCGTCGCGGCGGACGAGTCGCCCCGCGCCGACAGCAGCCTGGCGTCGCTCGCGAAACTCAAGCCCGCCTTCCGGAAGGGCGGGACCGTCACCGCCGGCAACGCACCGGGCCTCAACGACGGCGCCAGCGCCCTGGTGGTGACCTCGCTCGCTTTCGCCAAGGCCCATGGCCTCACCCCGCTGGCGCGGGTCACGGCCTACGCCACCGGTGGCGGCGAGCCGAAGGACCTGTTCTTCGCCCCGATCCAGGCCGTCCGGAACCTGATGCAGAAGGCCGGGACCACGATCGGCGACTACGACCTGATCGAGGCCAACGAGGCGTTCGCGGTGCAGGCGCTTGCCGACGGGCAGGCGTTGGGCTGGGACTGGGACCGCGTCAACGTGCACGGCGGCGCCGTGGCGCTGGGCCACCCGATCGGTGCCAGCGGTGCCCGGGTGCTCACCACCCTGCTGTATGCCCTGCGGGACCGGCAGCGCGCCACCGGACTCGCGACCCTCTGCCTTGGCGGCGGCAACGCCGTGGCCCTCTCGGTTGAAAGGATCTGACCCGATGACCCGTCCGTCGCTCAGCACCGCCCGACCCTCCGGCGCCGTCCCGGCGCGGCCGGCCCGGCTGCCGCTGGCCTGGCCGTTCGTCCTGGTCCTGGGAGCGGGATTGGTGGCCCTCTCGGCCCAGGTCGCGATCCCGGTGCCGCACTCTCCGGTGCCCATGACCCTGCAGCCGCTGGCGGTGCTGCTGGTGGGCGGCCTGTTCGGGGCCGCCGCCGGGGCCGGGGCCCTCGTGCTCTACCTCGTGGCAGGTGCCTTCGGCCTGCCGGTCTTCGCCCCGGTGGGGGTGCCTGGCCTGGCCCGGCTGCTCGGCCCGACCGGGGGCTTCCTGCTCGCGATGCCGGTGGCGGCTGCGGTGGTGGGCCGGCTGGCGGAGCGGGGCCGGCTGACGCGCTGCTTCCTCGCCGCCCTGACCGGCATGGCGGTGCTCTACTTCGGCGGCTGGGCCCAGCTCACCCTCCTCACCGGTGATGCCGCCCGCGCGGCCCAGCTCGGCGTGCTGCCCTTCCTCCCTCAGGACCTGCTCAAGGTGGCCCTCGCCGCGCTGGTGCTCTGGCGCGGTCACCACGCCCTCCGCCTCCGCGCGTGACCGGCGTACCCGCCCCCCGCCCCCGCCCGGCCGCGCAGGTCGGGTGGGCGGTGGTGTTCCTGGCGGGCGGGTTCGCGCTGACCATCGCCCTGGCCACCATCCTCGCCAAGGCGCTGGGCGGTCTTCGCGAGGCCAGCACCGCGACGCTGCTCATCCTGCAGTCCGGGGTGGGCCTCGCGGCCTTCGGCTTCCTCACCTGGTCGTTCGGCGTCCGGTTCCTCGGCCTCTCATCGGAGGAACTGCGCTACCGCGCCGCTACCCGGCCGGCGGCCGGCTTCGGGGCCGGGGTGCTGCTCGGGGTGGGCCCGGCGGCCCTGGCGCTGCTGCTCTCCCTCGGGGTCGGGGGCGCGCGATTCACGCCTGACGCCGGGAGCATGCCGGACTACCTGGCCCAGATGGCGCGAACCCTGGTGCTGCTGGCCCCCGCGGCCCTGCTGGAGGAGGTCATGTTCCGGGGAGTGAGCCAGGTACTGCTGGCGCGGGTCATGGGCCGGGCCCCGGCGGTGCTCACCCTCTCGGTGCTGTTCGCGCTGGCGCACCTGGCCAATCCCAACGGGACCGCGCTCGGCCTGGTGAACATCGGTCTCGCCGGGGTGTTCCTCGGCGCGGTCTTCTACTCCCCCGGGGGCATCTGGGCCGCCTGGGGCGCGCATCTCGGCTGGAACGCCATGCTCGCCGCGGCCGACGCGCCGGTGAGCGGGCTGCCGTTCCCCATTCCCCTCATCAACTATTTCCCCGGCGGGCCCGACTGGCTCACCGGCGGCAGCTTCGGGCCGGAGGGCGGGGTGCTCGCGACGGGTGCGATCGCCCTCGCCACCGTCGTGGCCTGGCGCTGGCAGCGAAAGGAGCCGCAGGCATGAAGGTCGGCGTGATCGGCGCGGGCACCATGGGCAACGGCATCGCGCAGGTCTTCGCGATGCACGGGCACGAGGTCACCATGGTGGATGTCTCGGCCGATGCCCTGGAGCGGGGCCTCACCGCGGTGAAGGGGAGCCTGGCCCGGATGGTGAAGAAGGGCACCGTCACCGACGAGGCCGCGCAGGCGGCCGCCGGCCGGATCGCGGTGGCCACGACGGTCGAGGGCGTACGGACCGCGGAGCTCGTGGTCGAGGCGGCCACCGAGAACCCGGCGCTCAAGTTCGAGATCTTCCGCCAGCTCGACGCCACCTGCGCGCCCGGCGTCATCCTGGCGAGCAACACCTCCTCCATCTCCATCACCGAGATCGCCGCGAAGACCGCTCGCCCGGGCCAGGTCATTGGCATGCACTTCATGAATCCGGTGCCGGTGATGCAGCTGGTGGAGGTGATCCGGGGCCAGGCGACGAGCGACGAGACCACGACCCGCGTGATGGCGCTGTCCACCGCGCTGGGGAAGACGCCGGTGGAGGTGAACGACTACCCCGGGTTCGTCAGCAATCGCGTCCTGATGCCGATGATCAACGAGGCGATCTTCTGCGTGATGGAGGGGGTGGCCACACCCGAGGCGGTGGACACCGTGATGAAGCTGGGCATGGCGCACCCGATGGGGCCGCTGATGCTGGCGGACCTGATCGGGCTGGACACCTGCCTCGCGATCCTCGAGGTCCTGCACCGGGGCCTCGGCGACGACAAGTACCGCGCCTGTCCGCTGCTCCGGCGGATGGTGGCGGCAGGGCACCTGGGCCGGAAGGCCGGCCGGGGCTTCTACAATTACTGACCGGGGCGGGGCCGTCCCCGTCCGCGAGGAGTCGCACGAGTTTATGGATACGTTCAAGGCGATGGCCACGTACGCGCACGAGCAGCTGGTCCTCTGCCACGAGCCGTCGTGCGGGTACTTCGGCATCATCGCGATCCACGACACCACCCTCGGGCCTGCCCTGGGCGGCACCCGGTTCTGGAACTACGCCTCCACCGACGAGGCCATCACCGACGCGCTGCGGCTGGCCCGGGGGATGAGCTACAAGTCGGCGGTGGCGGGGCTCAATCTGGGCGGCGGCAAGTCGGTGATCGTGGGCGACAACCACCGCCGGGACCGGGAGGCGGTGTTCCGGGCGCATGGGCGCTTCGTGGAATCGCTCAAGGGCCGCTACATCACGGCCGAGGACGTGGGCACCAGCCCGGCGGACATGGAATACGTGCGGATGGAGACCTCGAGCGTGGCGGGGCTTCACGGCCGCTCGGGCGACCCCTCGCCGGTGACGGCGTACGGCGTCTATGTCGGCATGAAGGCCAGCGCCAAGGTCCGCTGGGGCTCCGACAGCCTGGCAGGGAAGCGGGTCCTGGTGCAGGGCTGCGGCAACGTGGCGCGGACCCTGTGCGACCACCTCCATGCCGAGGGCGCCAAGCTCACCGTCACCGACATCGACGCCGAGAAGGTCAAGATGGTGGTCAAGGCGACGGGCGCCGCGACGGTCGCACCGGACGCGATCTACGACGTCCCGGCCGACATCTACTCCCCCAACGCCCTCGGGGCCACCGTCAACGACGACACCCTGAGGCGGCTCAAGGTGGAGATCATCGCCGGCGGGGCCAACAACCAGCTGGCCGAGGAGCGGCACGGCGACGAGTGCGAGCGGCGGGGCCTCACCTACGCCCCGGACTACGTGATCAACGGCGGCGGGGTGATCAACGTGTATGGGGAGTTGATGGGTTGGGATCACGAGCGGGCCAAGCGCAAGGCAGCCCAGATCTACGACACCCTGCTCAGCATCTTCGCCACCGCCAAGGAGCAGGGAATCCCGACCTACCGGGCCGCCGACCACGTGGCGGAGGCCCGCATCCGGGCGGTCGGGACCATCGCCGGTATCCGGGTCTGACCTTGGACAGGGGAGCGGGGCGTCACCCCCTTACAATCGCGCGTGAATTTTTATACGATTCTCCATGGCTGAACTGATCCCGATCGGTGCCGACCACGCCGGCTTTGCGCTCAAGGAGCGGCTCAAGCAGGAGCTGGCCGCCCGGGGCTTCGAGCCGCTCGACCTCGGCACCCATTCCGCCGACAGCACCGATTACCCGGACTTTGCCCATCCCGTCGCCGCGCAGGTGGAGGCGGGCCAGGCGCATCGCGCGGTCCTGCTGTGCGGCACCGGCCTGGGGATGGCCTACGCCGCCAATCGGCACCATGGGGTGCGGGCGGCGGTGGCCTGGAATCCGGAAGTGGCCCGGCTGGCCCGGGCCCACAACGACGCCAATATCCTCGTCCTGCCGGCGCGGTTCGTGACCGAGCAGGAAGGGGTGGACATCCTGCGGGCGTGGCTGGACACTCCCTTCGAGGGGGGACGGCACGCGCGCCGGGTACAGAAGATCGAACCCTAAGGGAGACGTCATGTCGCTGGATCACAACGCCTCGCTCCGCCAGGCGGACCCCGCCGTTGCCCGCCTCATCGATGCCGAGCTCCACCGCCAGCAGCACGGGCTGGAGCTGATTGCCAGCGAGAACTTCGCCAGCCGCGCGGTCATCGACGCGATGGGGACGCCGCTGACCAACAAGTACGCCGAGGGATACCCCGGGAAGCGGTACTATGGCGGCTGCGAGGTGGTGGACCAGGTGGAGCAGCTGGCCATCGACCGGGCCAAGCAGCTCTTCGGCGCAGACCACGCCAACGTGCAGCCGCACTCCGGGGCCCAGGCCAACTTCGCCGCCTTCATGGCGCTGGCGAAGCCGGGCGAGACCATCATGGGCCTGGCGCTGCCGCACGGCGGCCACCTGAGCCATGGGGCCTCGGTCAACCACAGCGGCGCGGTGTGGAAGGCGGTCCAGTACGGGGTGAACCCCGCCACCGGCCGGCTCGACTACGACCAGATCCGTGACATGGCCCGGCGGGAGCGGCCCAAGATCCTCATCGCCGGCGGCAGTGCCTACGCCCGGATCATCGACTTCGCCGCGATGCGCTCCATCGCGGACGAGGTCGGCGGCTACCTGCTGGTGGACATGGCCCACTTCGCCGGGCTGGTGGCGGGCGGGGTGCACCCTTCGCCGGTGCCCCATGCCCAGGTGGTCACCAGCACCACGCACAAGACCCTCCGTGGCCCCCGCGCCGGCATCATCCTCTGCATCCAGGAGCTGGCGGCGGCCGTCAACAAGTCGGTCTTCCCCGGCACCCAGGGCGGGCCGCTGGAGCACGTCATCGCCGCCAAGGCGGTGTCGTTCGGGGAGTGCCTCACTCCCGACTTCAAGCGCTACGCCCGGCAGGTGGTGGAGAACGCCAAGGCGCTCGCCGAGGCGATGATCGAGCACGGCTTCGCGATCGTGTCCGGCGGCACCGACACCCACCTGATGCTGGTGGACCTCCGGCCCAAGAACCTGACGGGCAAGGAGGCGGAGGCGCTGCTGGGCAAAGCGGAGATCACCGTCAACAAGAACACCATCCCGGACGACCCGCAGTCGCCCTTTGTCACCAGCGGCATCCGCCTGGGGACGCCGGCACTGACCACCCGGGGCATGGGGAAGGGCGAGTTCAGGGAGATCGCGCGGCTCATCGACGAGGTGCTGACCCGCCGGGACGATGCGACCATCGCCCGGGTCAAGGCGGAGGTGCAGGCCATGGCCAACGCCTTCCCGCTGTACCGCCCGCGCCGCGCTTGACCGCCGTCCGCCCGGGTCCTAGCATTGAATTGCTTCTGACCCGGGCTTCCCTCCCGCACGATGCCTGAACTGCAGTTTTCCTCCGACATCCTGGCCCGACTCCGGGCCGGTGAGCACCGGTATGACGAACGGGCCTTCCTGTTTGTCCTGGCGGCGATCGAGTTCCTCCAGACCCAGCTGCCGGCGCGCCGCCATGTGACCGGGGCGGAGCTGTCCTGGGCCTGCCGGGACTTTGCCGTGCGGCAGTTCGGGCTGCTCGCCCCCGAGGTGCTCGCATTCTGGGGCGTGCACCGGACGGACGATTTCGGCCGGATCGTGTTCACCCTGGTGCGTGTGGGCCTGCTGTCCACCCAGCCGACCGACCGCGAGGAGGACTTCGCGGCGATCTACGAGTTCGCCGAGGCATTCGGCGGGCCGTATGCCTGGGAAGGCGTGGCTGCCTTGACCGCCGGCGCCGCGTGCCCCGACGATGCCTGACCCTCATCCCCCTGAGGTCGCATGGACGCGAAGGAATGGCCGGGCTGCCGCAAGTGCACGACCGGGACGCTGATTCCCCTCTCCGACTACGGCCGTGAAGGTGCCCCGATCACCTACAAGGCCTGGGTCTGCACCAACCCCGACTGCGGCTTCAACCTCCGCATCGACAACGGCGAGATCTCCATCGGCCGCGCCATCGGGTTCTCCACCAAGTAGTGCGGGGGTGGGGCGCCGGCCCCCGGCCCCCTGACCCCATGTCCATCCCCGTCCTCTCCCCCCGAGACAGCGCCGACTGGGACCAGCGCGCCGAGCGCGCCGGGATCGCCTTGGCGAGCCTGATGGAGTCAGCGGGCCGGGCGGCGGCGCAGGTGCTCGCGGTGCGCTTCGGGCATCGGCTGGCCGGCGGCGTGCTGGTCGCGGCGGGGCCGGGGAACAACGGGGGTGACGGCTGGGTCATCGCCCGTGCGCTCCACCGCCTGGGCGTCACGGTGTTCGTGGTGCCCGCCCCGGGCGAGGCCTCCGCTCTCAACCGCCAGGTCGCTGCCCTCGCCACCACCGAGGGCGTCCGCACCGTCGAGCCTGACGGGCCGTGGCCCCAGGTCACGCTCGCGGTGGACGCCCTGCTCGGCACCGGCGCGCACGGCGTCCTCCGCCCCGCGATGCGCGGCCTGGTGGAGCGGCTGGTGGACCTCAGTGTCCCGATCATCGCGGTGGATGGCCCCACCGGCGTGGACCTGGCCACCGGTGCCAGCCATGGGCTTGCGGTGCACGCGGCGCTGTCCATCACCTTCGGCGGCTTCCGCCGCGGCCACCTGCTGGCGCGGGAACAGTGCGGGCCGGTGGTGGTGGTGGACATCGGCCACCCGGCGCCCGATGCCCGGTGGCCCCAGCTCTTCACCGATCACGACGGGGCCGTCGCGCAGGGGCGGCTCGCCGCGCGCGACCACAAGGGCACGCGCGGGCGGGTGGTGATCGTCGGGGGCGATGCGGGGATGACCGGGGCGCTCCGGCTCGCGGCGCGCAGCGCCTTCGCCGCCGGGGCCGGGCTGGTGCACGCGGTGGCGCCGGACGCGACGATTGACGGGCTGGTGGTCGCCGAGCCGGACCTGCAGACCCTGCGACACGGCTTCGCGCCGCCGCTCTCGGCCCCGCTGGAGGGCCTGCTCGCCCAGGCTGACGCGGTGGTCATCGGGCCCGGCCTGGGCCGGGCGCCGGAGCGGCGCGACTTCGTGGCGTCGGTAGTGGAGGCGAGCGCCCCCGCGCCCCTGGTCCTCGATGCCGACGCGCTCAACGCCTTCCACGATGCCCTCCCCGCGCTCGTCGCGCTCACCGCGCGGCGCGCAGTGGTCCTGACGCCGCATGCGGGCGAGTTCCGCCGGCTCTTTCCCGACCTCGGCGAGCACCTCGAGTCCGACCCGTGGGCGGCCGCGACCGGCGCGGCCACGCGGTCCGGGGCGGCGGTCCTGCTCAAGGGGGTGCCGACCGTCATCGCACATCCGCTCGGCCCGCCGCTCACCGTCTCCGCCGGCAATCCGGGGCTGGCCACCGGCGGCAGCGGCGACGTGCTGAGCGGCCTGGCCGGGACGATGCTGGCCCAGCTGCAGCATCCCGGCGTCGCCGCGGCGGCCGCGGCCCTGGCGCTGGGGCGGGCCGCGGAGCTCGGCGCACGGCGGGTGACCGCCCGCGCGCTCCGGCCGATGGATGTCATCGCCGCGCTGCCGGATGTGTGGCGCGCCTGGGAGGTCCGGCGGGTGAGCCCGGCGGCGCCGGTGCCCCCGATCCTCGCCGAGCTGGAGGACCCCCAGCGGTGGTGAGGCGGCTGGGGCTCGCGCTGCTCGCGCTGGTGCTGGAGGCGGGCGCTCTGTCCGGGCAGCGCACCTGGAGCCCGGACGAGCGCTCAGTCGTCGGCGCCTTCGGCGCGATCACCGCCATCGCCACTACCCGCGACCGGGTGTATGTGGTCACGGCCGACGGCGTCCTCCCCTGGGACCCGCAGGGCCGCCGGTGGGAGGCACCCTGGGAGCCGCCGGCCAACATCTCGCTCGCCCGCGTGACCGCCGCCCTGGCGGATGACCTCGACGGCTCGCTCTGGCTGGTGCGTTCCTCCGGCTGGGTGCGGTTCGACCCCGGACTCAACCAGTGGGAGCAGGGCGGCGTCGCGGGGCAGGTGAGTGACGCCGCGCTCGATGGCCTGCTCCCGGGCAGCGGGCTCTTCCTGCGGACGAACACCGGATGGTCGGTGGCGCAGCGGGGAGGCTTCCTCTCCGCGAGCCGGCCGCCCCAGCGGCCGATCCGTCCCACCAGTGTCGCCCAGCTGCTCCGGACCGTGCCCGCCATCCAGGCCTCGAACGCCATGATCCAGCTGCCGGGCCGGGGCCGCCCCGTCCGGCTGACCGCGGCGGCGCGGGCCGATGGCTTCCTCGGGCTGGGCTGGTTCGTCGGCACCGATGGCGCCGGGTTGCTGTACTACCCCGACGGCGCGGCGCTGCCGGAGCTGATCCCGCTCGGGCTGCCCGCCGCCCAGGTGCAGGCGCTGTTCGCCGGCATCGACGGTGTGTGGGCCGCGACTCCCCGCACCGCGACCGCGGATCCGTCGGTGAGCTTCGTCGCCAGCGACCTCGGTCGCTACGACTGGGTGCAGGGGCCCTTCGCGACGGGGCTCCGCTTCAGCGAGGTGCGCCGGATGGTGGGCCGCGACGGCGACCTCTGGCTGGCCACCGACATCGGCGCGGTGCGGGTGCGCCCGAAGGACGACGACGCGCGCGTCTTCGACGAGCTGCGCGGATTGCCGGATTCACGCGTCGTGGACGTGGCACAGCGGAAGGGACGCATCGCGGCGGGCACGATGCATGGCATTGCGATCCGGGGGGACTCGGGCGGCTTCACGCGGGTGGCGCCGGACTTCTCCGGCTACGCCGCGGCGGTGGAAATGTCCGGCGACACCGTCTGGGTCGGCACCGACCTCGGCCTCTTCGCCGCCGTGCCGGAGGAAGGGGACCTGCGGCAACCCGCCGCGCTGGCGGCCTCGCTCACCCTCCGCGCCGCGGTGGTGGACCTGGCCTGGCGGGGCGATACCCTCGTGGCGCTCACCCGGGAGCGGCTCCTCTGGCGGGACCCCGGGAACGGCGAATTCACCGCCGGGCCGCTGCTCGGCGCGGGGCTCGGCACGCCGCACACGGTGGTCAGCGGCGGGAGCGGGGTCTACGTCGCCGGCGACCGCGGCGTGGTCTTCACCCCGCTTGCCGGCCCGGCGCGCCGCACCCTCGCGGTCGGCGCGGAGCTGCCCGGCCGGGTGAATGACCTCGCGGTGGATCAGGCCTGGCTGTGGGTGGCCACCGACGCCGGCCTGGTGCGGCTGGCGAGACGCCTGGCCGGCGAGTGAGCGGCTCCACGCTCGGGCCCGGCGGCGAGTTCGATCGGATCCGCCGGATCCTCGCCGACCTCGGCCCCCGCGCGGCCGGCGTCGGTGACGACTGTGCGATCCTCCCTGCCGCTCCGGGCGAAGTCGTCCTGAGCACCGACCTCTCCATTGAAGGCGTCCATTTCCGGACCGACTGGCTCGACTTCGCCGAGATCGGCTGGCGCGCCACCGCGGCGGCGCTGTCCGATCTGGCGGCGGCGGCGGCCACGCCGGTCGGGGTGCTGGCCAGCGTCGCTGCGCCGCGCAGTGCGCCGGAGGCGGCCCTGCAGGAAGTGATGCGCGGGGTGGGAGGCGCGGCCGAGTCGGTCGGGGCCGTGGTACTCGGCGGGGACCTGAGCGCCGGGCCGGCGTGGCTGGTCAGCCTCACGGTGGTGGGGCGCGCCGTCGCGCCCATGACCCGCCGCGGCGCACAGCCCGGGGACGGAGTCTGGCTCACGGGGCATCCGGGACTCTCGCGGGCCGCGCTGGTCCGGTGGCAGCGGGGCGGGACCCCGCCGGCGGCCGCCCGGGCGGCCTTCGCGCGGCCGGTTCCCCGGGTGGGCATCGGCCGGGGACTGGCGGCCGCCGGTGCCCGGGCGATGCTCGACGTCAGCGACGGCCTCGCGGGGGACGCCGGCCACCTGGCCGCGGCATCGCAGGTGGGGCTCGACCTGCAGCTCGAGACCCTGCCATTGGCGGATGAGGTCCGCGCGGTCGCGGAAGAAGTCGCCGAGGGGCCGGAGGCCTTCGCCGCCGCGGGGGGCGAGGACTACGAGCTGCTCGCGGCAATGCCCGCCGCCTTCGGCCCGGCGGAGGCCGCCGCGCTGGCAGCGGAGCACGGCACGCCGCTGACCTGCATCGGCCGCGTGATCGAAGGCCGCGGCGTCGCCCTCCGGCTGCATGGACGGAACATCGCCGTCCAGGGATACGATCACTTCGGATGATGGCCGCGATCCGGTATCTCCTCAGCATGCTGTGGTACACGGTCTACCACGCCGGGCGGATCGTCCTGGCGGCGGGGCGGGGCGAACCCTACCGGCCGGGCGGCATCTACGACGAGGGTCCGCGCGACTACGCCCGCGACCTGACCCGGGTCAATCACCTGACCATCCGGGGCGAGGGGCTGGAGCATCTCGAGGGCCTCGGGCCCTGCGTCTTCGCCGCCAACCACCAGTCGTGGCTCGACATCATCGCCCTGCTGGTGGTGCTGCCGGGGACGGTGCGGTTCGTGGCCAAGAAGGAACTGGGCTACGTGCCGCTGTTCGGCCGGGCGATGCGCGCGTCGGGCCACATCGAAATTGATCGTCGCCACCTGACCAACGCCGTCGCGGCCTACGAGTCGGCCGGCCGGGTGATCCGGAGCGGCTTTTCCGCGATGGTGTTCGCCGAGGGGACCCGCAGCCGGGACGGCCGCCTGCGGCCGTTCAAGAAGGGCCCGTTCGTCCTGGCGATCGTGGCCCAGGTGCCGGTGGTCCCGGTGGCGATCCTCGGCGGGTACGAGGCACTCCCCCGTGGCAGTATCCGTCCCCGCCCGGTGCCCCTCATCGTGCGGCTCGGCACGCCGATTCCGACCGCGGGACTCAGCTACGATGACCGGGGCCGCCTCTCGGACGAGGTGCGCTCCGCGCTCCTCGGCCTCGGGCTCCGCGAATAGCGCTCCCGGGGCGTGGCGCGGGCGTGGGGCCCCGCTTACGTTCCCCCCGTCAGCGCACCCGAACCTCAACCCCAGGGCCCATGTCCACCATCATCGAAGTGCACGGTCGCGAGATCATCGACAGCCGCGGCAACCCCACGGTCGAGGCCGAGGTCGTCCTCTCCAGCGGGGCGACCGGCCGGGCGGCGGTTCCCAGCGGCGCGAGCACCGGCGAGCACGAGGCGGTGGAACTGCGCGACGGCGATGCCAAGCGCTATGCGGGGAAGGGCGTGCTGGAGGCGGTGCGCAACGTCAACGAGGTGATCGGCCCGCGGCTGGAGGGCATGGCGGCGGAGGAGCAGGTCGCGATCGACCTCGAGATGCTCGACATGGACGGCACGCCCAACAAGAGCCACCTCGGCGCCAACGCGATGCTCGCGGTGTCGCTGGCGGTGGCCCGGGCGGCGGCGCAGGACGCCGGCCTGCCGCTCTACCGCTACCTCGGCGGGCCGCTGGCGCGGGTGCTGCCGGTCCCGATGATGAACATCCTGAATGGCGGCGCCCACGCCTCGAACAACGTGGATGCCCAGGAATTCATGGTGGTGCCGATCGGCGCCGACAGCTTCGCCGAGGGGCTGCGCACCGGGGTCGAGGTGTTCCACGCGCTCAAGAAGGTGCTGACGAAGATGAAGCTATCCACCGCCGTCGGCGACGAGGGCGGCTTCGCGCCGATGCTGCCGTCCAACGAGGCGGCGCTCGACGTGGTCATGGAGGCGGTGCAGGCCGCCGGCTACGAGCCGGGCCGCGACGTGGCGATCGCGCTGGACGTGGCGGCCTCGGAGCTGTTCCAGGACGGCGAGTACGTCTTCAAGAAGGGGGATGGCAGCCGCCGTCCCGCCTCCGGCATGGTGGAGCTCTACGCCGGCTGGGTGGACCGCTACCCGATCGTGAGCATCGAGGACGGCCTCGCGGAGGACGACTGGGATGGCTGGAAGCTGCTCACGGAGCGGCTGGGCGACCGCTGCCAGCTGGTCGGCGACGACCTCTTCGTGACCAACGTGGACCGGCTGGCGCGTGGCATCGAGGGCGGCGTGGCCAACGCGGTGCTGGTGAAGGTGAACCAGATCGGCACCCTGACCGAGACGCTGGAGTGCATCGAGATGGCCAAGACCGCGGGCTACGGGTCCATCATCTCGCATCGGTCCGGCGAGACCGAGGACACCTTCATCGCCGACCTGGCGGTGGCGGTGGGCACCGGCCAGATCAAGACCGGCAGCGCCAGCCGCACCGACCGGATCGCGAAGTACAACCAGCTGCTGCGGATCGCGGAGGAGCTGGGCGATATCGCGCAGTACCCTGGACGGGACCTCTACGCCCTGTGAGCCGGGCCCGCCTCGCCACCCTCGTGGCGCTGGTCCTCGCGCTCGTGTTCGCGCTGTTCGGCGGGGAGTACGGGCTCTCGGACTGGCTGCAGCTGCGGCGCGAGACCCGGGACGAGCAGGAGCGGATCGCGCGGCTCACCGTCGAGGTGGACTCGCTCCAGCGCTACCTGCAGCGGGTGCGCACCGACCGACGCCTCCTGGAGCAGCTGGCCCGGGAGGACATGGGCATGATCCGGCGCGGGGAATACCTGTACCGGATCGAGCGGGACAGCCTTGACGGGCACTAGGCGCGGTGGGTAGGATTTCCGCCCCACGGCTGGGTAGCTCAGGTGGTTAGAGCACGGCACTCATAATGCCGGGGTCGGCGGTTCGAATCCGCCCCCAGCTATTCATCTCGCAGGCTTCGATCCCGGTCTCGGATCCGCCCTCCGGGTCGAATCCGCCCCCAGCTATGCCCGGGTCTTCCGACCCGGGCTGTTGTTTTTTCGGCCCCGCCCGCAGGGCCGGATCCGGCCCGCCCCCCACCCCTTCAAACCCCGCCCCTCCCCCCGGCATCGGATGATGGTCCGGCGCGGCCGCGCGCCGAGCATGTCCCCTCATGCTGGAGGTACCGATGCTTGCACTGGGAAGGATCGCCCTGGCCGCCGCCCTCGCGCTGGGCGCGGAGACCGCGATGGGTGGCTGGGCGGTGATCACGGTGGATCAGCTGCCGGCCGCGCTCGAGGCCGGTGGGACCACGCGGGTGGAGTTCACTCTGCGGCAGCACGGGGTGACGCCGCTGGATGACCTCGCACCGACCGTCGAGATCCGCGGGGCCGGGGGCAAGCGGGTGGAGGTGCCCGCGACGCCGTCTGGCCGGCCCGGCAGCTACGCCGCCCAGGTGCCGGTGCCCGCCGCCGGCCCCGCGACGATCCGGATCGAGAGCGGCTGGGGCCGTGGCCGCCTGTCGCAGCTCACCCTGCTGCCTCTGCCGGTCGCTGGCGCCGGCCAGCTGGCGGCCGCGACCAGCCAGTACCCGAGGGGCGAACAGCTCTTCGTCGCCAAGGGCTGCGGCACCTGCCATGTGAATGGCGACCTGCCCGCCGCGGCGGCCGAGAATCAGAGCCTCGAGGTGGGTCCCGACCTCACCGGGCGCCAGCTGGAGGCCGGTTACCTCCGGCAGCGCCTGATGGATCCGCAGAGCCTGCCGCCCATCGGGCAGCGGATGGTCCGGATGCCCAACCTTGGGCTGTCGCCCGCCGAGGTGGAGGCGCTGGTGGCGTACCTCTCGGGGCCGAGGCAGACCGCCACCCGCTAGTCAGGCGGCGCCGCGGTGGCACCACCCGGCGGAGGCGGCTAGACTCCAAAGGTCCACGGAGTCCCGCCGTCGCCCGCCGGGTGTCCCGGAATCGGACGGGGCCCCCGCTCCCGGAGTCGGTTGCCCCATGCGTAGTGCACCGGTCCTCACCTCGTCCCGCCCGCTGCTCCTCCTGCTCGCCGCAGCCGGCGCCGCCTGCAGCTCCAGCAGCCGTCAGGGACCGCCCGACGGCCCCGGCCCGGTGGCGACCGTGCTGGTGACGCCGTCGCCCGACACCGTCTTCCTGTCGGGTGTGGTTCAGCTCGGTGCCGAGGCCCGCGATTCCGCCGGGGTGCTCGTCCCGGGGCAGCCGTTCACCTGGCAGAGCAGCAACACGGGGATCGCCACGGTGAGTTCGACCGGCCAGGTCTTCGGCGTGGCGGCGGGGCAGGCGAGCATCACCGCGAGCACCTCGGGCGTCATCGGCAGTGCCCTCGTGGTGGTGGAGCCGGCGCCGGCGGGGAGTGTGCTCGTGACGCCGGGGCAGGATTCGGTCGCCACCGGCTCGGTGCTCCAATTGCTCGCCGAGGTGCGGGATGCGCAGGGAACCCCGCTCCCCGGTCTGACCGTCACCTGGTCCAGCACCGCGACCGGCATCGCCACCGTGACGCAGGCAGGGTTCGTCACCGGCGTGAGTGCGGGTGATGCGGCGATTGTCGCGAGCTACAACGGCATCACCGACACGGCCCAGGTACGGGTGCGCGGGCCCTTCACCCGCGCCGACTCCGGTGAGGTCGCGCTGCTCGACCTCGCCGGGACCTATCAGGGCTACACCGGCCGCCTCTACCCCGGGGGGAACAGCCTTCCGGCCAGCCACCTGGCCGCGGGCCTCCCGCTGGCCAACCAGGTGGTCCCGCTCGACACTGCCGGGAAGCCGTCGACCGGAGGTCGAGTGGTGCTCATGTCGGTGGGCATGTCCAACGCCACCCAGGAGTGGTGCACCAAGATCGCCGGGGACCCCTGCGATGCCTGGACGTTTACCGCGCAGGCCCAGGGCGTGAAGCGCGCCAACGTCACGATTCTGAACGGGGCGCACGCCGGAGCGACCGTTGACGCCTGGGTGTCGACCTCGAGCCAGGCGTACACCCGGGTGCTGGACTCGGTACTGCGGCCTGCCGGCATCACCGAGAAGCAGGTCCAGGTGATCTGGGCCAAGTTCGCCCTGCCGTACCCCACCAGTTCCTTGCCCCGGGCAGACGCCGACGCGTTCGCCGTCCTGACCGACGCCGGGCAGGTCCTCCGGGCACTGCGCAGTCGGTACCCCAACCTGAGAATGGTCTTCCTCGCCAGCCGGACCTACGGGGGGTACGCGACGGTCACCCTCAACCCCGAGCCATACGCCTTCGAAACCGGACTGGCCCTGAAGTGGGTAGTGGAGGCGCAGATCCGGCAGATGGCCGCGGGGGGTGCGATCGTCCAGCCGCTCGCGGGCAACCTGAACTACAGCACCGGGGCCGCGCCCTGGGTCGCGTGGGGACCGTATCTCTGGGCCGACGGGAGCAACGCCCGCTCGGACGGGCTGCAGTGGTTCCCGGGCGACTTCGAGAGCGACGGCACCCATCCCTCCACCGCGGGGGAGACCAAGGTGGCCGGCCTGCTGCTCGACTTCTTCACGACGTCCCCGCTCACCCGGTGCTGGTTCAGCGGCACCGGGAGCTGTTCCTGAGGCGGCGCGGCCGTCAGGGCCGCGCGGGCCTCCCGTTTCCAATTCGCCTGAGGTCTGTCATGCGATTCCACCGTTCGGTGCCCGTCCTCCTGCTGCTCGCGCTGACCGCGTCGGGCGCGGCCGCCCAGGCGGCGCCCCGCGCCGCCGCCGCGGCCCCGCCACCGGCGGGCGCGGCGCTCACCCAGAGCTGCACCCAGGTGCGGGCCGCGCTGGCCCGCCGCGCGCCGGGCCGGGCCACGGAGGGGCCCACGGTGGAGGGCATCACGGAGTACACCCTGCCCAACGGGCTCCGGGTGCTGCTGTTCCCCGATCCCAGCAAGCCGACGGTCACGGTGAACATCACCTACCTCGTGGGCTCGCGGTTCGAGGCCTACGGCGAGACCGGCATGGCCCACCTGCTGGAACACCTGGTGTTCAAGGGCACGCCCTGCCATCGCAATGTCCCGCAGGAGCTCACCGAGCACGGGGCCAATCCCAACGGCACCACCTGGTTCGACCGGACCAACTATTTCGAGACCTTCGCCGCCTCGGACGAGAACCTGACCTGGGCGCTGGACCTCGAGGCCGACCGGATGATCAACAGCTACATCGCCAAGTCCGACCTCGAGTCCGAGTTCACCGTGGTGCGGAACGAGTTCGAGCTGGGCGAGAACGACCCGGGCAGCATCCTCGAGGAGCGGGTCCTCTCCACCGCCTTCCTCTGGCACAACTACGGCCATTCGACCATCGGGGCCCGCGCGGACATCGAGAACGTGCCGATCGAGCGGCTGCAGGGCTTCTACCGCAAGTACTACCAGCCGGACAATGCCGTGCTGGTGGTGGCCGGGAAGTTCGACCCGGCGAAGACCCTGAAGCTGATCGAGGACAAGTTCGGCCGGATCCGCCGCCCGGCCCGTACCGGCGACATGAAGATCTGGCCGACCTACACCCTCGACCCGACCCAGGACGGGGAGCGCGAGGTGACCCTGCGGCGGGTGGGGGACACCCAGGCGCTGACGGTGGCCTACCATGTCCCCGCCGGATCGCATCCCGACTTCGCCGCGGTGGACGTCCTCACCCGGGTGCTCGGCATGCAGCCGTCGGGCCGGCTGTACCAGGCGCTCGTGGCCCCGCACCTCGCGGCCAACGCGTTCGCGTACAACTACCGGCTGCGGGAGCCCGGGGTGCTGCTCGCGGCGGTCCAGGTCCGCAAGGAGGACCCGATCGCCCCCGCCCGGGAGGCATTGCTGGGCGCGCTGGCTGAAATGGTGACGAAGCCCGCCACCGACGAGGAGGTCGCCCGCGCCAAGGCCGAAATCCTCAAGAACACCGAGCTGCTCATCAACAACTCCGAGCGGGTGGCGCTCACCCTCTCCGAGTGGGCCTCGATGGCCGACTGGCGCATGCTCTTCATCCATCGCGACCGGGTGAAGCAGGTCACCGCCGCCGACGTGCAGCGGGTGGCCGCCGCGTACCTCAAGCCCAGCAACCGGACCCTCGGGACCTTCGTCCCGACCGACAAGCCGGACCGGGCCGAAATCCCCGCCACGCCGGACTGGGGCCCGCTGGTGCTGGCCTACAAGGGAGACACGGCGCTGGCGCAGGGCGAGGCGTTCGACCCCTCGCCCGCCAACGTGGACCAGCGCACCGAGCGGGCGACCGCGGGCGGGCTCACAATCGCCTACCTGCCCAAGCGCACCCGCGGCGGCTCGGTCAACGCCAGCCTCTCGCTGGACTTCAACGATTTCAACGGGGCGAAGGGCATGCGCGCCATCGCCTCGATGACCTCGCAAATGCTCATGCGTGGCACCCGCACCAAGAGCCGGCAGCAGATCAAGGACCAATTCGACCGGCTCAAGGCCCGGGTCGGCGTCTTTGGCAGTTACGATGCCGTCGGCGCCCGCATCGAGACCGTGCGCGCCAACCTCCCGGCCACCCTGCGGCTGCTGGGGGAGGTGCTGCGCGAACCCGCCTTCGATGCCCAGGAGTTCGCCGAGCTCAAGCAGCAGTCGCTGGCCCAGCTGGAGGAGAACAAGTCCGACCCGCAGGCGCTGGCCTTCACCGCCTACGACCGCTACCTGAGCCCGTACCCCAAGGACGACCCGCGCTACCGCCCGACGATCGAGGAGCAGATCGCCGCCATCGAGGCGGTGACGCTGGACGACATCCGGCGGTTCTATGCCGAGACCTACGGCGCGGGGCACGCCACCCTCGCGATCGTGGGCGACTTCGACCCGGCCGAGGTGACGCCGGTGCTGAGCTCCATCTTCGGCGAGTGGAAGAGCCCGAAGCCGTGGGAGCGGATCCCCGCGGTGTTCCACGACCAGCCGGCTACCAGCATCAGCATCGAGACGCCCGACAAGGCCAACGCGATGTTCCTGGCGGGCATCAACCTCCGGCTGCGGGACGACAGTCCCGACTACGCGGCACTGCTCCTCGGCAACGAGGTGCTGGGCGGCGGCTTCCTCAACTCGCGCCTGGCGACCCGCATCCGGCAGCAGGAGGGCATCAGCTACGGCGTGGGCTCGTTCCTCAATGTCTCCTCCGAGGACTCGGTCAGCCGCTTCCTCGGCTACGCCATCTACGCTCCCGAGAATGCCACGAAGGTGGAGGCGGCGTTCCGGGAGGAGCTGACCAAGGTGTACCAGAACGGCATCACCCAGGACGAGCTCGACAAGGCCCGGCAGGGCTGGCTCCAGAGCCAGCAGGTGGGCCGGGCCAACGACGGCCAGCTGGCCGGCGACCTCCAGGGCAAGGTCTACCTGGGGCGGACCATGGCGTTCGACGCCGACCTCGAGCGCCGGGTCGCCGGACTCACCCTGGCG
Source organism: uncultured Gemmatimonadaceae bacterium (assembly GCA_964647615.1). GTDB lineage: Bacteria > Gemmatimonadota > Gemmatimonadetes > Gemmatimonadales > GWC2-71-9 > JADJOM01. The sequence goes on along the minus strand of CAZYIV010000040.1, from coordinate 11,079 downwards.
CAGGTGAACGCCGCGCTGCACCGCTACCTCGACCCTTCGAAGCTCACGGTGGTCAAGGCCGGCGACTTCGCGAAGGGACGGCAGCCCGCCTCGCCCTGAGCGCGGGTGCGCCGGCCGGCAACGGGGCAGGGGGGAGCGGCGGGCGCCGCTTCCCCTTTCCCCTGTCCGGCATCGGCCTACCTTTGAGGCATGTCCTCCCGCCCCTTCTACTACCGCGAGACCGACGGGATCCGCATCACCGTCCGCCCGGTGTTCCTGCCGGAGCGGTCCAACCCGCTGCAGCAGCAGTACGTCTTCGCCTATTTCGTGCGCATCGAGAACGTGGCGGCCGCCACGGCGCAGCTGCGCGCCCGCCGGTGGCGCATCTTCGATTCGATCGGCGAAGAGACCGTGGTCGAGGGCGAGGGCGTGGTCGGTGAGCAGCCGGTGCTGGCCCAGGGACAGGTGCACGAGTACCAGTCGTTCTGTGTGCTCAAGTCCGAGAGCGGCGCAATGGAGGGCGAGTACCTCTTCGTGCGCGAGGACGGGGGCACCTTCGAGGCCGAGATCCCCCGGTTCCCGCTGGAGGCGAAGGATCCCGCCGAGCCGCGCCGCTGAGATGCCCACCGCCGCGGAGCGCTTCGCGCTGGGCCTGGCCCGGCTCCGCCCCGGGACCGGTCCCTTGCTGGTGGCGGTCTCGGGCGGGGTGGACTCCATGGTGCTGCTGGATTTCCTGGCGGGCACCGCGCCGGCCCTCGGGCTTGCCCCGCACGTGGCGCACGTGGACCACGGGATTTCGCCCGAGAGCGGAGTGGTGGCCGCGCTGGTTGCGGCCCGCGCGGAGGCGCTCGGGCTGCCGTTCCGGCTGACGCGGCTGGGGCTCGGGTCCGGCTGCAGCGAGACCCGCGCCCGCCGGGCCCGTTACGCCTGGCTGCGCGAGGAGCGCGCCCGGCTCGGCGCCCGCTGGATCGTCACCGCCCACCACGCCGATGACCAGCGCGAGACCGTCCTCATGCGCCTCCTGCGTGGCAGCGGGCCCGCCGGGCTGACGGGTATGCCCGCCCGCGGGCGCGACCTGCTCCGCCCGCTCCTGGGCTGGTCGCGCCGTGCGCTGCTGAACCAGGCGCAGGCGCGCGGCCTCGAGTGGTGGGAGGATCCCGCCAATCGCGACCCGGCCCACCTCCGCTCCTGGGTCCGGACCACACTGCTCCCCACCATCCGGGGCCGGCTTCCGGACCTCGACCAGCGGCTGGACCAGTCGCGCCGACATGCCCGGCGCCAGCGACGCGCCTGGGACGAACTCCTCGCGGAAATCCCGGGTCTCGACTTCCGGCAGGAGGCGGGGCTGGCCTCCATCGCGTGGCCGGACGGCGGGGGGTGGCCCGCGGCGCTGGGCGAGGCCCTCACCGCCGCCCTGGTCAGGAGGGCTGGAGGCCGGGCCACGCCGGGACGGGTCCGGGCGGCGCTCGCCGCGCTCCGCGCCGGGGCGGGCGCCGTCGAGGCGCCGCTCGGCGGGGGCTGGTCGCTGGAGCGATCGGTCGGTCGGCTGGTCGTGCTGCCCCCCGCTGAGGAGGCGGCGCCCGCCCTGGCGCTGGCGCCGCCGGCGGGCGAGGCGCGCTGGGGTAGCTGGCGACTCCGGTGGGCACCGGAAGCGGCTCCCGCGCGGCAGGGGCGCGACGGCGATACCGCGTGGTTCATCCCCGAGGCGTTGGCAGTGCGGCCCTGGCGGGCCGGGGATCGGCTGGCCCCCCTGGGGGCGGCCGGGCGCCGGCTGGCGGTGCGCTGCTTCCAGGACGCCCGGGTGCCCTCGGGCAGCCGGGCCCGGTGGCCGATGATCGAATTCGGGGGGCAGCTGGCCTGGATTCCCGGGGTCTGCCGCTCGGGGGTGGGGTTGCCGGACCCGGGGGCGCCTTCGGTGCGGGTGGATGTCGGCCCCGCCTGACCCGCGCGCCGGTGGGCGCGCCCTCCGCCGGGTGGTCTACGATGCGGACACGATCGCGGCCCGGGTCCGCGCGCTGGGGGCGGAGGTCACCCGGGCCTACCCGGACGGGGAACTGCTGCTGATCGGGCTGCTCAAGGGGAGCTTCGTCTTCCTGGCGGACCTGGCCCGGGCCATCGAGCGGCCCCTGGCGGTGGACTTCCTGATCGCCAGCTCCTACGGGGCGGGGACCGTCTCGAGCGGGGAGGTCCGGCTGCTCTACGAACCGGCCGCCAGCCTTGCGGGCAGGCATATCCTGCTCGTCGAGGATATTATTGACAGTGGCCGAACCCTGGCCTCCCTGTTGGACCGCCTGCGGTCCCGGGGGCCTCGGAGCCTCGCGATCTGCGCGCTGCTGGATAAGCGCCTCGCGGCCCCCCTGCCGGAGCTCCGGTTCGTGGGGTTCACGGCCCCACCGGCGTTCCTGGTGGGTTACGGCCTGGATCACGCGGAGGATTTCCGGCACCTCCCGTACATCGCGGAAATGGGTTGAATGGCTGAACGCATCCCTCCGGGCCCGCCCCGTCCTGACTGGCGGAGCCTGAGCAAGAACCTGGCGCTGTGGCTGCTCGTCGCCCTCGTGGCGATGGCGTTGTTCCAGCTCATGAACAACCAGCGCACCGCCATGCAGGAGTTCACCTACACCAGCTTCAAGCAGCAGCTCACGGCCGGCAACGTGAAGAGCGTGACGGTCTACGACGGCAAGCAGCTGGAGGGTGAGTTCGTCAATCCGGTCCCCCAGGACGGGCGGCCGGCGAAGGCGTTCGTGGTGCTGCTCCCGATCAAGGACAGCGAGAAGATCCTGGACGAGCTGGAGCAGGCCAAGGTGCAGGTCTCGGCCAAGGAGCCGAAGATCGGCGTGGCCAACTTCCTGCTCGCGGCGCTGCCGTGGATCGTCATCATCGGCCTGTGGGTCTTCCTCCTGCGCCAGCTGCAGGCGGGCGGGAGCCGGGCGTTCAGCTTCGGGAAGAGCAAGGCCAAGCTGCTCTCCGGCGATACGCCCAAGCTCACCTTCGCCGACGTGGCCGGCGCGGACGAGGCCAAGGTGGAGCTGCAGGAGGTCATCGAGTTCCTGAAGGACCCGGGCAAGTTCACCCGGCTGGGCGGCCGTCTCCCCAAGGGCGCGCTGCTGGTCGGCCCGCCGGGCACCGGCAAGACCCTGCTGGCCAAGGCGGTCGCCGGCGAGGCGGGGCGCCCGTTCTTCTCGATGTCCGGCTCGGACTTCGTGGAGATGTTCGTGGGCGTGGGCGCCAGCCGGGTGCGCGACCTGTTCGAGCAGGGGAAGGCGCATGCCCCCTGCATCATCTTCATCGACGAGATCGACGCCGTCGGCCGGCACCGCGGGGCGGGGCTGGGCGGCGGCCACGACGAGCGGGAGCAGACCCTCAACCAGCTCCTGGTGGAGATGGACGGGTTCGAGTCCAACGACGGCGTGATCCTGATCGCCGCCACCAACCGGCCCGACGTGCTGGACCCGGCGCTGCTGCGCCCGGGCCGCTTCGACCGGCAGATCGTGGTGGATGCGCCCGACGTGAAGGGCCGCGAGGGCATCCTCCGGGTGCACACCCGGAAGATTCCGCTTGCCGCGGACGTGAAGCTCGACACCATCGCCAAGGGCACGCCCGGCATGGCCGGCGCCGACCTGGCCAACCTGGTGAACGAGGCGGCGCTGCTCGCCGCCCGGCGCAACAAGTCGCTGGTGGACATGCAGGACTTCGAGGACGCCAAGGACAAGGTGATGCTCGGCGTCGAGCGGAAGAGCCTGGTGCTGACCGAGGACGAGCGGCGGCTTACCGCCTACCACGAGGCGGGCCACACCGTCGTCTCGCTCAAGACCCCGGGCTCGGACCCGATCCACAAGGTCACGATCGTGCCCCGCGGGCGCGCGCTCGGGCTCATGATGTCGCTGCCCGAGAAGGACCGCTACGGGCAGACCAAGGAGTGGCTCATCGGCCGGCTGGCGATCGCCTTCGGCGGCCGGGTGGCGGAGGAGCTGATCTTCGGCCCCAACAAGGTCACCACCGGCGCCGGCAGCGACATCGAGCAGGCCACCGCCATCGCCCGGCGCATGGTCACCCAGTTCGGCATGAGCGAGAAGGTCGGCATGATGGCCGTGGGCGACCGGGAACAGGAGATCTTCCTGGGCCGCGAGTTCGGCCAGCGGCGCGAGGTCTCGGAGCGCACCGCCCAGCTGGTGGACGACGAGGTGAAGCACTTCCTCGACGAGGCCCACGAGAACGCCCGGAAGATCCTGACCGAGCACCGGGCGCTGCTGGACCAGATCGCCGCCGCGCTGCTCGAGCGCGAGACCATCGACCGCGAGGACATCGAGCTGCTGATCGCCGGCAAGCCGCTGCCCCCGGTCGAGAGCCCGCCCCCCTCGCCGCCCACCGCCGTGGCCACGCCGCGGGCGGAGCGCGAGGCGCAGCGCACCCCCATCCTCGGGGTGCCGCCCGCGGAACCGATGGGCGCGTGATCGCCCGTCGGCTGCCGCTGCACTCCCCGCGCGCCGTGCTGGAGGCCCTGGGCGCGCGGGGCTGGGACCCGGGCCGAGCCGCCGCCGCGGCGGGTGGAATGCCCGCCGCGGCGGTTGAGCTGTCGGGGCTGGAGTCCGGCACGCTGGTGGAGCTGGTCCGCCACGCCGGCACGCTGGGCCTCGACGTGCTGACCGGGGACGACTGGGCCATCGTGGCCGGGAGCGAGGCCCGCCTCAGTGCGCTGGCGCGGCCATGGGTGGTGCCGCCGCCGCTCGCGCCGGTGGCCGAGGCGGTCGGGCTCCGACTCCGGCCCGAACCGCCCGCTGTCTGGGCCACGGTGCGTGGCGCCATTCCGCTCGACCGGCCGGTGATCCTCGGGATCCTCAACCTCACCCCGGATTCCTTCAGCGATGGCGGCCGGTTCCTCGGGCCCGAGGCGGCGCTCGCCCAGGCCGACCGGTTGGTCGGCGAGGGCGCCGCGATCCTGGACCTCGGTGGCGAGTCCACCCGCCCGGGGAGCGAGCCGGTGCCGGAAGAGGAGGAGTCCCGCCGGGTGCTCCCGGTCCTCGAGGCGCTGGCGGCCCGCCACCCCCGCGTCCCCCTGAGCATCGACACCGTGAAGAGCGGCGTCGCCCGCCGTGCCGTGGACGCCGGTGCCGCGATCGTCAACGATGTCTCCGCGTTCCGGCTCGACCCGGCCATGGCGGCGACCGTGGCGCGCTCCGGCGCCGGCGCGATCCTGATGCACAGCCGGGGCACGGTGAGCACCATGGCACGCCTGGACCACGCCGAATACGCCCCGGACGTGGTGAGCGGCGTGCGGGACGAGCTGGCGGCCTCGCTGGATGGCGCGATCGCCGCGGGCATCGGGCCGGACCGGCTGGTGCTCGATCCCGGCTTCGGCTTTGCCAAGACGGCGGAACAGAACCTGGCCCTGCTGGACGGCCTCGAGGCGCTGCTCGGCCTGGGCCGCGCGCTGCTCGTCGGGCCCTCGCGCAAGCGCTTCCTCGGCGGCATCACCGGCCGCGAGGTGGCCGACCGTGATGTCGCCACCGCCGCCGCCTGCGCCCTCGCGTGGGAGCGCGGGGCCCGGCTGTTCCGGGTGCACCATGTGGCGGCCACCCGCGACGCGCTCGCGGTGGCTCATGCGGTCCGTGGTGCCTGAGCGCCCCACGCCCCCATCAACCCTCCCCCTCCGATGACCCGTCGCCCGCCGTACCTCCTCGCCGCGCTCGCCGCCCTGCTGGTGCTCGCCGGCTACGTGATCACCCTCGCGCCCACCGTGACCTTCTGGGACGCCGGCGAGTTCATTGCCGCGTCGAAGAACCTGGGGATCCCCCACCCGCCGGGCACGCCGCTGTTCGTGATGATCGCCCACGTGTGGGCGGCCGTGGTGCCGCTGGCCGAGTATGCCCAGCGCACCAACCTGCTCTCCGCGACGCTCAGCGCGTCCGGGGCCGGGTTCTTCTTCCTGGTCGTGCACGAGACGCTCACCCGCGGGACGCCGGAGCTGGAGGGCGCGGTCGCCCAGGTGGTGCGGGTGGGCGGCGCGCTGGCGGCCGCGGTGATCGCCGCGTTCACCTTCACCACCTGGCAGAACTCCAACGAGACCGAGGTGTACGCCGCGGCGACCTTCACCATCGCGGCGGTGTGCTGGCTGTGCCTCGTGTGGCGCGCCGCGCGGGGCACCCGCCGCGCGCCGCAGGTGCTGCTGCTGATCCTCTACCTGGCCGGGCTCTCGATTGGAAACCACCTGCTGGCGCTGCTGGTGGGGCCGGCGGTCGTGGCGTTCCTGGTGGCGACCCTGACCCTCGAGCCGGCACAGGACCCGGTGCGGCGCGTGGCGGAGTGGTCGGAGGCGGGCGTGGTGGCCGGGACCTGGGCGCTCCTGATCGGCAGCGGCCTGGGCAGCACCGGGCTCACCGTCATCGGCGGGCTGTGCTACGCCGCGGCGCTGGCCAATGCCCTCCGGGCCCGTCACGCGGGCTTTGCGCTGGTGGCCCTGGCGATCGCCGCGGTGGGCGTCACCAGCTACCTGTTCCTCTACATCCGCGCCGGGCAGCATCCGGTGATCAACGAGGCCCAGCCGGACAACTGGGACGCGCTGCTGGCGGTGATCCGCCGGGCCCAGTACCCGGTCCGCACCCCGCTCGACGACCCGACCGTCATGCACGGCCCCGACAACCCGGGGCGCAGCGCGCGCATCGTGATGCTGCAGCTGCTCAATTACTTCCAGTACTTCGACTGGCAGTGGGCCAACGCGATGCAGAAGGTGATCGCCGGCGTCCCCCTGCGGTCGGTGGTGACCATCGTCTTTGCCGGCTTGGGCCTGCACGGCTTCGTGGCGCAGCGGCGCGACGACCGGGGCAGCTGGTGGCTCCTGTTCGGGCTGTGGCTGGTGACGGGGCTCGGGCTGGTGGCCTACATGAACTTCAAGCCCGGCTACAGCCTGGGGTACCAGTACTTCCCCGACACCACCGACCATGAAGTGCGGGAGCGGGACTATTTCTTCGTCGTGAGCTACGCGGTGTGGGGGCTGTGGGCCGGGATCGGCCTAGTGCGCCTGGTGCGGAACGCGATCGCCCGGTGGCAGCTCACCGCGCCGCTCGCGGCGGTGCCGCTGGTGCTCGTGGCCCTGGTACCCTTCGCCGGGAACTTCGATGCCGCGAGCCGGCGCCACGGGCCCGACGCGACGCTGGCGGCGGACTTCGCCTACGACCTGCTCAACTCGGTGCCGCCGTACGGGGTGCTGTTCACCTACGGCGACAACGACACCTTCCCGCTCTGGTGGGCGCAGGAGGTCAACGGCGTGCGGCAGGACGTGCTGGTGGTCTGCCTGGCGCTGGCGGAGACCGACTGGTACAAGCGCCAGCTGCGGGACTTCCCCATCCGGCCCTTCGACGAGGCCGCCGCGCCCGAGGTGTGGCGGGGCATGCACCCCGTGGCGCCGACCGGGAAGGCGCACAGCATGACCGATGCGCAGATCGCGCAGGCGCAGGGGGTGCTGCTCTCGCAGGACGTGCCCGTCGTGATCGGACCCATCCGCCATGTGCTGCCCAAGGGCACGCCGGTGTACAGCCGCGACTTCCTGGTGCTCCGGGTGCTGCAGGAGAACGCGGGCAAGCGGCCGATCGCCTGGTCGCTGACCACCGGGGGCGAGTACCTCGGCCTCGACCAGTACCTGCTGCAGAAGGGGCTGGTGATGGCGCTGCAGCCGGCGCCGCCGGACACCACCAACCCGAACATCGACCACCATCGCATCCTGGGCGTGCCGCTCGATGTCCGCATGACCGAACAGCTGGCCTGGAAGACCTACCGCTACGCCAGGCTGTTGGACGGGCCCCACCCCGACCTCGAGCCGACCGCGGCCGGCGTGGCGAACAACCTGTCACTCCCCTTCGCCCAGTTGGCGTACGCCTACGAGTCGGTCGGGGACAGCATGCAGGCTCTGGCCAACCTCCAGCGCGCCGGGCTGCTCTCCTCCAACCCCAACCTCAAGCGGGCCCTGACCAGCCTGCTCCTGCCCGGGATGGGGGACCCGCCCAACTGACCCGGGGCACTGTTGCCAACCCCAACGCCTGCCTACTTTTACCATCTATGGCGTACCCCGGAATCGGGGCCCGGGTCGAGCAGGTCCGGGCCCGCATCGCCGAGCACCAGGCTCGGGCGGGGTGGTCTCACCCGGTCACGATCGTGGCGGTCACCAAGACCCACCCGGCCGCCGCGGTGGTGGCGGCGCGGGACGCGGGCCTCACTGCCGTGGGTGAGAACCGGGTGCAGGAGGCGCTGGCCAAGCAGGACCAACTGCCCGGCGTGGCGATCGAGTGGCACCTGATCGGGTCGCTGCAGCGCAACAAGGCGCGCCACGCCGTGAACCGTTTTGCCCTGATTCACTCAGTGGACAGCCTGGCGCTGGCGCAGGAACTCGATCGCCGCGCCGCGCCGGGCACCCGCCAGCGGGTGCTGCTGCAGGTGAACTGCTCGGCGGAGCCGCAGAAGGGCGGGGTGGAGCCTGAGGCGCTGCCGGGGCTGCTGGATGCGGCGGCGGGGCTCGCGTCGCTGGCGGTCGAGGGACTGATGACGATGGCCGAGCTCACCGAGGATCCGGCGGTGCAGCGGGCGGCCTTCCGGCGACTGCGCGAGTTGCGCGACGCCGCCGCCGGCCGGGGACACCGGCTGCCGGAACTGTCGATGGGCATGTCGGGGGATTACCTCGTGGCCGTGGAAGAGGGTGCCACGATGGTGCGGCTGGGAACCCTCCTCTTCGGGGAGCGCGGCACATGACGGACGATACCTTCCACCTCACGCCCACGGACGTCCGGGCGCAGGAATTCCAGCGCACCTTCCGGGGCTACGACCCGGCGCAGGTGGACGAGTTCCGCAACCGCGTGGCCGAGGAGCTGGAGCGGCTGGTGCGGGAGCGCGCCAAGCTCGACGAGCGGCTGCAGGGCTTCCAGGAGCAGCTGCGGGCCTTCCGGGAGCGCGAGCGGGCGATGAACGAGGCGCTGCTCGCGGCCCAGCAGCTCCGGGTGGCCGCCCAGGAGCAGGCGGAGCGCGAGGCCGAGGCGATCGTCCGCGAGGCGCGGGCCGATGCCCTGCGGCTGGTGGGCACGGCGCAGGAGGAGGAGCGACAGGTCCGCGAGCGGCACGAGATGCTGCAGCGGCAGTTCGCCGCCTACCTGGCCAACTTCCGGGCCCTCCTCGAGCGCCAGCTGGGCGAGATCGAGGGGCTCCAGACCCACGCCCAGCTGGCCCACCAGGTGCAGACGGAGCTGCTGCTCAAGCGACACGCATGACGACCCCGACACTCTACGATCGCATCCAGCAGGCGGCCGCCGTGGTGCGCGGCCGCTGCTCGTTCACCCCCGAGGTCGGGATCGTCCTCGGGACCGGCCTCGGTGGCCTGGTGAAGGAAATCGCCGCGGAGGCGGTGATTCCCTACGAGGAGATCCCCGGCTTCCCGCTCTCGACCGTCGAGAGCCACGCCGGGCGGCTCATCCTCGGCACCCTGCGCGGCCGCAAGGTTGTCGCGATGCAGGGCCGGTTCCACCGCTACGAGGGGTACACCCTGCAGGAGGTCACCTTCCCGGTGCGGGTGATGCGCGCGCTGGGCGCGGGGACCCTGGTGGTGACCAATGTCTCGGGCGGGATGAACCCCTTCTGGGCCCCGGGCGACCTGGTGCTCATCGCCGACCACATCAACCTGCTGGGCGACAACCCGCTCATCGGGAAGAACGACGACCGGCTCGGCCCCCGCTTCCCGGACATGTCGGACCCGTACCACCGGGACCTGCGCGCGCTCGCCCGGCGGCTGGCGCTGGAGCAGGGCGTGAGCCTGCACGAGGGCGTCTACGTCTCGGTGCCCGGCCCCAACCTCGAGACCCGGGCGGAGTACCGCATGCTGCGGGCGATGGGGGCCGACATCGTGGGCATGTCCACCGTGCCCGAGGTGATCGTTGCGGTGCACCAGGGGATGAAGGTGGCGGGGCTCTCCATCATCACCGACCAGTGCCTGCCCGATGCGCTCGAGCCGGCCGATATCGAGCACATCATCGCCATCGCCACCGGCGCGGAGCCGAAGCTCACCCGCCTCGTCGCGGCGCTGGTTGAGCAGCTGCCCGGATGACCTACCAGCCCTGGCCGGACGGCAGCGCCGACCGGATGGAACAGGAGCTGCTCGCGCGGTGGCAGGAGGAGCGGCTCTTCGAGGCCACGCTCGATGCCACCCGCGCGGGCCGGCCGTTCGTCTTCTTCGAGGGGCCTCCCACCGCCAACGGCAAGCCGGGCATCCATCACGTCTTTGCCCGGACGATCAAGGACCTCATCTGCCGGTTCCAGGCCCAGCGGGGCCGCTCCGTCACCCGGATTGCGGGGTGGGATACCCACGGGCTGCCGGTGGAGATCGAGGTCGAGAAGCGGCTCAACCTCAACGGCAAGAAGGCGATCGAGGAGTACGGCGTGGAGGCGTTCAACCGCCTCTGCCGCGAGAGCGTCTTCACCTACAAGGCCGACTGGGAGAAGCTCTCCAACCGGATCGGCTACTGGCTCGACTACGAGCACGCCTACGTCACCTACACCAATCCCTACGTGGAGACGGTGTGGTGGCTGCTGCACCGGCTATTCGAGCGGGAACTGCTGTACCGCGGCCACCGGGTGCTGCCCTACTGCCCCCGCTGCGGCACGGTGCTCTCCAGCCACGAGCTGGCGCTCGGCTACGATGAGGTGAAGGACAAGTCCATCTACGTGACGTTCCCCCTGGCGGACGGCAGCGGCCGCGAGCTGGTGGTCTGGACCACCACCCCGTGGACCCTGCCGTCGAACGTCGCGGCGGCGGTGCACCCCGAGCTCGAGTACGGTGTCTATCGCGACCCGAAGCACCCGGGGCGCGCCTTCGTGATGGCGACGAGCCGCGAGGCCAAGCTGGCCGAGATCCTGGGCGAGGGGATGACCCGGGAGGGGACCGTCCCCGGGAGCGCACTCGTCGGGCTGGAGTACACCCGCCCGCTCGACGTGGTGCCGGTGCCGCCCGAGGGGCGGCATTCGGTGGTGATCCCCGGCGACTTCGTGCTGGCGGACGACGGCTCCGGCATCGTGCACATGGCGCCGGCCTTCGGCGCCGACGACTACGCCGCGGGGCAGGCGCAC
>CAZYIV010000039.1:21989-31420 GCA_964647615.1 uncultured Gemmatimonadaceae bacterium | reverse complement strand
GGGCGGCCGCCGCGAGTCCGGGCAGGGGCACGGATCCAGTCGGCGCCGTCGGTGGCACCGCGGGTGGCGGCGCGGGCCGGCGGGCCGATGGGCGGCAGGCCTCCGCGGACCGGCAGCGCGCTCCGGGTGGCTGATCCCGAGTGGCAGGCGTCGATAAACACCACGACGTTGCCGCCCGCGCCGACCCGGGCGCGGAGCGCCTGCAGTCGCGGTTCCAGCTCGTCGTCGCGGATGTGGTATTCGCCCTTGTAGGTGGCGGGGTCCACGTCGAGACGGGCATCGAACGGGACCAGGACCTCGTCCAGGCCATCCAGTTCGTCGCCGTTGTCGTCGGTGATCTGGTGGCCGTGCCCGCTGTAGTGCACCACCACCACGTCCCCCGGGCGGGCCCGCGCCACCAGGTCATCGAGCGCGCCGAGGATCCCCGCCCGGGTCGCGGCCGAGTCGTAGAGCACCTGGATGGCGGCCGAGTCGAAGCCCTGCCGCTCCAGCGCGGCGCGGATGAGGGGAACATCATTCTCGGAATGGAGCCGGGCGTATCCGCTCCGGCGGGGGTAGTGCGCCAGGGCGATGATCAGGGCCAGCTTCCGCCCGCTGTCGGCGCGGGTGACCACGCCCGCCGGCGCCGGTGCCCCAGGGCCCGCGGGGACGGCGGCCACCCCGGCGAGGGCGGCCAGCAGGGGGAGGGCGCGGGTCGGGAAGCGTGGCATGGCCTGTCCGTGAGGGTCCGGGGGATCGCGTCCGGGGGAAGAATGCCTGTCGCCCGACGACTTGCACGGGCGGCTTCCGATAACAATGCTGTAATGGGCGCCCACCGTGCGAATCGGTCCGCGGCCCGCGTTCTGCAGGATACCTGCCGTTCCCGGACCCGACTCGGTGGACTTGGACGATACATGCCCCGGCCCCTACGGCTGTACCCCGCCCTGCTCGCCCTGCTCCTCCTCCCGGCCCCCGGGCTCCTGGCCCAGGGTGCCCGGCCCCTGCGCTCCCGGCTGGTGCACTACCCGGTGACTCGGCTGCTGGGGCAACGAGGCGACACCGTGCTGGTGCGCATCCCCGGCGGCACCGCCGACGGGCTGTTCCTCGGCGCCCGCGGCCGGGCCACTGACAACGAGAACTGGCTCGGCGCTGCCACCGTCGTCGGTGCGTCGGCCGACTCCGCCGACGTGGCGGTGGTGGGGGGGCCGGCGGGAGTCCTGAAGGCAGGACACCTCGTGGCGCTCCCCAGCCGGCTCCCCACGCCGCCCCGGCCGGGGCTGCTGACCGACCTGATCGAGCTGGGGATCGAGTTCGTGGGGCTGGAGCGGCAGCCCTTCCTCTCCCGCCGCGCCATCCTGCGGCTGGACGGCGACTCGCTGGAGACGGTGGTCCTGGACAGCCTCACCGCCGATATCCACGCCACCGCGGTCATGGTCGAGGACGCGTTCGACTCGGCCAGCGACCTCAAGCGCCGCCGCGCCGCCGGGCGCTACGCCGGGCAGTCGGCCTTCCAGGTGATGCAGCGGGCGACCCCGGCCGACGTGGGGCGGTTCCTGCGCTTCGTCCGGTCGTGGCCGGGGAAGTACATGGGGCGCACCTGGAAGATCAACGAGACCTTCGCCACCTGGCTGATCAACGACGCCCCGATGGGCGAGGACGACCTGCGCGACAGCCTGCTAGCGCTGCCCACCGCGGCGGCGCGCCGGCCGGTCATCGTGGCCAATGCGAAGGACATCCAGGGCAACTTCCTCACCTGGTGGAACAACGAGACCTCCGAGTGGGCGGGGGACGGCCGGCTGGAGGATGCCCGCCGGCTCAATGCGCTCGCCTTCGAGGTGGCGGCGGTACTGGCCGACACGGTGAACCAGGGCTGGGCCGAGCTGCGCCGGGCCCAGCTGCTGCGCCGGGCGGAGGCGTACGACAGCGCCATCGGCGCGGCCCAGGCGGCCCTGGGCCACTTCGAGGCCGGCGCCGAGTTCCAGGGCGCCGGCTATGCCGCCGACGAGGTGGGCGACATCCAGTTGCTGCTGAGCCGCAATGCGGAGGGCCTCGCCGCCTACCAGCGTGCGATCGCGCTCAAGCGGCGCTGGCTGGCGGCGGACGGCGGGGACATCGCGCGGCAGCGGGTGGGCCAGTCGGTGGTGGGCACCGGCCGCGCCCTGGAGGCGCTGGGCCGGTGGGATGAGGCGCTCACCGCCTACACCGAGGCGGAGCAGCTGTTTGCCGCCTCGAGCACGGAGACCGGTGCCCGCGACGAGGCCGACGCGCGGGCCCGGCGGGCCAGGATCTACGGCAACCAGGGCGACTACGCCCGGGCCATCACCACCTACCGCACCACGCTGCAGTTCTACCGCGACCTGCAGGACCAGGAGGGCGAGGCGGACCAGCTCGACAACATCGCCTTCAACCTCTCCCGCCTCGGCAGTCACGCGGCGGCGATCGCGCTGTGGGACACCGCCCAGGGCCTGCACCAGGCCACCGGCAACACCGGCGACGCCGGCTATTCCTGGTCCCAGATCGGCCAGTCGCGCTGGACCCTGGGCGACCTGCCCGGGGCGATCGCGGCGCACCGGCAGGCGGTGGCGCTGCGCCGCACCGCCGGCGACCGCCGCGGGACGGCCTACTCGCTCGCCAAGCTCGGCGCGCTCTACCGCGACGCCGGCGACCCCACCCGCGGCCTGGCCTACCTGGACAGCGCCGCGGTGCTGCGGCGCGAAGCCCAGGACCCGGCGGGCGAGGCCACGGTCCGCAACGAACAGGGCGACCTCTACTCCTCACAGCAGGACTACCCCGCCGCGCTCGCGGCGTACCGCGAGGCCCTCGGGACCCAGCGGCGGCTCGACCTCCGGGCGGAGGCGGCGTCCACCCTGTACGACATGGGCGACGTGTTCTACGCCCAGGAGCGATGGGACAGCGCCACGGTGGCCTACGGCGCTGCGCTGGCCCTGTATCGCGACCTGGGTGACCAGGTCGGCCAGGCCAAGACCCTCTCCAACCTCGGGCTGGTCGCGGAGAACCTGCACCAGCCGGCGGCGCGGGTGGACTCGCTCTACCGGGAGGGCATGGACCTCGCGGTGCGCTCAGGCAGCACGAGCGACATCGCCTGGCTGGAGTTTGCGCTGGGCCGCCGCTACCGCGCGGGCAACATGCTCGACTCCGCCGGCGCCGCCTTCGGCCGCGCCAGCGCGCTCTACCGGGAGGTGAAGGACGCCGGCTGGACCGCCCGGGCCGACCTGGCCCGCGGCGACCTGGCCAGCCTGCGCGGGGACTTCGCGGCCGCGCAGCGGCTGCTCTCGGAAGCGGGGGCGCGCGCTGACTCGGCCGGCGACCGCAAGCTGCTCGCCGACGCGCTCTCCTCCCAGGGCTGGCTGGCCACCCTGCGGGGCGACTACGCCGCCGCCCAGGCGGCCGAGCGCCGGAGCCTGGCGCTCAGCGAGGAGGTACACAACGGCTGGGGGATCGCGCGCTCGTACGTGGGGCTCGGCAATATCGCCAACGACCAGGGCGACTACCTCGAGGCGATCCGCTTCTACCAGCTGGCCGACAGCCTGCACGCCGCGGGGGGCCGCACCGAGGCCCGCGCCGCACCGGTCAACAACATCGGCACCATCTACTTCTGGCAGCGCGACTACGAGCACGCGATCCCGCAGTTCCGCGAGGCGCTGCGCCTGCTCGCCGCCGCCGGTCCCGATGCCGACGTCGGCGACGCCCCCGCCACCTACACCACCAACATCGGCGAGGCGCTGTACGAACAGGGCCAGTACGCCCCGGCCGAGTCGCTGCTGCGGCAGGGCCTGGCGCTGGCGGAGGGGGCCGGCTCGGTGCGCATCGCGGCCAGTGCCCGGACCATCCTCGGCAAGCTCTACCTCGCCACCGACCGGCCCCGCGATGCCGCCCGGGAACTGGAGGCCGCCGACTCCCTGGTGCGCCGGGCCAACCTGCGCCCCGCCCGGGCCGAGGTCGCCACCCAGCTGGGGCGGGTCGCGGAGCGGCTCGGTGACCTCGCCACGGCGGCGGAGCGCTACCGCTTCGCGGCGGACACCGCGCGGGCGGTGGGCGCCACCAAGCTGCTGTGGGAGCCGCTGCTCTACCTGGGCCGGGTGGAGCTGGCCCGGGGCGATTCCGCCGCGGCCCAGGCGCGCCTGGAAGAGGCGACGAAGGTCCTCGAGACGTTGCAGTCGCGGGTGGCTGGGGGCGCGGAAGCGCAGAAGCGCTTCTCGGGCGGGCAGGACTACCGCGAGGCCTGGGAGCTGCTGGTGGGCCTCCTGGTGCGCCGGGGCGAGATCACGAAGGCGCTGGCGGTGCTCGACCGCAGCAACAGCGAGGAGCTGCGCAGCCGCTTCCGTGGGCTCGGGGTGCAGCTCAGCGATTCAGCAGAGGCGCGGACGCTCGCCCAGGAGCGGGAACTCAAGGCGCGGGTGGACGGGATCGATGCCCGCATCGCGGCGGCGCGCGCCACGCCGCAGGCCGCCGGGCAGGCCGGCCAGCTCCGCGCGCTCGACAGCATCCGGACCATCGCCGACAGCGCGTATCTGGAGTTTGTGTACGACATGGCGGAGAAGCAGCCGGACCTGCGCGAGCTGGCCAGCATCAACCTGACCGACCTCCCCACCGCCAATGCCGAGCTGCCCGCCGACGTGGGGCTGGTCACCTACCTCCCCGGGGAGCGGGAGCTGTACCTCTTCGTCGCCACGCGGGACACGGTGGTGGCACGGGTGGTGCCGGTGGGCCGGGCGGAACTGGGCCGTCGGGTGGAACAGCTGGTGGCGCTCTCCCGGGTGCCCCAGGGCGGCGGCGAACCGAATCGCGCCGGCACCGCCGGCGCCTCCGGTCCCCGCCCGGCCGGCGACCCGGTGGCACTGGCCACCGAGCTGTACCAGATCCTGGTGGCGCCCGCGCTGCCGGTGCTCGGCAAGCGGCCCCGGCTGGCGATCGTGCCCACCGGGACCCTGTTGTACCTGCCATTCCAGATCCTGGGCCATGCCGACAGCACCGGGGCGTTCCGCACCCTCGCCGAGGAGCGCACGGTCTTCTACGAGACCGACCTCACCGTCCGCGCCGCCACCCGCGGGCCGCGGCCGGCGGTGCGGCTCGCCGCCTTCGGCCCGGCGGACTCGCTGCTCACCAGCGCCGAGCGGGAGGTGGAGGGCCTCAAGCGCCTCTTCCCGACCGCGCAGCTCTTCGTGCACGCCGCCTCCAACGAGGGCGCGGCCAAGGCGCTGGCGCCGCAGTTCACCGTGATTCACTTCGCCACCCACGGCAACCTGGACCTCAAGCGGTTCAACGACAGCTACCTGAGCCTCTACCCGACGGCGGACGGGAAGGAGGACGGCCGGCTCACCATCCGCGAGGTGCTGGGCTCCAACGTCTTCCGGCAGCGGCGGCTGGTGGTGCTCTCCGCCTGCAATACCGCAGTCTCGAGTGAGGCGGTGCCCGGGTGGCCGCTCAGCCCCGCCACCGCGTTCCTCAAGCGCGGCGCCGGGGCGGTGCTGGCCTCACTGTGGCCGGTGGACGATGCCGCCACCGAGGTCCTGATCACCGCCTTCTACCGGAACCTCAGGACCATGGACACCGCGGCGGCGCTCCGGGAGGCCCAGCTGGCGGTCAAGCGGGACCCCCGGTTTGCCCAGCCCTTCTACTGGGGCGCCTGGGTCCTGGTGGGCGACTGGCGCTGAGGCCCCTAGCGTAACTCCCGCCCGGGAACGACATTAGCCCACCGGCCGGGTACCCGGCCGTGATGCGCTCGTGACCTGTCCCACCCTCCGTTCACCATCCCGGGACGGAGGAACCAAATGGCCACCGGTTTCGTTGTAGCTGTGACCCCTCCCCCCACGGAGGGGCGCCCATGATGCCCAACCACGATCCCCGCGCCCCGCGCGCCAGCACCGGGTTCGCCCGCCGAGACCTCGGCGTCCCCTACCCCAGCTTCCCGGCCCTGCTGCCGGACAGCGAGGTGGCGGCGGGACGGTATGTGGTGCGCTTCGCGCGCTCGGTGGACGATCTCGATGCCATCCAGCGGCTCCGGTTCGAGATCTTCAACCTGGAGCTGGGCGAGGGGCTCGACAGCGCCTTCCAGACCGGGCGGGACGAGGACGACCTCGATCCCCACTTCCACCACCTGCTGATCGCCTGCGCCGACACCGGCGACGTGGTGGGCACCTACCGGCTGCAGACGGCGGAGATGGCCGAGCGGCGCGCGGGATTCTACTCCGCGGGCGAGTTTGACCTGAAGCTGCTGCCGCGCGAGTACCTGGCCCAGGCGGTCGAGGTGGGGCGGGCCTGCGTGGCCCGGGGGCACCGGAACGGCCGGGTGCTCAACCTGCTGTGGAGGGGGCTCGCCCTGTACCTGCTGTGGAACCGGAAGCGGTACCTCTTCGGCTGCTGCTCCCTCACCTCACAGGATGCGGCGCTGGGCCTCGCCACGATGCACCAGTTGCATCGGGACGGGCACGTGCATCCCACGCTGCTCGCGCCGCCGCTCCCGGGCCTGGGCTGCGACGACGCCGACCCGGCGGCCGTCGCCGTGGCGCCGGTGCACATCCCGCCGCTGTTCGCGAGCTACCTCTCGCTGGGGGCGAAGGTATTCGGCCCGCCGGCGATCGACCGCGCCTTCAAGACCATCGATTTCCTGGTCTCGCTGGACGTGCAGTCCCTCGATGCCCACAGCTACAAGTTCTTCTTCCGGCGGGGCTGAGCGGGTCCGGGGGGCGCTGCGGCTGGGGGCGCTGGCGCTGCTCTCGGCGGCGGTGATGGCCGGCTGGCTGGTGGGGACGGTGCTCACCCTGCCGCTCCCGCCGCTCCGGCGGGCGGTGCGGCGGGCCACCTTCCGCGGCTGGGCGGTGGCGGGGGCGTGGGTGCTGGGGGTACGGGTGGAGACCGAGGGGCAGGCGCCGGCGGCACCGTTCTTCCTCGTCTCCAACCACCTCAGCTACCTCGACATCCTGGTGTTCGCCACGCTTGCGCCGGTGCGGTTCGTGGCCAAGCGCGAGGTGCGGGGCTGGCCGGTGGTGGGGCTGCTGGCGCGGGCGATGGGGACGATCTTCATCGCGCGGGACGTGAAACGGGACGCCCTCCGCGCGCTCGACGCCATGGCGGACGCGATCGCCCAGGGGGACGGGGTGGTGGTCTTCGCCGAGGCGACGAGCACCGCCGGCGAGACGGTGCTGCCGTTCCGGCCCGCCCTGCTGGAATGGGCGGCGCGGACCGGCCACCCGGTACATTACGCGTCGCTGGCGTACCGCACGCCGCCGGGGAGCCCCCCGGCGCACCTGGCGGTCTGCTGGTGGGGCGACATGACGTTCGGCGGGCACCTGGTGGAGCTGGCCCGCCTGCCGCGGGTGGAGGCGACCGTGCGATTCGGCGCGGACCCCATCGCGGAGCAGGATCGCAAGCGCCTGGCCGGCCGGCTGCACGCCGCGGTCACGGCACAGTTCATCCCCGTGGTCCCGGAGTGAGGATGTCGGAGCGACTGGAAGCGGTGGCCGGAAACCTGATCGTGCTGGAGCAGGCGGTGGAGGTGCTGCGGCACCTCGACGACGCGACCTACGCCGCCGGCGGTGCCGCACCGGGGATCTCGCCGGTGGGCGCGCACTTCCGCCACGTGTTCGATCACTACCATGCCTTCCTGGCGGGGCTCCCCACCGGGGCCATCGACTACGACGCCCGGGAGCGCAAGGTGCCGCTGGAGACCGACCGGGCGCTGGCCCTCGCCACCGCGCTGGGGTACATCAGCGACCTCACCCGCCTGCCGGCCGACCTCGCCGCCCGGCCGATCCAGGTGACGCTGCGCAGCGTCGCCGGCACCGACGATGCGCCCGACTGGAGCACCTCGAGCATCAAGCGGGAGCTGCAGTTCCTGGTGAGCCACACGGTGCACCACTTTGCCCTGATCAAGGAATTGCTCCGGCGGACCGGCTACGAGGCGGAGGCCGCCTTCGGCGTGGCGCCCTCCACCATCCAGGCCGAGCGACGCGCCGAAGCATGTGCACGGTAAGCTGGCTGCCCGCGGCCGGCGGCTATGTCCTGTGCTTCAACCGGGACGAGCGCCGCACCCGCGGGCCCGCACTTCCCCCCGCCCGGCGTGACGCGGGCGGCATGCCCTACCTCGCTCCCCTCGACAGCGATCACGGCGGCTCCTGGCTGGCGGTGAACGCCGCCGGCCTCACCCTCGGCCTGCTCAACCGCTACCACGGCGCGGCGCGTCCGCCGCAGGAGCCGGTGCGGAGCCGCGGCCTGCTGCTGCTGGACCTGATCGCCCAGCCCGGCGCCGCCCAGGTCCGCGCCGCACTGGATCCGGCGGTGCTGGCCCGCACCGCCCCCTTCACCCTGGTGGCGCTGGAGCCGGGTGGCGTGCCGCAGGTCAGCGCGTGGGACGGCGACACCGTGCGCCACACCGAGGCACCCACGCCGGGCCTGGCGTGCACCAGCAGCGCGGTGACCGAGCCGGAGGTGGCGGAGGCGCGCCGGGTGCTCTTCCGCGAGGCACGGCCCGCGTCGGGCGAGGCGCTCGCCGCCCTGCACCGCAGCCACCTCCCGGAGCGGGGCCGGCGCTCGGTCTGCATGCACCGCGATGACGCCGAGACCCGGAGCTTCTCGCAGGTGACGGTGGCGCCGGACCGGGTTACCCTCCTGCATGTGCCCGATGCCCCCTGCCGGGGGACCCCGCTGCCGCCGCTCGACCTCGAGCGGCTTGCCCTTCCCTGCCCCGTCACTGAGTGAGCGCCGAGGCGCCTGAGCCCCCCCGCCGCGGCCGCTGGTGGCGCCGGCTGCTGTGGGGCTACCTCGCGCTGCTCGCGGCCAGCCACGTGGTGCGGCTGGCTGCGCCCGCCGCGCACCCGCCGTCGCCCGATGAGCACACCGTCACCGTGCACGCGGTGGCCGGCGCGCGCGAGCTGGCCACGCCGGTGCGGCTCGCCTACCGGGAATACGCGCCGGCCGACAGCGGCGCCGGCCGGCCGGTCATCGTGCTGGTGCACGGGAGCCCCGGCGACAATGGCGAGGTGACCGCCCTGGCCCGCCTGCTCGGCGATCAGTACCGCACCATCGCACCGGACCTGCCCGGGTTCGGCGGCTCCAGCTGGGACGTCCCCGACTACTCCAACCAGGCCCACGCGCACTACCTGCTCCAGCTGCTCGACAGCCTGGGGATCCGCTCGGCTCACCTGGTGGGGTTCAGCATGGGCGGCGGGGTGGTGCTCCACATGGAGGCCGCGGCGCCGGTCCGGGTACGGTCGCTGGTGATGCTCTCCGCCATCGGGGCGCAGGAATACGAGCTGCTGGGCGACTACCACCTCAACCACATCATCCACGGGCTGCAGCTGGCGGGACTGTGGGTCCTGCGGGAGGGCGTGCCGCACTTCGGCTGGCTGGACGACGCCATGCTGAGCGTGCCCTACGCCCGGAACTTCTACGACACCGACCAGCGCCCCTACCGCGGCATCCTGCAGCGCTAC
>CAZYIV010000039.1:0-21889 GCA_964647615.1 uncultured Gemmatimonadaceae bacterium | reverse complement strand
CGGGGGACGCTGGGCTTTGCCACCGGCACGCTGGCCTGCTTCGCGGGGATCTTCTTCGGCGACCTGCTGGTGTTCCAGGCGGGGCGCACCTTCGGGCGCGCGGTGCTGGCGCGGGCGCCGGTGCGCTGGTTCATCTCCCCCGAGGCGATCGCCTGGAGCTCGCAGTGGATCGAGCGGCAGGGGGCCCTGCTGGTCTTCCTCACCCGGGTGCTCCCCGGCACCCGGCTGCCGACCTACTTCGCCGCGGGCATGCTCAAGACCCGGCGGGCGAAGTTCGCGGCGCTGTTCTTCGTGGCCTGCGCCATCTGGACCCCGATCATCGTCGGCGTCTCGGCGGCCTTCGGCGAGGCGGTGCAGTCCATGCTCGCCGTGTTCCGCGAGCGGGCCGCGCTGTACCTGCTGGTCACCGCGCTGGTGCTCTTCGTGCTGCTCAAGCTGGTGCTGCCGCTGGTCACCTGGCGCGGCCGGCGGCTGCTGCTGGGGCGCTGGCGCCGGCTCACCCGCTGGGAGTTCTGGCCCCGGTGGGCCTTCTACCCGCCGGTGGTGCTGTACATCCTGTGGCTGGCGCTGCGCCACCGCTCGCTCCGGCTGTTCACCGCGGTGAACCCCGCGATTCCCGGCGGCGGCTTCGTGGGCGAATCGAAGGCGGCGATCCTCGATGGGCTGAAGGGCGCACCGGAGCTGGTCGCGTCGTACCGGCTGGTCCCGGCGGCGCTCCCGCCGGCGGAGCGGCTGGCGGCGGTGCGCGCCTTCCAGGCCACGCTCCCCGTGCCCTGGCCCCTGGTCCTCAAGCCGGACGTCGGGGAGCGCGGCTCGGGCGTGGCCATCACCCGGACCGAGGCTGAGGTCTCGGCCTACCTCGCGCGCGCCGGGGGCGACACCATCGCCCAGGCCTACGCCCCGGGGCGGGAGTACGGGGTGTTCTACCTGCGGCACCCGGAGGCACCGGCCGGCCGGATCTTCGCCATCACCGACAAGCGGTTCCTGACCCTCACCGGTGATGGCGAGGCCACGCTGGAGGAACTGATCCTGCGCGACGACCGCGCCCTGTGCATGGCGCCGCTGCACTTCCGGCGCCACGCCGCCCGGCTGACCTGGGTCCCCGCCGCCGGCGAGGTAGTGCCGCTGGTGGAACTCGGTACCCACTCCCGCGGCTCGCTCTTCCTCGACGGCACCGCGCTCGCGACGCCGGCGCTGGCGGCGGCGGTGGACCGGCTGAGCCGGGGCTACGCCGGGTTCTTCTTCGGCCGGTACGATATCCGGGTGCCGGACGAGGCGGCCTTTCGGCGGGGCGAGCAGCTCCGGGTGCTGGAGCTGAATGGCGCCACCGCGGAAGCCACCAGCATCTACGACCCGGCGACGCCGCTCCGCGCGGCGTACCGGACCCTGTTCACCCAGTGGCGGTTGCTGTTCGAGATCGCGGCGGCCAACGTGGCGCGGGGAGCGCGGCCGGCGAGCTGGGGGGAGTTGTGGCGGCTGTGGCAGGCCCACGGCCGGGAACTGCGGAGCCACCGCGGCTGAGCCGCGGCCCGGCCGTTACTCGGGGACCCAGAACCCTTCGGGGCACCAGCGGCGGACGAAGGCCTCGCCGGACGGCGTGAAGGGACGGTGCCAGCCAAAAGAGGATATCGGCTGCTGCACCTCGGCGGCCGCGGCATCGAGGATCGCCTTGGCGAGGCTCCGGCCCTTGCAACCGAAGTGCACCCAGATCGTCTCCACCGTCCACGACACCAGCGGCGCGACCCCGGTCGCGGGGCGCCGCTCGGCGTCCCAGTCATCCCACGACCACCAGGCCCAGCGCGCCCGGGGGCGCAGCACCGCGAGCCCGATGGCGCGCCCGCCTTCCCGGGCGATGAACACCCGGGTGTCCGCGTCGTCGGTGGCGGTGTAGGCGGGGCTGTTGAACGGGGTGTCGCGCACCGCGCGGCGGGCGACCTGCTCCGCCAGCGCCCGGTCGGCGGCCGGCGAGGCACTGGTCACCAGCAGGATGTCGGCGTCTCCGGCGCGCGCGACCACCTGCTCCGCCGCAAGGCGCGGGAGGGCGACGGCATCCGCGAGGTCGGTGCGTTCGGGCACGACAACTCCACTGGAACGGGGTGGGCGGCGACTGGCGGGAATTCTACACCGCCTGTCGCCGGGCCGTCGAGCCCCGCCTCTGGACGAATGCGCCGGTGGCTGCCGATCTTCCCCGCCATGCTGCTCATGGACCGCGACAACCTGATGGTCCCCGGCTGGTCCCACGTGCTGTCGAGCACCAACGACCTCGCCGAGCTGGACGCGCTGCGCGAGCGCGTGGGCGCGCCGCGGCGCGCCTTCCACCTGCGGGACGGGCGGCCCCACCTCGACCTCAAGCTCGAGTCCCGCGACCGGGCCCTGACCGACCCCGAGGTCCGGGTCTTCCCCACTACCCGCGAACTGCTCCGCTTCTGGCACGCCTGCCAGCCCCGGGCGCCCCGATGACCCCGGCGCTCCGCCTGGCCGGGCTGCACAAGGCCTACCGCGACGTCCGGGCGGTGGACGGCCTCGACCTCGAGGTCCGGCCCGGCGAGTGCTTCGGGCTGCTGGGCCCCAACGGCGCCGGCAAGACCACCACCATCGAGATCTGCGAGGGGCTGCTCGCCCCCGACCGCGGCGAGGTCGAGGTGCTGGGCCGCCGCTGGGCCACCGACGCGGAGGCGCTGCGCGGCCGCATCGGGGTCTCGCTGCAGGAGACCCAGTTCTCCGACAAGCTCACCGTGCGGGAGACGGTGCGGCTGTTCCGCAGCTTCTACCCGGCGGGCATCGCGCCCGAGGCGGCGCTGGCCAGCGTGCAGCTGACGGAGAAGGCCGGCGCCCGGGTGGGGCAGCTCTCCGGCGGGCAGAAGCAGCGGCTGGCCCTCGCCACCGCGCTGGTGGGAAGCCCCGAGCTGCTGTTCCTCGACGAACCCACCACCGGACTCGACCCGCAGTCCCGCCGACAGCTGTGGGAGCTGATCGAAGGATTTCGGGCGGAGGGCCGCACCGTCATCCTGACCACCCACTACATGGACGAGGCGGAGAAGCTGTGCGACCGCGTTGCGGTAGTGGACCGGGGGAAGGTGATCGCCCTCGGGACCCCACGGGAGCTCATCGCCTCGATCGGCGCCGAGCAGGTGATCGAACTGGTGCTGGCGGACGGCGCCGCGGCCCTTCCCGACTGGGACACGGTGCCGGGAGTGCGCGGCAGCGCCCGGGACGGCGCCACGATCACGCTCCGGGTGGCACAGCTGCATGCGGCCCTCCCCACCCTGCTGGCGCTGCTGGAGCGCCACGGGGTGGCGGTCGCGGAGCTCCGGACCCACGTCCCCACCCTCGAGGATGTCTTCGTGACCCTCACCGGCCGGCACCTGCGCGATGGCTGAATTCGGCCGCAGCATCCGGGCGCTGGTCGGCGTGCGGCTGCGGGAGTTCTTCCGCGAGCCGGAGGCGGTCTTCTGGACCTACGGCTTCCCGATCGTGCTCGCGGCGGGGCTCGGCATCGCCTTCCGCGACAAGCCGGTCGAGCACGTGGCCGTGGGCGTCGCGGAGTGGAGTGCCGGCGCCGCCGCCGCCGCCACGACCGCCGAGGCGCTCGGCGGCGATTCCGCCTTCGCGGTCACCCGCTACCCGGACTCCAGCGCGGCGGCGCTGGCCCTGCGCACCGGCCGGGCGGCGCTGGTGGTGGTGCCCCGCGCGGATGGCGGCCTCGAATACCGCTACGACGACACCCGGCCCGAGGCCGCCGCCGCCCGGCTCCGGGTGGACGACCGGCTGCAGCGCGCCGCGGGGCGCACCGAGGGCTTCCCCACCGGCGACACCATCGTGCGGGAGCGCGGCTCGCGCTACATCGACTTCCTGCTGCCCGGGCTCATCGCGCTCAACCTGATGGGGAGCGGGGTGTGGGGCACCGGGTTCACCATCGTGGATGCGCGCCGGCGGAAGCTGCTCAAGCGGCTGCTCGCCACCCCGATGTCGCGGGCCGAGTTCCTCGCCTCCTTTCCGCTCGCCCAGCTGCTGCTGCTGGTGCTGGAGGTCGGGAGCATCCTGCTCTTCGGCGTGATCGCCTTCGGTGTCCCGGTGCGCGGCTCGCTGGCCACGCTGGCACTGGTGGCGTCGTGCGGCTCGCTCACCTTCGGGGCGCTGGGCCTGCTGGCCGCGGCCCGGCCCACCACCATCGAGGGGGCGTCGGGGGTGATGAACCTGATGCTGATGCCGATGTGGGTGCTGAGCGGGGTGTTCTTCTCGTCGGACCGCTTCCCCGCGCTGGTGCAGCCGGTGATCAAGGCGTTGCCGCTCACCGCGCTGGTGGATGCGCTGCGGCTGATCATGCTCGAGGGCGCCGGGCTGGCCGCGGTCGCCGGCAAGCTGGCCGTCCTCGGGGCCTGGCTGGTCGTGGCCTTCCTGCTGGCGCTGCGGACCTTCCGCTGGCAGTAGCCCGGCGCCCTCAGCCGAAGCGAGCCGGCTGGAACGGGCCGAGGTCGAAGGCGGTGTGCCCGGTGAGCGCCAGGTCGGCGAGCACCTCGCCCAGCACCGGCGCGAACTTGAACCCGTGCCCCGAGCAGGCGCTGCCCAGCACCAGCCGCGGCTCGGCCGGGTGTGCCCCCAGCAGGAAGTGGTGGTCCGGCGTGTTGGTGTAGAGGCAGGTGACCGCATCGAGCGGCGGGCCGTCCGCGTCGGGGATGAACCGGCGCAGCAGCTGCCGCATGGCGCTCACCTCCTCGGCGAGGACCTGCCGGCGCACGCCGCCGGCGGTGGTGGCCTCGCCGCCGTGATGCTGCGCGACCTTGAATCCCTGCCCCTGGTCCGGGATGCCGTAGAACAGCCGCCCCGGCTCCCACTCCCAGATGAACACCGGCAGCCGGCCCGCGCCGAATGGCGCCGGGTCCTCCGGGGCGAACCAGTACATCACCTGGCGCTCCACGGCGAGCGGCGGGGCCGCGGCGCCGAGCCACTCTCCCATCCATGGGCCCGCGGTGCACACCACGCGTCCCGCGAGCACCGGCCCCGCGCTGGTCGCCAGCTCGATGCCGTCCGCGGTGCCGCGCCAGCCTTCGACCGTGGTGCCGGGGCGGAGGTCCGCGCCGGCGGCGCGCGCCTGCGCCAGCATCGTCTCGATGGCGCGCTCGGGGTCGAGAATGCCGGCGCGGGGCTCCAGCACGCCGACGGTGCCGGCGGGGGCGTGGAACGGCGGGAACCGGCGCCGGATCTCGGCGGCGTCCAGCAACTCGAAGGGGAGGCCATGCTCCTCGGCGCTCCGCCGGGCACCGCGCACCAGCCCGCCCTCCGCCGCCCCGAGCATCAGCCCGCCGGTGCGCTGCAGCAGCGTGGTGCCGGCCTCGCGCTCGAGCGCCTCCCACAACTGGTAGGCACGCTGGATCAGGGGGACGTACGCGGGAGACTCGTAGTAGGCCTCGCGGATCACCCGCGAGCGGCCGTGGGAGGAGCCGTGGACGTGGGGCGGCTGGAAGCGGTCGAAGCCCACCACCCGCACCCCGCGCCGGGCCAGGGTGAGTGCGGCGGCGCTGCCGGCGGCGCCCAGACCCACCACGGCGACATCGGCCCGGGAGCTCACGTCACATGCCCAGGTGGCGGTGACGGTCGAGCAGGAAGCGCTGCTCCTCCATGATCACCCGGAGGGGCACGCCCTCCTCGAGCCGCACGGCCACCTCCTTGCCGTCCAGCCGCAGCACCGAACCCCGCACGGTGATGGTCTCGCCGCGCCGGAAGCGGACCACCCCCTGCACCTCGTTCCCGGGCTCCGGGGCATCGGCCTCGCCGAGCCGGAAGCGGAGCCCGCGCTCGGAGATATCCACCACGTCGAAGGTGAACCCCTGTACCAGGAACCGGGGACGCAGCTGGGTGGGGTAGGCGACCCGGTAGTGCTCCCGCTCATGGGCCCAGGACACGTGGAGCCTACCAGAGCAGGCCGGTCCGCCGCGGGCTCCGGGGGCCGGCGGGCATCGGCGCGGCGAGGCGGTCCTGCCCGGACACCAGGCGGACGGCGGCCTCATCGCCCGAGACGCGGAGGAGGTGGCCCTCGATCGCCACGGAGCGGTCGGCGGGAAACTGGATGGTGGCGCGGAGCACGTCGCCCACGGTGATCACCGGCGGCTTGGCGCCGACCCGGAAGCGCACGCCCTCCGGGGAGAGGTCGAGCACCTCGTAGCTGTGCCCCGGGGTCTCCAGCCGTGGTGCGGCCCGGCCCTGGAACGAGAGCCGCGGGATGTGACGTCGCGAGGGGGGGGTCATGCCGCTCCACTCCGTCGGCCCGCGAGGCGGGCCGCGTTGTCCTGCGTGATCGCCGCACGCGCGGCGGGGTCGAGCTCGAGCAGGTCGAGCCGGGCGCCGGCCACCTCCGCCAGGCGGAGCGGCTGGCCGGTCCCGAAAAGGAACCGTGCCGGGCCGATCGTGGCAAGCAGGTGCGCCAGGTGGTCCTCGGGCGGGCCCCAGACCCAGCTGATATCCCACCACAGCCGCCCCGCTTCCGCGGGGGTGGAGCCATGGTGCACTTCCTCGATGAAGCTCCGCTCGGCGTGGGTAACCACGAGGCGGACCGACTCGCTGGCGCGGATCCACTGCCGCACCATCCAGGGCGCCAGCTCCGGCGCCACGTCGAGCGGGTGCCGCCCGCGGCCATCCTCGAGGCGCACGGCGGCCAGCAACGGCATCCCCGCGGCGCCGGCGGCTCGCACCAGTGCCAGCATCTCGGCGCCGGCGGGCGCCAGCCCCAGGTAGCCGGGGTCCGCCCGGACCGCGACCGCCCCGGCCGCGACGGCCCCGGCGAGATCGTCCTCCCAGCCGGGGAGCCCGGGGTGCACCGTCGCGACGGCGCGGAATCGCGGCTGGGCGGCCACGGTCTCGTACAGCCACGGGTTGCCCTCGGTCGGATCCTTCCAGAAGAGCCCCGGCAGGTGGCTCACCCACGCGTGCTCGATGCCGGCGCGGTCCATCGCCTGCAGCACCCCCGCGGGGGACGTGCCGGGGAGGCGGCGCCAGGGATACGCGCCGAGGAAGACGTTGACGTCAATCACGCGAAGGCTCCCGGCGGGAAGATCCGCTGCGCGTTGCCGCCCAGCACCAGGGCCAGGTCCGCGGCGGGGAGCAGCCGTTCAAGGAAGCGCAGCTTGGCCCATCCGGTACAGAGGGTCACGTCGGCACCCCACGCCAGCCGCTCCGCCCCGACGGCGGCGAGCGCGGCCTCGAGCATGCCGCCGTCCACGCCGCTGCCCGAGAGGTCCAGCACCACGTTCGGCGTGCGCCGGGCGATGCGCAGCGAATGCAGCCAGTCACCGCCACCGCCGATGTGGGCCAGGAGGAACGTGACCGAGGGGTGCCGCGCGGCGAGGCGGCAGAGCTCCACCCCGTCGGACGCCTCCTGGGTGGGCCACTCCCGCCGGCGGTGCTGCCAGACGTGGTGCAGCACCGGGAGGCGGTGCCGGGCGGCCGCCTCACACACCGGGTCGAGCAGCGGATCATCGGCGCGGCGGCTGGCCGCCAGCTTCACGCCCACCATCCCGCCGGCGACGCCCTCCGCGATCTGCGCCACCGCGTGGGCCGTGTCGTTGGGGTTCACCGCCACGTATCCGCGGATCCGCCCCGGGTGCTGGGCGGCGAGCGCCCGCATCGCGGCGTTGGCCTGGTCCAGGTCCGCCGGCGAGGGGAAGTACACCGGGGAGGTGTGGCCCCAGCTGCCGAGGATGCTCGCCACGTGGCAGGTGATGCCCATGCGCTCGCCGGCGGCGAGCCGGCTGGCATTCCGCTCCCGCCAGTCGGCCCGGCCGCAGGCGCCATGGGAGAAGTGCGCGTGGACGTCGATCAGCATGCCGGAATCTGTGCCGGCCCGGGAGCCGCGGCTAGTCGGCGGCGACGGCCCGGACCCGCTCCCCCGGCCGCAGGCTGCCGTCGGGGTGACGCACCACCACGGCGCCTTCCCCCAGCCCCCCGACGATCTCGACCGCCTCGTCGCCGCGGTGGCCGACCTGCACCGGCCGGGACCGGAGGCGGCCGCCTTCCACGGCGTACGCCACCCAGCCGCTGTCGGCGCGGACCAGCGCGCTCTCCGGCAGCCGCAGCACGGCGCCGGCGCCCCAGAGCACGATCCGGACCTCGACCCGGTACCGGTCGCCCAGGGCCCCGGGCGGCTCGAGCAGCGTCGCGATGACGTTCACCCGCTGCTCCTCGACTCCCAGCGCCGACACCTTGGTGAAGCCGGACGGTTCGACCAGCCGGACGGTGCCGCGCAGGGGGGCGCCGCCGCCCCAGGCCTCGACCAGGACGGTGTCCCCGGGGTGCACCCGGACCGCATCGGTGGTGAGCAGGTCGGCAACCGCCTCGATGCCGCGGAGGTCGCCCAGTTCGAGCAGGGGCGTTCCCGCGGCGACCACGCGGTTGTTCTCCTCCAGCACCCGGAACACCCGCCCGCCGGCCGGCGCCCGGAGCACGGTGCGCAACGCGGGGGCCGCGCCGGCGTCGCTCGCGGCCAGCGCCGCCCGGGCCCGCTCGACATCGTGCCGCGCGGCATCGGCCCGCGCGGTCGCGGCTTCGGCCGCCCGCCGGCGGGTGGTTTCCTCGAGCACCGCCGCCTCGAGCCCGGCCGCGCTCAGGTTGCCCCCGCGCGCCAGGCTGTCGGCGCGGGCCCGCTCCCGGCTCGCCTGGGCCAGGGCCGCCCGGGCCGCGAGGGCGGCGGCCTCGGTGCTCTGCAGCGCATCCTCGAGCGCCGCGACCTGCGCCTCCGCCTCGCGCCGCGCCCGGGTATCGAGGGGGGCCGGCGCGACCCAGCCCAGCACCTGGCCCGCGGTGACGCTGTCGCCGGCGCGAAGCGAGAACCGCTGCAGCCGACCGGTGATGGGCGCCCCGATCACGTAGCGATCGTGCACCCGCGTCTTCCCCTCGCCGGCGATGGTTTCCCGCAGGCCCCCGCGGGTCACCCGCGCCACCTCGACCGGCGTGGCCTCCGGCCGGAACATCCAGAACAGCAGCGCCGCCCCGCCGAGCCCTGCGATCGCGATCCAGACCTTCCGTGGCACCCGCATGCGCTACTCCCGCGTCTTGAGCACGGCCACCAGGTCGAACCGCCCGATCCGGCGCCAGATGATCGCTCCCGATGCCACCGCCGCCACCAGCACCACCCCGACCGCGAAGCCGCGGCTCCAGGGACTGATGATGAGCGGGATCCGGAACAGGCTCGAGGCAAACCGGCTCACCACCAGCCAGGCGAGTCCCGCGCCGATCGCGAGGCCCGCCGGGATGGCGGCCGCGAGCAGCACCGCCTGCTCGCCCAGCAGCATGGTCGCCACCTCGCGATGGGTGAAGCCGAGCACCCGGAGGCTCGCCAGTTCCCGGCCTCGCTCGGCGAGAGTCACCCGGCCGGCGTTGTAGACTACGCCGGCGGCGATCACCACCGCGAAGAGCACCAGGCTCCCGAGCGAGATGCGGAAACTCTCGGCGACGGTCTGGTCGAACGCCTCGCGCGCCAGGTTCACCCAGCCCACGCCCGCCACGCGCGGCCGCCGGCGCAGCGCGCTGTCGAGTGCGGCGCGCGACCCCGGGGCGACTTCCAGGTAGGCCGAGTTGGCGAGGTCGCCCTCCTCGAGCACCCGGGCCAGGTAGTCGCGGCGGGCGTAGGCCACCTCGCCGAGCAGTTCATTCACCGTGCCGGCCACGGGCAGCTGCAGCCGGGCGCGCCGCCCGTCCAGCACCTCCACGGTCACGACGTCGCCCGCGCCCGCGCCGAGCCGGCGCGCCAGCCAGCTGGAGAGGAGGAGCCCCGTGGACGGCACGGCCCGGGCGGTGCCGTCCTCAGTCACGATCCGCCGCAACCGCCCGTCCGCCTCGAGCCCCTCGATCCCGGTGCGGACCGCCGCCGCGCCGAAGCGCAGGCGGACCGGGACCTCGCGCGCCAGCTCCACCCGGCCCACGCCCGGCAGCCGCGCCAGCTCCCAGCGCACCGCGGCCGGCAGCTCGCGGTCGAACCCGACGGTCACGTCCTGTCGCAACGCCTGCTCGAACTGCACGTCGCGCAAGTAGTCGATCGCGTCGAAGGTGAAGCGCCCCACCAGCGTGAGTGCGATCGCGAGCGCCAGGCCGAGGGTGGTGAGCAGGGCGCGCCCCGGCAATCGCTGGATGCTCCGCGCGATGCTGCGCACCTCGACCGGCACCCGCCGCACCACGCCCGCGCGGTCCAGCCACCCGGGCCGGAAAGGCGCCGGCGCCTCGGGCCGCATTGCCTCCGCGGGTGGCAGGGCGACCACGCGGCGCACCGCCGCCACCGCGCCCGCGAGCGCGGCCCCTCCCCCGACAGCGCAGGCGAGCAGCAACACACCCGGATCGGGGGTGAAACCGGCATCGGGGAACTGGTAGAACCGGGCGTAGATCTCGGCGAAGGCTCCGGCCAGCCACAGTCCGACCCCGGTGCCGAGCAGCAGACCCAGCCCCACCGGCGCCAAGGCGTAGGCCAGGTAGTGCCGGGCCACCGCGGCATTGCTCCAGCCGAAGGCCTTGAGCACCGCGATCTGCTCCCGCTCGGTGGCCACCAGCCGGCCGAGCACCAGGTGCAGCAGGAACGCCGTCACCGCGAGGAAGAGTCCCGGCAGCAGGACGCTGGTGACCCGGGTCTCGCCGATCTCCGAGTCGAGGAACCGGTGCGAGACCTGGTCGGCCCGGGCGTACGCCCCGCGCCCGCCCCACGGGGCCAGCAGCCGGTCCAGCCGCGTGATCACCTCGGCCGGCACCGCGCCGGGACCGAGGCTGATGGCGAGGTCGTTGAACGCGCCGGTGAGGTCGAATGCCGCGGCGAGCCCCGCCTCGGGCAGCCAGAGGACCCCGAAGTGACGGTTGTCCGGGAAGAGCGAGCCGCCACCCGGCGGGATCTCGTAGATGAACTCGGGGGAGATGGCGGTGCCGGTCACCTGGAGCCATTCCCACCGGCCATGCAGGATCGCCCCGAGGCTGTCTCCCGGTCCCAGGCCGTTGGCGCGGGCGAAGGCGTCGGAGAGCAGCACCTCGTCCGCGCGCGCGGCCGCCGGCAGCCGGCCACGCCGGAGCACCACCGCGTTGAGCATCCGCCCTGGATCGCGCGGCAACGAGACCAGCAGGCCGGTGGCCGGATCCCCGCGGCCCGGCAGGTCGAGCACCGCCGTGGCCACCACGCGCGGCTCCACCTGGGTCACGCCGGGCAGGAGGCGGGCCTGCGCCGCCACGCTGCGCGGCGCCCGCGTCACCTGGACGAAGAGGTCCGCGAAGCGCGCCTCCCGGTAGTACGCCGCCTGCCGGTACCGCAGGTACCCGTGCATGCTCCGCAGCGCCACGAACAGCGCCACCCCGCAGGCCAGCACCAGCGCGATCGCCCCGAGCTGGCCCCGGGCATGCCACACGTCCCGGCGGAGCTTCCGGTGGAGCATGCTCATCGGGTCACCACGTGAGCTCCGCGGGCGCCCGCCGCTCCGGGTTGGTCGTGATCCCGCTGACCTGGCCGCTGCGGAGCCGGATGACGCGGTGCGCCATCCCGGCGATCGTCGCATTGTGGGTGATGACGGCGGTGGTGGTGCCGAGCTCGCGGTTCACCTGCTCCAGTACCTGCAGCACCACGACGCCGGTCTCGAAGTCCAGCGCACCGGTCGGTTCGTCGCACAGCAGCACGTCGGGGCGCTTGGCCACCGCCCGCGCGATCGCGACCCGCTGTTGCTCGCCGCCGGACAGCTGGGAGGGGAAGTGGTCGCGCCGGTCGGCCAGCCCGACCAGCGCCAGCGCCTCGCCCGGGTCCATCGGGTGGGCCGCCACCTCGGTGACCAGCGCGACATTCTCCAGCGCGGTGAGGCTGGGGATCAGGTTGTAGAACTGGAAGACGAAGCCGACGTGCTCACGCCGGAACCGGGTGAGGGCCGCCTCGTCGCCGGTGGCGAGATCGTGATCGAGGAAGTGGACCGAGCCGCTGGTGGGAGTGTCCAGCCCGCCGAGGATGTTGAGCAGGGTGGACTTGCCGCTGCCCGAGGGGCCGAGCAGGACGGCAAACTCCCCCCGGTAGAGCTCGAGATCGACGCCCCGGAGCGCCCAGACCTCGACCTCGCCCATCCGGTAACACTTGGACAGGCCCTCCGCCCGGAAGACGACTTCCGCAGGTGAGCCCATGCCCCCAACCTATCTCCTGCGGGCCCGCACCGCCTGAAGGGAAGATGAAGAGCTAGCCCGGCCGCATTTCAGCCAGGATTTCCTCCAGGATGCCAAGCACACGCCCGATGTCCTCCGGCGTATGGGCCAGCGACACGAAGTTGTACGCGCTCCGCTTGAACAGCACGCCGCGCTCGGCGGCGCCCCGGGCCAGCGCGATCCCGACCTCGTCCCGGGCGCAGCGCAGCGCGCACATCGCGGGCAGGCCCATCACGCCGCGGAGCAGTTCGGGGTGCCGCTGGACCAGCGTCACGAGGCCCTCGTAGAGCGGGGTGCCCAGCCGCTCCAGCTGGGCCGGCACCTGGTCCGCCTCCATGACGGTGAGCGTCGCCTCCGCCGCGGCGAGCGCCACCAGCTCGGTGGCCAGGGTGGAGGAGATCCAGGTGTGCCGCGCGGTGTCCATGACCTCGCGCCGGCCGCCGACCGCGGCCAGCGGGAAGCCATTCGCCAGTGCCTTGCCGAGGACGATGAGGTCCGGGTCGCCCCCCCAGCGGGCGGCGGCCCCGCCCAGCGCCACCCGGAAGGCGGTCTTGATCTCGTCGAAAATGAGCAGCGCCCCGACCGCACGGGTCTCCTCCCGCAGGACACGGAGCCACTCCGGGTCCGGCTCCGCCTCGATGACCGGCTCGACCACGACCGCGGCCAGCCGATCGCCGGAGCGGCGGATGAGCAACTGCGCCCGCTCCACATCATTGAACGGCAGCTCACCGGACAGCGCCGCGATCCCGGCCGGCACGCCCAGCGTCCCGGGGGGCTGGCACCAGTCGAGCCAGCCGTGATAGCCGCAGCGGAGCACGGCCTCGCGCCCGGTATGCGCCCGCGCCAGCCGCACCGCGGCCGCCACGGCCTCGGCGCCCGTCTTGAGAAAGCGTGTCCGCACCATCCCGGGCACCAGCCCCGCGAGCCGCTCGGCGACCCGCTCCTCCACCTCGGGCGGCAGCGAGCCCACCACGCCGGCATCCACCGCGGCGTGCGCGGCACGGTTCACCGCCGGGTGGGCATACCCCAGCCCCACCGCGCCCAGCGCCATCACCAGGTCGAGGTACTCCCGGCCCTCCGCGTCCCACAGCCGGGCCCCGGCGCTCCGCACCATGCGGACCGGCAGGCCGCGCGGCGCGCCGGCGCCGAAGAGCGCTTCGGGCCGCTTGCTCCCGGTGGAGGAGAAGCCGGGGATCCTCACGCGAGCACCAGCCCGCCGAAGCGTCGCGGGTCCTGCCGATCGCCGCGCAGGTAGGCCCATCCCCCGCCCCCGGTCCACACCAGCTGCCCCTGGCGGCGCAGCCGGCCCGGGGCCATCTCGTTGACCACCAGGTCGAAGCGGGGCGGGTCGTCGTTGGCGCCCGGCGGCCAGTCCGGCACCGCGATCGCCAGGGTCACGCGATAGCCTGTGTCGGTGCGCTGCCACGCGCCGCGCACCGCCCCGGCCTGCCCGGCGAGCCCGCCCACCCCGCGCACGCCCACCCCCGGCCCGGCCGGGTCCGGCGCGACCAGCCAGCCATGCGCCGGCGCGCCCGCCAGCTGCACGTAGACCTGGACCCCGTCGGCGTGGATCAGGTCGGGCTCGTTGTCGAGCTGGAGCGGCGGCGCCGAGGCCGAGCGGAACACCGGTGACGGGTGATCCACCTCCACCGCGACGAACAGCTCCCGCTCGTCCCAGCCCAGCCAGGCCCGCGCGGCGAGCGCCTCCGGCCCGGGGTACGGCTCCTCGGTGCGGCGGTACTGGTCCTCGTGGTCGAGGTGGATCGGTTCCGCCGTCTCGAAGCCCGCCAGGCTGCCGTCGAGGACCGGGGCGTGGGCCAGGTGGAACGCGGTCGCCACCGAGGGCATCTGGGTCTCGCCCCCGGCGGTGACGGGCGGGAGCTCGATCCTCGGCGGCTGGCGGCGGAAGCCGCGCAGGGTCGCCTCACCGGCCGGCCCGCGGACCTGCCACCCGTCACTCAGCAGCTGGTGGGTCACCGGCCCGGCCGCCGTCTCCGCGACGATTTCCGACGAGGCGAAGGTGGCGCCGGTGAGCCCGCCCCCCACCTGCAGCACGGACGCGAAGCGCACGTACCGGCCCCGCCGTCGCAGCAGGAGCATCGTGTCACCGCCGCTCCCGTCGGGGCGGCGGGGTGCCCGCGCCCGCCACACCTCGGCCCCCTCCTCGGTGACCAGCTCCAGCACCCGCTCCCCGGCGATCGCGCGGATGCGGATCGGGCCGGGCCCGGCCGGCACGTGCCGCTCCGCGCGCTCGAGCCACGGCTCGTCCAGGGTGGCGGGCTCCCAGCGGCCGTCGCCCACCACGGCCACCTCGCCGGCGAAGTGCCAGGGCAGTTCCACCAGGTGCTCCTCGTCGCCGGCGAACTCGACCACGTCCACCAGCTGCCGCGGGCCAAGCACCACGGTGCGGGTGAGCGGCCCGAACCGGCCCCGGACCCAGCTCCAGTCGCCCTGCACGTCGAACATGTCGGCATGGGCGCTGGCCATCGCCTGGTCGCGACCGTCCACCCGCGGAGCGTTGTGCGCCAGCGTCGAGCGGTACCAGTGCAGCGCCTGGCTCACGTAGGTCCCCGTGCCCGGATCGGCCAGCCAATGCACGCCGTCCGCGTACCACGAGAGGTGCAACCGGTCGGGATGGCCGTGACCACCCCCGTAGGCGCCGCACTCCACGCTGGCCCAGCTGCCATCCTGCCGCAGCACGGCGAGCCCCTGCTCCGGCAGCAGCACACTGCCGGGCGACCACGCCGGGGGGTCGTCCGGCAGGGCCGGCGCCATGGTGGCCAGCATCCACCACGAGAGGTCGGCCCGCCCGCGGCGCTCCGGTGCCTCCTCGCCCGCTTCCTGGAGGTAGCTGTCGAAGGTCTGCGCCGGCGGCGCGGGCTGGAGATAGAGCGCCTGCAGCGCCCCCGCAATCTCGGTGGCTTCCGCTTCGGCCCCCGCCGCCAGGAGCCGCGCCGCCCCGCGCTCCCACAACTCCAGGTACATCGGCTGGGCCAGGGACACGGCGAAGCGCGCGTCCTTCCGGGCCGGAAAGGTCCAGTCCGGCAGCGCGGTGAGCAGCGGGGCGCGGAGCGCCGCCACCAGCCGGTCCCGGCTCGCGTCTTCCTCGAACAGCTCTACCCCGGCCAGCCGGGCCC
Source organism: uncultured Gemmatimonadaceae bacterium (assembly GCA_964647615.1). Taxonomy (GTDB): domain Bacteria; phylum Gemmatimonadota; class Gemmatimonadetes; order Gemmatimonadales; family GWC2-71-9; genus JADJOM01. Next base: position 6,611 of record CAZYIV010000039.1, on the reverse strand, counting down.
AGTCGGCGCCGACCAGCATCCCCCGCAGCGCGAACAGGTGGTAGTTCTCTCCCTCGTACCACATCCCGTCGGCCCCGAAGCCATCCACCAGGTGGCCCACCAGCCCGCGCGGCGCTTCCAGCGCCCGCGCCACCAGGTCCTCGTCCTCGAACCAGACGCCGGCCGCAGTCAGCGCGGCGTTGTGCCAGGTCTGCCGGTTGGAGAGCCCCTCGTCGAACTCGCCGATCAGGTTGGCCGCCTCCTCGATGACACCGCTGGCCAGCTGCAGCGCGTCCTCGTCCAGCGCGCCCTGCTCGCGCAGCAGGTACGCCGCGGCCACGTAGTTGGTGAGCCAGATGGACTCGAGGTAGGTGGAGAAGAACAGCCGCGCCGGTCCGAGGACATTGTCGCGGTTGGGATAGTCGGCATAGTGCTCGCCGTAGGCGTGCACCCCGGCGACGGCCCAGTCCACCACCGCCTCGTCGCCGCCGAGCCCGCCGGCAAGCGCCGCCGCGGCGAGGCGCTCCGCCCGCCACAGGTGCGCCAGCCAGGCCCAGCGCTGGTCGTGCCGCGGGCCGCGCCACGTCTTGCCACAGGCGGGACAGCGATGTTCCCCCGGGTGCAGCGGGTCGAACCGGAGCCCGTGCTGGTCGTCGGGACAGACGCCGCCGTCGGCACTCAGCATTCCCTTGAGCGCGGGCAGCGGCGGAGCCGCCTGCACCACGCGCCGGGCCCGCATCACCTGCGCGGCGAGGAGCACCTCGAGGTCGGACGATTCCGCCAGCTGCAGCCGGCGGGCTTCCAGTTCATCGAGCGTCAGCATGTCTCCACTCCAACCGCGGACCACCGTACCGGGAGCAGCGTGGCGCCGGCCGACTCGGCCGCACGCCTGCCCCGATCGGGATCCTCACCCATCAGGAAGAACATCGAACCGCCGGCGCCCGAGCCGGCCGCCTTGGCGCCGAGGGCGCCGGCGCCGCGCATCGCCGCCTCCAGGCGGGCCATCTCCGGCGTGCACATCCCGGCATCGAGCGCCTGCTGCGCCGCCCAGTTGGCGTCGAGCAGCGCCCCGATCGCCGCCAGGTCCCCGCGGGGGAGCGCCTCGGTCATCCGCTCGGCGGCCTCCCGGATCCTCATCAGCGCCCCGGTCACGCCCGCCTCGCCCCGGGTGTAGGCGGTCATCACCCGGTCGATCGTCTGCCCCGAGACCCGGGACCGGCCGGTGTAGCACAGCACGATCCGCCGCTCCAGCTCGGCCAGGACCTCCGCCGCAACGGTGATGCGCCGGACCACGACGCTGTCGCCCTGGAATTCCATCCGGTGCATGCCGCCGAGGGCCGCGGCGTACTGGTCCTGGCTGCCGCCGGGAATGCCCGCCTCGACGACCTCCAGCTGCCAGGCCAGCTCGGCGACCTCGAGCGGCGGGAGCGATTCGCCCCGTGCCGCGAGCAGAGCGCCCACCAGCGCCACGTCCAGCGCCCCGGAGCTGCCGAGCCCCGAGCCGGGCGGCACCGCCGAGCGGGTGCGCAGCGTGCCGGGACCGGGCGGCAGCATGCGCGCGGCGGCCTTGTGCAGCGAGAGCGTGCCGTCCAGCGCCAGCTCGCCCGCGCTGCGGGCGCGCGCCGCCTGCTTGAGGTCCTCCGCCAGCAGCAGCAATCCCTCGCGCCCCGGCTCGAACTCCGCCTCGACCCGGAGCCCGATCGCTCCGTTCACCACCACCCCGCCCTCGCGGGTGGTGAACGGGGGCACGTCGGTCCACCCGCCGGCGAAGTCCAGGCGCACCGGCGCGGTGGCCCGCACCGTGGGCGCGAGTGCCCGCGGGCCGGCGGCGGTCACGGCGCGACGCTCCAGTGGGCGACGCTCGCCAGCTCGCCGCGCAGCCCGAGCTCGACGCCCTGCACCCGCCGGTTCACCCCCTGCAGTCCGCGCGCATGGTAGACGAACGCCACCGGCTGCTCCCGGGCGAACATCGCGAGGACCGCCTCGCGGCCGGCGGGCACTGGCAGCCCCGACAGCCCCGCGAGCGGCGCCAGGTAGCCCAGCCCCAGGTCGCCCGAGGTGCCGAGCAGCGCCGCATCGAAGTCGTGCCGGGGCCCGTACACCCGGTCGAGGAAGGCGGAGAGCTCGAGCTGGCGGATCGTCATCCGGATGTCGTGCACGGCCAGCTGGCCCTGCAGCATCTGCTCCAGCGCCGCCTCGCCCGACCCGACGGTGAGGAGCTCGAACGCGAGCGCGCCGGTGTCGGCCGCGTCCGCCGCGGGGGGCGCGTCCATCGCGCCGCCCAGCTCCGGCGGCAACGGCCCGGTGGCCGGCGTGCCGAAGCCGTACACGAAGCCCTGCACGATCGCGGCCCGGTCCATCGCGGCGTTGACCCGGCGCCGGGCCGCGAGGGCATCGAACGGCGCCCGCCGCGCGTTGAAGACGATCCCGGTGGTGAACAGGAGCGGGTAATCCCGCACGGCGAGCCCCGGGTCGGCCCGGACGAACGAGGCGTGTGCCGGCTGAATTCCGGCGAAGTCGAGCTCGCCGGAGGTCAGCGCCGCCAGCTTGGTCATCGGCTCGTCAACCACCGCGATGACCAGCCGCTCCAGCGCCGGCGGGCCGCCCAGCTCCGCGGGGAAGTCGGGATTCCGGGCGAAGACCCAGCGCCGGTTGGCCTCGTGCGCCACGAAGCGGAACGGCCCGTTGCCGACCGGGTGCTGCTGCCAGGCCGCCTGGCGCAGCCGCGAGGCCGGGACGGTGTCGAGCAGGTGCGCGGGGAGGATGGCAAGGTCGGTGAGGACATCCGGGATCCCGCCGGGCGCCGTGCGGAACTGCAGCACCAGGGTGCTGTCGTCCGGGGCGAGCACCGCCGCCAGGTCGGTCAGATCATTGTGCCGGGGGTAGCCGGTGGCGGAATCGCGGGCACGGTCGAGGGTCCAGGCGGCATCGCGCGCGGTGGTGGGTAGGCCGTCGTCCCAGCGGACGGCGCGGGTCAGGTGCAGGGTCAGCTGTCGCCCGCCATCGGCCCAGCTCCAGCGGCGGGCCAGGTACGGAACGATCGCCAGGGCGCTGTCCCGTTGCACCAGGGTGGTCAGCAGGACGTAGCGCTGCACCTGGCGGGCCAGCGGGTGCACGGTGAACAGCGGGTTGATGCTCTGCAGGTCGGCGCCGCTGGCGAACAGCACCGTGTCGCCATGCCGCCCGGCGCCGGGGGCACAGGCGGTGAGGAGGAGCAGGGCGAGGGCGCGGCGGCGCATGGGACAAAGGTGCCCGGCGCCGCCCGGAAAGCAAACCGCGACGCTGGCGGCGTTCCCCGCGCGCGGGCACATTCCCGGCATGCGTTTCCTGCTCGCCCGGCGGCTCGGGACCGGGGTCCTGATCGTCCTCGGGGTGGTGGCGCTCACCTTCGTGCTGCTGCACCTGGCCCCTGGCGATCCGGCCCGTCTCCTCGCCGGGCCCACCGCGTCCCCCGCCGACGTGGCCGCGACCCGCGCGGCGCTCGGGCTCGACCGGCCGCTGCCGGTGCAGTTCGGCGACTGGCTGTGGCGCGCCGCGCGGGGCGACTGGGGCACCAGCCTCACGACCGGGCGGCCGGTCACGGCGATGCTCGCCGAGGCCTGGCCCGCCACCGCCCTGCTGGTGACGCTCTCGCTCGGGCTGAGCTACCTGCTGGGCATCGGCATCGCGCTGCTGCAGGTGCGCGGGGGCCGCCGCACCGACACCGCGCTCACCCTCGCGAGCGTTACGCTGTTCGCGGTGCCGGGCTACTGGCTCGCGATCATGCTGGTCTGGCTGGCGGCCTACCACTGGCGGCTCCTCCCCGCCTTCGGTGCCGCGGGACTCGACGCCGATTTCCTCGGCCCCCTGCCCCGCCTGGCCGACCGGCTGCGGCACCTGGCGCTGCCACTGCTCACCCTCACGCTGATCGGCGCCGGCGGCGCCGCCCGCTTCGTGCGGGGCGCGTTGCTCGACGTTCACGGCGAGCCGTTCCTCGCGGCGGCCGCCGCGCGGGGGCTGCCGCCTGCGCGCGTGGCGCGGCGCTACCTGCTGCGCAACGCCCTGGGCCCGGTGCTCACGCTGCTCGGGCTGTCGCTCCCCGCGCTCTTCTCCGGCGCCGTCTTCGTGGAGGCGATCTTCGCCTGGCCGGGCGTGGGACGGGTGCTGATCGGCGCGGTGCAGGCGCGGGACTACCCGGTGGTGCTGGCCGGTGCCACCGTGAGTGCCATCCTGGTGGTGCTCGGCAACCTGCTCGCCGACCTGCTGCGCGGCTGGATGGACCCGCGGCTCCGCCATGCGCACTGACCGCCGGCTCCACGCCGGCCTGGCGCTGCTCCTGGCGCTCGGGCTGCTCGCGCTCCTGGCCCCGCTGGTCGCGGGTCACGATCCGCTCGCCCAGGCCGACGTGGTCCGCACCCGGTTCAGCCCGCCGCTTTCCCGTGACGCGCTCGGCGCATTCCACCTGCTCGGCACCGACCGCCTGGGGCGTGACGTCTGGAGCCGGCTGGTCTTCGGCGCCCGCATCTCGCTGGCGACCGGCATCCTCGCCACGGTGCTCTCGGTGGGGATCGGGGTCCTGGTCGGGCTGGCCGCGGCGGTGTGGCGCGGGCCGGTGGGGCTGGCGCTGCTGGCGCTGACCGACTTCGCGCTGGCGCTGCCGCGGGTGGTGCTGCTGCTCCTGCTGGCGGCGCTGTGGGCGCCCAGCACCGCCCTGGTGGTGGTGGTGCTGGGACTCACCGGCTGGATGAGCGTGGCCCGGCTGGTGCACGGCGAGGCCGCGACGATCCTCGCCCGCCCCTACGTGACCTCCGCGACCGCGCTGGGGATGCACCGGGCGGAGATCGCGCTGCGGCATGTCCTGCCCAACACCTGGACGCCGGTGACGGTGGCCGCGGCGCTCGGGATCGGGAATGCCATCATGCTCGAGGCGGGCCTCTCGTTCCTCGGCCTCGGCGCGCAGCCGCCGCTCCCCTCGTGGGGCGGCATGATCGCCTCCGGCCGCGACACCCTGGTGAACGCCCCCTGGGTGGCGGTGGCACCGGGCGTGGCGCTGGTGCTGGTGGTGATGGGTTCCACCCTCGTGGGCGATGCCCTGCGCGACCGCCTGGGCCAGCGCCAGGACTGATTCCATGACGACGCCACTCCCCGACCTCCTGCTCGACCCGGCGGCGCATCCGGTCATCGGCCACCGCGGCGCCGCGAGCTACGCCCCGGAGAACACCCTCGAGAGCTTCCGGTTGGCGCTCTCGCTCGGTGCCGAGGCACTCGAGTTCGATGTGCGGCGCTCGGCCGACGGCGTGGCGATGGTCTGTCACGATCCGACCATTGACCGCACCACCGACCGCACCGGAGCCGTGGCCTGGCTCACCCGGGCCGAGCTGCAGGCCGCCGATGCCGGCTGCCGCTTCGTGGATGCCGATGGGGCGACGCCCTGGGCCGGGCGGGGCGTGCAGATTCCCACACTGGCGGCGGTGCTCGCCGAGTTCCGCGAGGTGCCGCTCCTGATCGAGATCAAGGAGCCGGAGGTGCAGGAGGTGGTGGCGGCGGAGCTGGTGGCCGCCGGGGCGGCGGGGCGGGCCGTGCTGGCCGGCGATGACTGGCAGGCGCTCGCCGCCTTCCGCGCGGCGCCCTTCCGGCTGGGCGCGAGCCGCCGCGACATCAGCGGCCTGTTCTTCGGGTTCCGCGCCCCCGACCCGGCCTGCCGGCTGTTCGCGGTGCCGCACCGATTCCACGGGCTGACCGTCCCGAGCCGCCGCTTCTGCCGCGCCGCCCGGCGGCACGGCGCCACTACCCACGTGTGGACCGTGGACGACGCGCGGAGCGCCATCCGGCTGTGGCGGAACGGCGCCCAGGGGATCGTTACCAACCGGCCCGACGCCATCCGCGCCGCGCGCGACGCCTTCGTGGCGGGCCGGGTCTAGCCGCGACGAGTCAGGAGCCGGTGGTCGCCATGCATTCGATCTCCACCCGCGCGCCCAGTGCGAGGCCGCTCCCCGCGATCGTGGACCGTGCCGGTGGCGCGGCGGGGAAGAAGCTGGCGTACACCTCGTTCATGGCGGCGTAGTCCTGGATGTCCGCCAGGAAGACGGTGCACTTGAACACCCGGTCGAGCGAACTCCCCGCCGCCTCCAGCACCGTGCGGATGTTCTCGAAGGTGCGCCGGGTCTCGGGGCCGATGCCACCCGGCACCAGGTCGCGGGTGCCCATGACGTTGCCCAGCTGGCCCGAGAGGTAGATGATCTTCCCCACCCGGACCGCGGGCGAGAAGGGGAGCCCCGCCACCGTGCCGGGCACCTGGAGCACCTCGTGTCGCTGCGCCGCCACGCCGGGCGCGACCAGCATGCCCGCGAGCACCACGCCGATCCACCGCATCACGACCTCCGCTGGGAAGATGAGGAGATGACCCTGCTCGACCGCGAATCGCTGGCCCTGCTCGACCGCGCCCTCGCCCGGCTGGAAGCCGGGTTCACCACGCTGCCGCCGGTGGACGCCCCCGCGACACCCGGCGTGGCGGAGGTGCTGGAGGAAGTCGCCGACCGGATGCGCGACAACTTCCCCTACTTCCACCCGCTCTACGCCGGCCAGATGCTGACCCCACCCCACCCGGTGGCGCGGCTGGCCTACATGCTCAGCCTGGCGATCAATCCCAACAA
>CAZYIV010000038.1:0-31497 GCA_964647615.1 uncultured Gemmatimonadaceae bacterium | reverse complement strand
CGGGCGCCCGGCGGTGTTCTGCCGCTTTGCGGGGTGCAACCTGTGGACCGGCCGCGAGGCCGACCGCGCCACCGCCACCTGCCGCTTCTGCGATACCGAGTTCGTCGGGACCGACGGTCCCGGGGGCGGGAGGTTCGAGTCGGCGGCGGCGCTGGCGGCCGCCGTAGCTGCGGCCTGGCCCCGGGGCGCCGATGCCCGGTCCCGCCCGCTGGTGGTGTGCACCGGTGGCGAGCCGCTGCTGCAGCTGGATGACGCGGCGGTGGCGGCGCTGCATGCGGCGGGGTTCGAGGTGGCGGTCGAGACCAACGGCACCCAGCCGGCTCCGCCGGGGATCGACTGGACCTGCGTCAGCCCCAAGGCAGGCGCACCGCTGGCGCTCACCACCGGGGACGAGCTGAAACTGGTCTACCCGCAGGAAGGCGCCGAGCCGGAGCGGTACCGCGGGCTCGGGTTCCGGCACTTCTTCCTGCAGCCGATGGACGGACCCGCCCTCGCGGAGCACACCGCCCGGGCGGTGGACTACTGCCTGCGCCACCCGGAGTGGCGCCTGAGCCTCCAGACCCACAAGCTGCTGGGCATTCCATGACCCTGGGCTACTCCGACCGCATCGCCCACGCCCTGGCCTTCGCCGCCAAGCACGGCAGCGTCCGGCCCGCGGCCACCGGCACCGCCACCTGGCCGACCGCCCCGGCCAACGTCGCGGTGATCCTCGCCCGCCATGGCGTCGAGGAGCCGGGCATCGTGGCGGGGGTGCTGCGCCCGGTGGTGAACGAGGCGCCCGGCAGCTGGCAGAAGGAGTTGCTGGAGAAGATCACGCAGAAGTTCGGCACCCAGGTGCAGCGGGTGCTGGAGCCGGTGCTGGAACCGCGCTACGACACCCGGGGCAAGCTGCGGAGCTGGGAGGCCAGCCGCACCGAGCTGCTGGCGGGACTGTCGGCGGTGGACTCCTGCCCGCTGGAGGTGCTGACCGCCAACGAGACCTACGTCGCGGGGGCGCTGCTCACCGACGTGCGCCGGCTGGGGCCGGAGTACCTCTCGGTGTACGCACCGGGCGGCGCGCACGCGGCGCGGTGGTGGTTCAGTACCGTGGTGGATGTGCTGGCCCGGCACCCGATGGGGCCGCGCCCGGCGCTGCTCGCGGAACTGCGGGCGCTGGCCGACCGGCTGCTCCAGACTCTGCCCTAGTGGTGCCCGGCGGCCGCGGGCTCCCGCGCCGCCACCTCTCCCGTCACCGCCGCACCCTCGCCGGCGCCCTCCGCCTCCTGGGCGGCGCGCACCGCGGCGCCGTAGCCCTCGGCGAAGCTGGTGTTGACGTGCACCACCGCCTCGTTGAGCCCCTTGAACGGGTAGTCCTCGGTGATCAGCGGCAGCTGGTCGGCCTGGTGCTGGTCGGTGAGGACGGTGCCCGCCTTCACGTAGCGCCCCGGGGGCACGATCACCCCGATGAGCCTGGCCCCCGGCTCCACCACGCTCCCCCGCCCCACCCAGGACTTGAACACCAGCGCCTGCATCCCGATGAAGACATCGTCATCGATGCGCGCCGGGCCGTGCACCTGCGACTGGTGCGCCAGCGAGACCCGCTTGCCGATGTAGACGGCGTAGTTGCGGCCGTTCACCTCGTAGGTGCGGTTGGGTACCGGCCTGCCGTGCGACTCGGTCTCCAGGGCGTGGATCACGACCCCGTCCTGCACGTTGGCCTCGTCGCTCAGGGCGATGGGCTGGCCCTCGTCGCCCCGGATCGAGGCGAAGGGCGCGACGTACACCCCGCCGGCCAGCTCCACGTCGCCGATCACGGAGGCCATCGGGTCCACGAAGGTGGACTCCTTGATGCGCGGCTCGTTGACGTCCGGATTGAAGCTGGTGAGCACGTTGGGACGGCCGTGCCCGGTGCGGCCCGCGGCCTGCCCGGCCGCGAGCGCCTCGTGCAGTTCGTCCACCTGGACCCGGAGCTGGCGGACCTCCGCTCCCGCCACCCGGGCCTCGCGCGCCAGCAGCACCACGAACCCCACGGTGGCGGCGCCTGCGAAGGTCCCGACCCCGCCCAGAATCATCCCGACCTTGCTCACACTGCCTCCCTGGTTGCCGGCCGTGCCCGGTACCCGGAAGTATCGTCCATTGCAGGGCCGGTCTTGAGGCGGTACGTCCTGTCCCCCGGGGGCAGCTAGGCCTATATTAGGCAACAGGATGGACGCCTCCCCCACGCCGATGGCCCTGGCCTCGCTGCCTGGTGCGTTTGCCCAGGCCTGCCGCACCGCGACCTCGGACACCGAGCTGTTCGAGCGCTGTCGCGACGCCCTGGTCCAGCGCTTCGGGAGCGAGCGCATCTGGATCCAGGTGCACTCGCCGGGGGCCACCGTCCCGTTGCTCCCCCCGCCCGACTGGCTGCCGGGTGCCCGGGAGGTGATCCGCCTCTCCAGCGGCCAGACCCAGCTCGCCATCCTCGCCGAACCCGCCACCGCCGCCGAGATGGGCGGACACGCCACCCCGATTGCCCTCGGGCTCTCGGTGATGCTGGAGCTGCACGGGGTACTGCGGGAGCGGCAGGGCCAGCTGGACGACGCCGTGTTCCAGCTGCGCGCGCTGCGGCAGGTGGCGCGGCTGCTCTCCTCGGTGCACTCGGGCGAGGAGACCGAGAACCTGGTGCTGGACTTCATGGCGGAGGTGTTCTTCTGCTGGTGGGCCTGCCTGTACCGGCCGCTGGGCGAGGTCTACATCCCCAAGGTGGTCCGCTCCCTCCGCGGCTCGATGTCGCTCGCGCCGGTGCCGCGGGACCAGCTGGAGCATGCGCTCCCCAACGACAGCCCGGTGGCCCCGGCCAGCGACGCGGCGATCGCCAGGCTGTTCCCTCCGACCACCCAGATGGTGGTGTCGCTGGAGGCGGGCGCGGAGCGCCTGGCGGTGCTGGCGCTGGGCCCGCGGCTGCACCAGCAGGAGTTCGGCCCCTCGGAGTCGGACCTGGCGGGCACGCTGGCGTTCGCAGCGGCGATCGCGCTCAAGAATGCGCAGCTGGTGGAGCAGCTGCAGAGCGCGGCGAGCACCGACCCGCTCACCGGCCTCTCCAACCGCCGGGCGATGGAGGAGCGGCTCGCCGCCGAGCTGTCGCGCACCCACCGGCACCAGATCCGCACCAGCGTGGTCACGATCGACGTGGACCGCTTCAAGACCGTCAACGACACCCTGGGCCACGCCGCCGGCGACCGGCTGCTGGTGGCGATCGCCGGGGCGATCCGGAGCCAGTGCCGTTCCCTGGACGCGGTGGGCCGGATGGGGGGCGACGAATTCCTGGTGCTCCTCCCGATGACCACCGCGGAGGAGGCCCAGGTGTTCGCGGGCCGGGTGCAGCGCGCGGTCTCCAAGGTCCACAAGTCGCATCCCGAGTTCGGCCAGCCGTCGCTCAGCCTGGGCATCGCCGAGGCGCCCCGGCATGGCACCACGCCGGATGCGATCCTTGGCGCGGCGGATGCGGCGCTGTACAAGGCCAAGCGGAGCGGGCGCGACGCGGTGCAGCTGGCGGAGGACCCCTGACCATGGCTGATCCGGATTTCCTGCTGCTGGGCGACACCCTCTGGCTCGACTTCGTCAACACCGCCGAGATGCCCCCCCGGCTGGAGGACGTGCTCACCGACCCGGCGGCCTACCTGCGCTGGACCAAGGCAGTCCGGGTGGACCCCCCGGCGGACCGGGCCGCCTTCACCGAGGCGCGGAGTTTCCGCACCCGGCTGCTCACGCTGGCGCGGGCGCTCGAGGAGGGGCGCACCCCGCCCCCCGGCGCCGTCGAGGCCGTGAACCGCCGGCTGGGCGCCCTCGACGGGCGGGAGCAGCTGGTGCGGGTGGCGGGCAGCTGGCGGCTCCGGTTCCAGCCGTCGCGCCCGCCCAGCGCGCTGCAGGCGATCGCCCGTTCGGCGGCGCAGACCCTGGCCAGCCCGGTGACGATGGTGCGCCGCTGCGCCAACCCGGAGTGCGCCCTGTACTTCGCCGACGACAGCGCGCAGCAGTCCCGGCGCTGGTGCAGCGGCAGCCGCTGCGGCCACCGGGGCCGGGTCGAGCGCCGCCGGGGCAGCCGCCCCGCGCCCCTGCTCGCCGAGGGCTGACGCCCCACCGCATGACCACCCCTCCGCCCCTCACGATCTTCGAGCGGGTCGAAGGCGCCCTCGGCGCCCGTTTCCGGCTCGACACCATGGTCGCCGCCTCGCGGGAGCGGGTGCTGTTCACCGCCACCGACAAGCTGCTCAGCCGGCGGGTGTCGCTGCGGGTGAACCTGTACCCCAATGATGCCACCCGGTCCTGGTTCCTGCGCGAGGCGGAGGCGCTGGCGCAGCTGGACCACCCCGCCATCCGCCACGTGTACGACGCGGGCGTGGTGGGGGACATCGCCTACCGGGTGGGCAACTGGATCGAGGGCGAGAGCCTGCTCGAGGCCACCCAGCGGGGCCCCCGCCCGTTCCCCGCGGTGCACATCCTCGCCCGCGACGTGCTGAGCGGGCTGGAGCACGCCCACGCGCACGGTATCGTGGTGCGCCGGATCGCGCCCACCTCGCTGCTGGTGAACCTGGGCGGCCGCGGCACCGTCACCGACCTGCGCTGGGCCAGCTGGACCCTGCCCGCGATCCCCGCCGGGGAGGTCCCGGGCGCGATGTCCTTCATGGCGCCCGAGGTGCGCCAGGGGGCCACCGGCGACCCGGCCAGCGACATCTACACCGCCGGGGCGATCCTCTACTTCGCCGTCACCGGGCAGGAGCCGCCACTCGACGCCCGGGAGCTCCGCCCCCCCTCCGAGCTGCGCCCCAACTGCCCCCGCGCCATCGAGCGGATCCTGCTCCGGTCGCTCCGGCCCGCGGCCGACGACCGCTACCTCTCCGCCGCCGAGATGCTGGAGGACTTCGCCAGCGACGCCGGCACGTTCGAGAACCCGGCGGTGGTGCTGCAGGTGAGCCCGCGGCTGTCGCGGGAGGAGAGCGAGGACGGCGGGCACTGGGAGAAGCGGCTCCGGCGCGCCCTGGGCGACGACTACGAGCTGCTCTCGCTGCTGGGCCGGGGCGGCTACGGCCGGGTGTACCGGGTGCGCGACCTGCACCTGGAGCGGGAGGTGGCGCTCAAGGTCCTGCACCCGCACCTGACGGCCGACCCGGCGGTGGTCGAGCGCTTCCGGCGCGAGGCGCAGCTGGCGGGACGGCTGAGCCACGCGAACATCGTGCAGATCTACGATATCGGCGGGCGGTCGGGGCTGCTGTGGTACACCATGGAGCTGGTGAAGGGCCCCAACCTCGCTCAGCTGGTCGAGAAGGAGGGCCCGCTCCCGGTGGAGCGGGTGGTGCGGCTGCTCAAGGAGGCCCTCAGCGCCCTGGCCCAGGCCCACGCCTCCGGCCTGGTGCACCGCGACCTCAAGCCGGAGAACATGCTGATCGACCAGACCGGGGCGCTGCAGATCACCGACTTCGGCCTGGCGCTGGCGCTCCGGGGCCAGGGGCGGTTCGGGGGGGCCACCAGCCAGAGCGGGACCCCGATGTTCGCCAGCCCGGAGCAGCTGCTCGGGGAACGGGTGGACCAGCGCTCCGACCTGTACAGCCTGGCCGCCGTGGCCTACTTCGCCCTGCTGGGGGAGCCCCCCTTCACCGGCCAGACGGTGGAGCAGGTGCTCACCCGGCAGACCACCAACCAGCGGCCGGAGCTGCAGGAGCGCCGGAGCGACGTCAGCGAGGACCTGGCGACGGTGCTGGAACGGGGGCTCCACGCCGAGGTGGAGCAGCGCTACCCCTCCGCCGCGGAGTTCCTGCTGGCCCTCAACCGGGCCACCACCCGGGGGTTGCGCCGCCGGAGCGGGGAATGGGCCAAGGCGGCCATCCGGTGGTGGAAACCCTAGCCCCCCCTTGACGGCAGCACGGAATGTCTGATATTAGCTGCGGCTGGAAATGGCCAGATGGCTTGGCCGGGTACAATCTGCAGGTCCTCCTACAGGAAACTTGCGAGACCCGGGCTACCACGCTCGGGTCTTTATTCTATCCAGCTTCGGGTCCGGGGGGTTCCCGTACCCGTTCCCTGTCGGTGCATCCGGATCGTCCGGTGGCCCCGACGATGTCCCCTTCCGAATGGAGTACAGTAGCATGCCTCGCGTTACCGGCACGGTGAAGTGGTTCAACGACGCCAAGGGTTATGGTTTCATCACGCCCGAGAACGGCTCCAAGGACTGCTTCGTCCACCACACCGCCATCAAGGCGGACGGCTTCCGCAGCCTCTCGGAGGGTGAGCGGGTCGAGTTCGACATCGTCGAGGGGGCCAAGGGTCCCGCGGCGGAGAACGTCACCAAGCTGAAGTAAGCTGGGTCGGACAACCAGACGGGGGCCGGTCGCGAGACCGGCCCCCGTTTGCGTTGTGCCCCGGTGCCGTGCGGGCTACTTGTGGCGGTAGATCACCCGGCCGCGGGTCAGGTCGTAGGGGGAGAGGACCACGGTGACCCGGTCTCCCTCCAGCACCCGGATCTTGAACTTGCTCATCTTGCCGGCCGCGTAGGCGAGGATCGTGTGGCCGTTTTCCAGGAGCACCCGGTAATTGCGATCCGGGAGCACCTCCTGGACCACGCCTTCCATCTCGATGCCATCTTCCTTCGCCATTCACGCTCTCCGACAGGGGTGAGGCCGGTCCCCGACAGGGCCCCGGCGCGGGGTAGAATCTTGCCCCGGCGGCCCGGGGGCGCAACTCGCGCGGCGGGCCTGCCGCCGGCTCAGCGGAGCCGGTCCAGCTCCTCCTCCACCAGGGCCACCAGCTCCACCATGAGCGTTGCATCGAAGCTGAACCTGACCCCCGCCGCCTGGTACAGCTCCGGGAGCGAGCGGGTGTTGCCCAGCGCCAGCGCCGCCCGGTAGCGCTCCACCGCGGCGGCGTGGTCGCGGCGGCTGTTGCGCCACACCTGGAGCGCGCCGATCTGGGCGATCCCGTATTCGATGTAGTAGAACGGGTACAGGAAGATGTGCAGCTGGCGGTACCAGCGCGCCACCCGCTCCCGCTCCAGCCCGGACCAGTCGATGCCCCGCTCGAACCGGCTCCGGATCCGCAGCCAGGCCTGGTCCCGCGCCGCCCCGTCGCGGCCGCTGCCGCTGGTGTAGATCCAGCTCTGGAAGGCGTCCACCGAGGCCACGTGGGTCAGGGTGACCAGCACGTCCTCGAGGTGCTCGATCCGCGCCCGGCGCAACTGGTCCTCGTCGAAGAACCCGCCGGCCCCCTGCCCCAGGTAGGGCGCCGCGAGCAGCTCCATGGACATCGAGGCCAGCTCGCACATCTCCAGCCCCGGGTGCCGCTCCCACACCAGCGGTCGGCTGTGCGCCTCGAAGGCGTGGAAGGCATGCCCCGACTCGTGCAGCAGGGTGGAGACATCGTCGAACACGCCGACGGCGTTCATGAAGATGAACGGGCGCCCGCGATACTGCAGCGTCTCGCAGTACCCGCCCGGCGCCTTGCCCTTCCGTACCCCGAGGTCGAGCATCCCCTCGTCCATCATGATCTGGTACTGACTCGCGAAGGCGGGCGACACCCGGTCGAACACCCGGCGCCCGCCCTGCACCAGTTCCTCGGGCGTGGTGAAGGGCCGGAGCGGCTCGCGCCCGTCGGGATCAGGCCCGATGTCCCATGGCCGGAGCGCCGCGACGCCAAGCCGCTGGCGGCGCCGTTCCATCACCCGCGCCACCGCTGGCGCGACGGTCTCCTCCACCGCCTCGTGGAAGCGGCGGCAGTCGGCCGGGGTATAGTCGAACCGGCACTTCGCCTTGAAGGCGTAGGCCTCGTAGTCGTCGAAGCCCGCGTTCCGCGCCATCCGGCTGCGGAGGTCGAAGAGGTGGTCGAACAGGCCCGCCAGGTCGTCGCGCCGCTCGGCGTAGGCGCCGGAGACCAGGCGGAAGGCGCGCTCGCGCACCTCGCGGTCGGGCACCTGCAGGAAGGGCTGCAGCTCGGGGAGGGTCTTCTCCACCCCGTCCCACTGCACCGTCAGGCCGCCGGTGATTTTCTGGTACCGGGCCGACAGCTCCTCCACCTCGGTCGCGAGGGGGACATTCTCCTCCCGGAACAGCTCGGCCGCCGCATGGAACCGCTGCAGGGTGACGCCCAGCTCGGGCTGGCTGTAGCCGCTCTCGAGCAGCCGCCGGGCCAGCTTCACCTCCAGCTCCTCGAGCTGGGGCAGGATCTCGCCGGAGAAGCGAAGGTGCGCCGCCTCCTTGGCCGCGTCGGCGGTGTCGCAGGTGTACGCGATCATCGCCTCCGCCGCGGCCTCGCCGACCACCTCCTCCAGCCGCGACCACTCGGCCAGCCAGGCGGGGATGGCCCCGTCGGCCAGGGGCCGGGCGAGCAGCTCCTCGTAGTACGGGCGGATCTCGTCCCAGGAGGCGCCGGCCAGGTCGGCGGGCGTGAGGCGGGCAATAGGGATGCGTGGCATGGGGTGGGAGGCTACATCGGCCAGGGGGAATCTGCAAATGCGCCGGACTACGGCTGGGCGTCTGCTGCCCCCTGGCGGTGGTAGGCGTAGGCCACCGCCAGTGAGGCGGTGCCGAGGATGAAGGCGGAGCCCACCCGGTAGAGGGCATCGAGCTGCGACAGGTCCACCAGCACCACCTTCACCAGCGCGATGCCGGCCACCAGGAACCCCGCGATCCGGAGCGCACGCACCTGCCGCCGGAAGCCCACCAGGAAGCAGAGCGCCGCGGCGCAGATCCACCAGGCGCTCGTCGTCAGGCCGCTGGCCAGCTGCGCGGTCTGCGGATCGGCGACCCGGTGGTGATAGAAGCGCGGAATCTCGAGCGTCACCCCGTAGAGCAGCAGGACCCCGGATAGCGCCCACAGCGCCGGGCGCCAGGACCAGGCCTCCGGGCCGGCATCCGTCCCGCGCAGCAGCCCCGCGGCAAGGCCGGCCGCCACCGCGATCACTCCCCAGAGCGCCACGATCCACCGGCCGGTGAATGCCGCCTCCACGGCAGGGCGTTCGGTGAGCGGGGCGCCATGCAGCACCAGCAACCCCACCAGCAGCGAGCCCAGGGCGTACCAGCGGGCGTCCCGCTGCCCCGGGAGCCGGTCCACCGCCGCCCAGGCCAGCGACAGCCCCAGGAGCGCCCAGACGCTGCCAAGGCCGGCGTCCCACTGCCCTACTGCGGCAATGCCCAGGCCCAGCGCCGCCACGGCGGTGAACGGCCGCCGCCCCCGCCCCAGACCTACCAGTAGGTAGGGGAGCGCAACCAGCAGGGGCAGCAGCCCCTGGTCGGCCTGGAAGGCCGCGGGGGCCACCCCGTGGGCAGCGCCCGCCAGCAGCACCGGCGCGAGGTAGTGGTAGAACGATTCCCCGAAAGCGGCTCCCTCGGGCCAGACCCGCTCGGTGGTGAGCGCTCGCCACCAGACCGGGGCCACCAGGACGATCCCGCCGAGCAGCGTGATCCAGTGCGCGTGCGAGCGGCCGTCGGCGATGCCCAGCAGGAGCCAGCCGCCGCCGAAGGAGAGGAACCGGGTCTCCCACCAGCCCTCCCGCAGGCCCACGAAGAGCCCCGCCGCGCCCCCCAGGATGCCGTAGGCATACACTCCGAGCGGCTCGGCCCGGCTGAAGCTGACGGTGCTGCCCACGCCGAAATAGGTCAGCGCCACCAGCGCCAGGGTGCGCCGCCAGCCGCGGTTCGCGGCCAGGGTGCCGAAGGCGGCGCCCATGCAGCCGAGGTACACCAGCAGCAGGTTGACGCTGGCGCTCTCGGCCCCGACCACCAGGGGGGCGAAGAACGCACCCAGGGTGGCCGCGGTGGCCAGGGCCTCGATGCCGAAGGCGGCGGCCACCCCGGCCAGGCCGAGCGACACCAGCGCGAGCGCACCGATCGCCGGCGTGGTGGGGAGGAACTGGTACAGCCGGGCCGCGGCCCACACGGCCAGGTAGACGATGCCGGCGCCGAGCCCGACGAGCGCGGCGCCGTAGGTGCGGGTGCCCCGGCGGTGCAACTGCCAGCCCAGCGCGCCCACGCCGATGCCGCTCAGCGCACCGCCGATGCAGCGGGCCAACGGCGAGACCCAGCCCCGGTCGAACGAGAGCTTGAGCAGGTAGCCGGCGGCGAGGATCACGAACACGACCCCGACCGCCAGGAGCCCGCGTTGACCCAGCCACTGTTCGTTGAAGACGGGTTGCCGGGTCGCGAATCCCCCGGCGGACGGGTGCGCGGAGGGACGTGGCGGCAGCGGCGGCGGAGGGAGCGGCCGGCGCGGCGGTGGCGCGGACGACGGCGGGGGTGGCGGCGGTGGGGCGGCGGGCCGCTCCGCCGGCGGGACCTCGAGGGGACGGGCGGCGAGGAGCTGGCGCACCAGCCCTTCCAGGACCGCGAGCCGCTGCTCCAGCCGAGCCAGCCGCTCCTCCTCCGCCATCAGGCCTCCTTGGGCACCGGGATCGGGGTCTCGCCCGTGGGCGGGCCGGGCAGCCGCTCCACCTGGAAGGCGAGGATGCTGACCAGCGCCATCAGGATGGCGGCGGCGTAGAATGGCGAGGCGTGCCCGATGCGCTGGAAGATGATCGTTCCGACGATCGGCGCCAGTACCCGGGACATCCCCGCATAGGTCTGGGCCACGCCCATGGTCGTACCCACCTCGGCCTTGTCGGAATAGCGCGACATCAACGAGGTCGTGGCCGGGAACAGCAGCGCCGTCCCCACCGGCACCAGCGGCATCAGGACGAGCAGCTGCCACAGGTTCTGCGCCAGCGGGTAGGCCAGGAGCCCGAGGATGAGCGCCCCCGCGCCGAAGCGCATGGCGCGGGTCTCGCCGACCCGCTCCACCACCGGCCCCAGCAGCACCAGCCGCATCACGATGTTGAGCACGCCGATGTAGGTGAAGAAGTAGCCGATGGACGCCTCGGTGACCCCGTGCTCGTCCATCAGGAACAGCGAGATGATGGAGGTCAGCGAGGAGAACGCGAGCATCCCGATGCCGTAGATCCACACGAAGCGCGGCACCGGGCGGGTGG
The DNA here is from genome assembly GCA_964647615.1 of uncultured Gemmatimonadaceae bacterium. Taxonomy (GTDB): domain Bacteria; phylum Gemmatimonadota; class Gemmatimonadetes; order Gemmatimonadales; family GWC2-71-9; genus JADJOM01. The sequence continues at coordinate 20,531 of CAZYIV010000038.1, read as the reverse complement.
GGTGCCGCATGACTTGCCAGGCGGCGTCCCAGACCGGCTTGCGCGCGGCCGTGGGGCGGGCGTGGTCCACCCGGGACTCCGGCAGCCAGCGCCACGCGAACCAGGCGTTGACGGCGCAGAGCACCGCGGCGATCAGCCCGGGCGCGGCGCGGTCGAGGTGGGTCGCCAGGCCGCCGATGACGGGGCCGAGCGTGACTCCCACGTTGGTGGAGGCGGAGAGCCAGCCCAGCGCCTTGGCGCGGTCCTTCGGCTTCACGGTATCGGCGACGTAGGCCTGGGCGACGCCGGTGGTGCCGCCGCCGGCGCCCTGGATGAGGCGGGAGACGAACAGCAGCCACACCGAGCCGGCGAAGGCGAACACCACGTAGGCGATGGAGGAGGCGAGCAGGCCGATCACCAGCGCCGGCCGCCGGCCGTAGCGGTCGGAGAAGCGGCCCCAGAACGGGGCCGCGACCAGCTGGGCAATGGAGAACGCAGCGATGAGCTGCCCGATGCGCTCGGGACTCGCGCCCAGGTCGGTGGCGTAGAATGGCAGGATCGGCAGCACCAGCATCAGGCCGATCATGTCCACCAGGTTCACCCCGATGAGCACCGAGAGCTGCTTGAACTCCCCGGGCACCGCGCGGGTCGGGTTCACCGGGTCACCACCTTCCGTTCGCCCCCGATGGCGAACACCAGGCCGGAGAGCAGCATCAGGAACACCCCATAAGCGGCGGCGACCCCCACATCCCCCTGGCGCAGGCTGGCCAGGATTTCCAGGGACAGGGGTCGCGTGTCGTACGTGTAGAGGATGATGGAAGTGACGAAATCGCCCAGCGCCGTCACGAAGGCAAGCGTGGCGCCGGCGGCGATCGCGGGGCGGAGCAGCGGCAGGGTGACGGCCACCAGTCGCCGCCGGGTGCCGGCGCCGAGCGACGCGGCTGCCTCATCCAGCGCCGGGTCGAGGCCGCGGAACCCGGCCAGCACCGACCGGCTCGCGATCGGCAGGTTCCGGATCACGTACGCCATCGGCAGGATCCAGATGGTGCCCACCAGCACCACCCGCCCCGCCCACGGCGCGTGGACGCTGAAGGCGGTGGCGAGCGCCACGGCGAACACCGTCCCCGGCACCAGCCACGGCACCGAGAGCAGCCGCTCCAGCAGTGCGCCGCCCGCCCGCACCCGCCGGGCGGTGAGCGACCCCGCCAGCACCGCGACCGCGAGTGCCACCACGGTGGCCAGCGTCGCCATCCACAGGCTGTTGCCGAGCGGCCGGAGCCGCTCCGGGTCGGTGGCGAGGGTGGCGTAGTTGGCGAGGGTGTAGGCCGGCGGCAGCGCCTGGGTGGTCCAGGTGCCGACCGGGACGAATGAGAGCAGCACCAGGGTGACGTGGGGCAGCAGCAGGAACACCGCGAGTCCCCAGCCCAGCCCGGTGACCAGCGCGCGGACCGCGGGATGCCGGATCGGCACCGCGACCGGCGCGACGCCCTTCCCCGCCGCGGCGACGTCGGTGCCGCTCCCGCCCGCGAGCCACAGCCCGGCGAGCCCGATCAGGCTCAGCACCACCGTCTGGGCCATCGCCATGCCGTACTCGCCGTTGAGCCGGGTGAACACGATCTGGGTAGTCATGACCCGGAAGCCGCCGCCGAAGATGTACGGCGCGCTGAACGAGGCCAGCGCGGTCATGAACGCAAGCAGCGCCGCCCCCCGCAGCGCGGGGTACAGCAGCGGCAGCGTGACCCGCCGCAGGGTGCGCCACCGCCCCGCTCCGAGGGAATGCGCCGCCTCGACGGCGGCGTGATCCATGGTGGCGAGCCCGGCCCGGGTGAACAGGTAGAAGTAGACGTAGAGCGAATAGGCGTGCACCAGGAGGATCGCCCACGCGCCCTCCAGGCGCCACGGCGGGTCGGCCAGGCCCAGCGCCAGCTGCACCAGGTGGCCGATGAATCCCGTCTCGCCGTAGAGGAACAGGAAGGCGATCACCCCCACCAGGGGCGGCAGCACCACCGGGAGTGCCACCAGGGCGCCCAGCAGCCGGCGGCCGGGGAAGTCCCAGCGCTCGAACAGGAACGCCAGCGGCACCCCGAGCACCGCGGCGAGCACCACGCTGGCCACCGAGGTCCACAGGCTGTTCCACAGCGCCTGCCACTCGCGCGGCTCCGCGATGAAGCGCTGGAACCAGGCCAGGGTGAACCCGCCGCCCCGCGCCCGCACGCTCTCGAGTGCCACCAGCAACAGCGGGTAGGCCACCAGCCAGGCCAGCGCCGCGGCCAGCAGCCACACCGCGGCCCGCCGCCGGCCGGGGCTCATGCCCCCTCCGCCGGGAAGCAGGCGATGCCCTCGCCCGCGTCGGGGCGCGGCGGCGCCGGCCGCAGCCCCACCATGTCTCCGGGGCGCGCCGCTCCCGGCGCGGCGCTGACCTCCACCCGCTCGCCGGAGGGCAGCCGCACCTGGTAGTACGCCTGGGCACCGGCGAACCGGCGCGTCTCGACGCTGCCGGACAGGCCGGCACCGCCGGCCGGGCCGAGTACCAGCGCCTCGGGCCGCACCAGCACCCGGACCAGCTGGCCCGGGGCCAGCGCGGGGAAGCGGGCCCGGACCGGCGCCGCGGGGAGGGTCCAGCTCGTAGGGCCGATGGAGACGGTCACCCCGCCCTCGGCCACGGCATCCACCCGACCGGCGAGCCAGCTGCCCCGGCCGATGAACCCGCCCACAAAGGCGGTGCGGGGCGCCTGGTACAGCGCCTCCGGCGGTCCGACCTGTTCCAGCCGGCCGTCCCGCAGCACCGCGATCTCGTCGCCCAGGTCGAAGGCGTCATCCTGCTCGTGGGTCACGATGACGGTGGTGATCCCGACCCGCTCGATCAGCGCCCGCAGCTCCCGGCGGGTGCGCTCGCGCAGCGCCGGGTCGAGGTTGGAGAGCGGTTCGTCCAGCAGCAGCACCCGGGGCTCGGGCGCCAGCGCCCGCGCGAGGGCCACCCGCTGCTGCTGCCCGCCGGAGAGCCCCGCCACCGCGCGGCGCTCGAACCCCGTCAGGTCCACCAGCGCCAGCGCCTCGGTCACCCGGGCGTCCGCCGCCGGCCCACGGTGCCCCTGGGCCTCCAGGCCGAAGCGCACGTTCTCTCCCACGTCGAGGTGGGGGAAGAGCGCGTAGTGCTGGAACACCATCCCGAACCGCCGCGCCTCGGGCCGCAGCGGACCCACGTCCTGGCCGTCCACCCGGATGGCGCCGGCGTCCGGCACCTCGAAGCCGCCCAGCAGCCGGAGCGTGGTGGTCTTGCCGCTGCCGCTCGGCCCGAGCAGCGCCAGCGTCCGCCCCCGCTCCACCGCCAGCGAGAGGTCGAAGACGCCGGCGGTGGCGGAGAAGCGCCGGGTCAGGCCCTCGAGCACCAGGTGGCTCACGAGGGCCCGCTCCGCTGCGCCAGCGCCGCCTTGCCGGTGCCGCGCACCCGCTGGTCCCAGTAGCCCATCCAGTCGGCCCCCTCGCGCGTCAGCAGGTCCCAGTCCATCGGCTCCACCACCATGGCCCGCTCCACCCCCGCGACCCAGGCCGGCACCCGGTCGGGCGGGAGGTCGTGCCGCGCCGGCAGCCGGAACACCTTCTCCGCCGCCAGCAGTTGCGCCTCCACCCCGCCCACGTAGTCGATGAACTGCTTCGCGGCCTCGGGATGCCGCGCCCCGCGCACCAGGCCGATGGCGTCGTCAATCACCGCGGTGCCGCTCCGGGGAAAGGTGTAGCCGAACGGCATCCCCTTGCTCTGCGAGATCAGGATGTCGGGCAGGTCCCAGAGGGTCACCAGCCCCTCCTGCCGGGCCAGCTTGGCATCGAGCAGCGCCGGCGAGAGCGCGTAGGTGCGGGTCTGGCCGTCGAGCCGCCGGAGCCAGTCCATCCCCCAGGCGGTGTCACCGGTCTGGCGCAGGCCGCGCATGATGATGAGGCCCCAGATGGCGCGCATGGTGCCGCTCGCGACCGGGTCGCGGATGAGCACCTTGTCGTGCCACCGCGGGTCGAGGATATCGTCCCAGTCCTGCGGTGCCAGCGAGTCGGGCACCGCCACGTTGTTGTAGGCGATGATCGCGGGGGTACGGTAGACCGGATAGTAGAGGTCGTCGGGGCCGATGCCCGAGGGGTCCACGTGGTCGGCCCAGACCGGGCGGTACGGCGCCAGCAGCGAATCCTGGATGCCGCGCTGGAACAGCGTGGTCGGCCCGCCGAACCAGAGGTCCGCCTGCGGGTTCACCCGCTCGAGCCGCAGCCGGTCCAGCACCTCCTGGCTGCCCAGGTCGAGCCAGCGCACGTCGACGTCGGGGTGCAGCCGCTCGTAGTCGCGCTCCAGCAGCGTCAGGTGATCGCGTCCGTGGGGGGAGTAGATGGTGAGCGGCACGCGGCCGTCACCACAGGCCGCGAGCGCCACCACCCAGAGCACCGGCAGCAGCGCCCGGGCCCGCCCGCCCCGGGTCACTCGCGCTCGACCGAGGGGAGGGAGTCGCGTCGCGCGGGCGGGGCCGCGGCGGGGCGCCGCTCGCCCAGCGCGAGCAGGTTGGCGAAGAGCCGGAAGGCGCCGGGGACGGCCGCGGGCAGTTGCCGGAAGAAGCTGAGCCCGGTGTAGACGTAGGTGCCGCGCCCCACCTGGGTCAGCAGCAGGCTGCCCTGGAGCGGATCCTCGCCGGGATCGTGCATCTCGAGCACCGGATGCCACTCCCGCCCCCAGCTATGGGCAAAGTAGAGCCCGCGCTCCTGCACCCAGCCGTCCCAGTCGCCCGCGCCGATCCGGTTGGGACTGCGGAGCACCGCGGCCGCCGGATCCACCAGCCGCACCGGGGCGGTCTCGTCGGTCACCCGGTCGTGCCCGCCGAGCAGCGCCGTCGCCGCGGGGCGGGCGCTGTCGGCGGAGGTCGGGCCGGTGGTGGCGGTGACGGTGCTGCCCGGGCGCCGGGTGCCCACGGTCAGCGGGAAGGGGGCGAAGCCGCCCAGGAAGTAGGCGTACTGCTGATACTGCACGATGACCGTCCCGCCGGCGCGGGCGTAGGCCAAGAGCGCGGCGTTGTTGGCCACCAGCGCCGAATCGGTCTCGTAGGCCCGCGGCCCGATGACGAGCACCGGCCAGCGCTCCGGCGTGATCCGCGACAGGTCGGCACCGGCAATAACCTCGACCGGCAGCCCCACGCTCTGCAGCGCTTCCGGCACGTGATCGGCCGCGCCCCGGAGATAGGCGATCCGGGAGAGCCGGGGCAGCACCAGCGTCGCCACCTGCACCGTGGCCGCCGCGCGGCGGGCATAGGTGCGGGGGTAGACATGGCTGTGGGCGATGGTGCGGACGCCCACGTCGTACACCCGGCCCCGCGCATCGGTGGCGAGGGCGCTCACCGGGTAGGCACCGGGCCGCACCCCGCCGGGTGGCCGCACCACGAAGCGGTAGCTCCGGTGCTCATCCGGCGCCGTGAACCGGAACGGCTGCGCCTTCGGCTGGGGCCATCCCGCCGGCAGCCGGAGTGCCACCGTGCCGCTCACCGTATCGGGTCCACCGTGAGTCAAGGTGACGGTGAACTCGTGGGCGTGATTCCCCGCGGGCCAGAGATCGTGTTCCGGCTCCAGCCGGACATCCACCCGCGGGACCACCACCACCGGCAGGCGGAATTCGCCGGAGCCCTGGTCGTTGTCCCGGAACGCGATCTCCACGCGGTCGCGATCCACGCCCGCCTCGTCCGGCGGCGTGGCCTCGACCCAGAACTCGGGCGGACCGAACGGCTCGCCCCAGACCGACCGGTCGTCGGGGTCCCAGGTGTAGAGGTCGCCCTGGCGCGGCGCCCGGAGGAAGTAGGGCGAGGTGTAGTCCGCCGCCTCGGGCACCAGCGCGTCCACGGTGGCGCTGGCCTGGGCGCCGGGCGGGAGCGCCACCCCCGGCCCCGGCGCCGCGACCAGCCCAGACGCCCCGGCCCCGACGCCGAGGCAGGTCCCCCGCCGCGGCGAGAGCCCCAGGGATTCCCGCCCGCCGCCGCTCACCAGCTCCCACCGCTGGCGTGCCGAGCCGAGGCAGAGCTCGACGGCGCGTGCCTCGGTGCCGGTGTTCCACAGCGAGGCCGCCACCCGCACCCGGCCGCCGGGCACCACCCGCGTGGCCTCGGCCACCCCATCGGCCACGACCCCGGCGGCGAGCCGCTGCGCCCGGGCCAGCCGGGCCAGCTCGCCCTCGAAGGGATCGCCCTGGAGCACCGGGTCGGCACGCAGCCGCCGCGCCGGGCCGCCACGGTCGAGGATCAGCCCGCGGGCCCGCTCGAGGACCGCGCGGGCGCGGTCCAGCGTCCGCGCCAGCTCGGTGCGGCGCCCCGGCGCCAGCAGCCCCCGCGCGCTGTCCACAAGGACGGCATAGTCCTCCAGGGCCGCAGCCACCTTGCGGCGCGGCTCCGGCGGCAGCGCCTGCACCACCGGCACCCCGGCCAGCGTCGTGTCGAGCCCGCCGAAGAGCCCCGGCCCGCCGCTGGTCCGGTCGGTGAGCCGCGCCAGCCGCACGGCGGAGGGCCCGCCCCGCTGCAGCTGTCCCATGTCCTGTGAGCGGTGCAGGCTGCGGCCCCGCATCGCGATCTGGTGGAACGACTGGCCCACGGCGGGATCCACCTCCCCGCCGTCGAGGGTCAGCGTGGTCGCCGCGGTATCGAAACGGGCGCTGCGGTAGAGCAGCAGCGGCGTCCACGGCGCCAGCCCCTCTTCCGCCTGCAGCTCGGGGAAGCGCGTGGCATCGCCGGCAATGGCGAAGGCCTCCTGCGCGGCCCAGCCGGCCGCCTGGTGCTGCCCGTGTCCGTCGCGCGGGGTGCCGCTGAAGATCGAGACCACCACCTGGGGCCGGAACCGCCGGACGATGCGTACCACGTCCTTGAGCACCGAGTCGCGGGGCCAGTGGGCCCAGGTGTCGTCCAGGGTCTTGGAATAGCCGAAATCGAAAGCGCGGGTGAAGAACTGCCGGGCGCCGTCGAGCTGCCGCGCCGCGAGCAGCTCCTGCGAGCGGAGCAGCCCGAGCTCTTCGCCCAGCTCGGGGCCGATCAGGTTCTGCCCCCCCTCGCCGCGGTTGAGCGAGAGGTAGGCCGCCTCCGCCCCGTACCCACGGACGAGGACCGTCAATAGCTCGGTGTCCTCGTCGTCCGGGTGCGCGGCGATCATCAGCACCCGCTGGTAGTGGCCCAGCCGGGTGAGGGCATGCTCCAGCGCGGGCAGGCCGCCGGTGGACGGCGGCGCGAGCTGGCCGGCGAGGGGGCCGGCCGCGAGGAGGAGGAGAGCGAGGAGGGGGCGTACGCGAAGCACGGGGGCAAGGTAATCCCCGCCCCCGCGCGCAGAAAGGACGGCGGTCGCCCGCGGGCCGGCGCGTGACAGACTGCGCCGCGCCGTGGCCCGGGGTCAGAATCCGTCGTCGGGCGGGATCTGCTTGCGGGCCACCATCGCCGCGACGAAACAGGCGAGGGCGAGGAAGCTGAGGAACATCCCGCCGAACTGCGAGATGCCGCGGAGGAAGAAGATCATGCCGAGCGAGACGAGCACCGTGCCGAGGCCGCGAAGCACCTCGTCGAGGTTCTTCCAGTGGGTCTCCCGGCCCCACTGGATGGCGCCGGCGAGGCCCAGGAGGCCCACCACGAGGAGCACCACCCAGATCCAGACCCAGACGGTGCGGCCCGGCAGCTGGAACAGCGCCCGGGCCTCGTTCACCGGCCCTCCGGCGGTGCCGCCACCGCGGTGCAGGCCGCGCAGGCGCAGTTGGCCCGGAGCCAGCGGAAGGTGTAGATGCCGGTGGTGTGCCCGTCGCTCCACTCCACCCGGAGGCCGTAGGCACCGACCAGCGCCAGCCTGACAGGCCGGATCCCGGCCGGGACCGACGCGGGATCGAGCAGCGGCCGGCCCGTGAGCTCCTCGACGCAGCCGGCGCAGGGGCAGGCCAGGCGCAGCGCACGCGCCGGGAACCAGCCCAGGTGGCCCCGGTCGTCCCAGGCCACCTCGACGCCGTCGTCGCGGCGGGTGATCGCGTGCGGCATCACGGGCAGGTCGGCCATGGCGGATGCGTTGGGCATGAGGGAGAGACGGTGGCCCGTCGGGAGCGCAGCGGATTATACTTTGGACCCGACGGCACACCTACACTACCCGAGCCGACCGAGCCATGTCCACCACCCCGAACCCCTTCGGCGCCCGCGGCACCCTGCCGCTGGGCTCAGCGTCCGCCACGATCTTCCGCCTTCCGGAGCTTGAGCGCAAGGGTGTGGCGCACCTGGACCGGCTGCCCTTCTCGATCCGCATCCTGCTCGAGAATGCGCTGCGCTACGCCGGGCGGGGGGTCGTGACCGAGGAGCACGTGGCGGCCCTGGGGCAGTGGTCGGGCGGTGGCGCGGGCCAGGGCGAGCTGCCCTGGATGCCCGCGCGGGTGGTGCTGCAGGACTTCACCGGGGTGCCGTGCGTGGTGGACCTGGCCGCGATGCGCGATGCCATGGCCCGGATGGGGGGCGACCCCGACCGGATCAACCCCATCGTCCCCTGCGACCTGGTCATCGATCACTCGGTGCAGGTGGACTACTTCGGCACCCCCGACGCCTACGCCCGCAATGTGGAGCTGGAGTACCGCCGCAACCGCGAGCGCTACCAGCTGCTCAAGTTCGCCCAGAAGGCCTTCCGCAACTTCCGCGCGGTGCCGCCCGGCACCGGCATCGTGCACCAGGTGAACCTCGAGTACCTGGCGCCGGTGGTGCAGCTGCGGGAGCAGCACGGCGAGCTCACCGCCTACCCCGACAGCTGCGTCGGCACCGACAGCCACACCACCATGATCAACGGCCTGGGGGTGATGGGCTGGGGCGTGGGCGGCATCGAGGCCGAGGCGGTCATGCTGGGCCAGCCGTACTTCATGCTGATTCCGCAGGTGGTGGGCATGAAGCTGGTGGGCGAGCTGCCCCTCGGCACCACCGCCACCGACCTGGTGCTCACCGCCACCCAGATGCTCCGCAAGCACGGCGTGGTGGACAAGTTCGTGGAGTTCTACGGGCCGGGTCTCTCCAGCCTGGGCCTCGCCGACCGGGCGACGATCGCCAACATGGCGCCGGAGTACGGCGCCACCATGGGCTTCTTCCCGGTGGACGCCGAGACCATCCGCTACCTGGAGCGCACCGGCCGGGACGCCGACGTGGTGGCGCGGGTGGAGCGCTACTGCAAGGAGCAGGGGCTGTTCCGCACCGACCAGACCCCCGATCCCGTCTTCTCCGCCAGCCTCACCCTGGACCTCGGCAGCGTGGTCCCGAGCCTGGCCGGCCCCAAGCGGCCCCAGGACCTGGTGCCGCTCACCGGCCTGCGGCGCAACTTCTACGTCTCGCTGCCGGAGCTGATGACGCCCAAGGTCCCCGAGGCACGCCGCGCGGTGGCGCAGGCCAACTACTCCCGCTGGGTCAATGAGGGCGGCTCCGCCGGCGCGGCGGTCGTCACCGAGGACCATCCCCCCGTCGCGATGCCGGAGCTGGACGGCGAGCGCTGCGAGCTGCGCGACGGCTCGGTGGTCATTGCCGCCATCACCAGCTGCACCAACACCTCCAATCCGTCGGTTATGCTGGGCGCCGGGCTGCTGGCGAAGAAGGCGGTGGAGCGCGGGCTCAAGACCAGGCCGTGGGTCAAGACCAGCCTGGCGCCGGGCTCACGGGTGGTGACCGAGTACCTCAAGGGTGCGGGCGTCCTGCCCTACCTGGAACAGCTCCGCTTCGGGGTGGTGGGCTACGGCTGCACCACCTGCATCGGCAACAGCGGCCCGCTGGCCGAGCCGATCGCCAAGGCCATCGAGGATCACGCGCTGGTGACCGCGGCGGTGCTCTCCGGCAACCGCAACTTCGAGGCGCGGGTGCACCCGCTGGTGCGGGCCAACTACCTCGCCTCGCCGCTGCTGGTGGTGGCGTTCGCCCTGGCCGGCCGGGTGGACCTCGACCTCGCCACCGAGCCGATCGGCACCGGGAAGGATGGCAAGCCGGTCTTCCTCAAGGACATCTGGCCCTCGCCGGCGGAGATCGCCGACGCGATGGCGCGGGCGCTCAAGCCGGCGCTGTTCCGCGAGCGCTACGCCTCGGTGTTCGACGGCGACGAGGTGTGGCAGTCGCTGCCGGTGCCCGAGGGGAGCCGCTACGCCTGGGATCCGGCCAGCACCTACGTGGCGGAGCCGCCCTTCTTCCAGGACCTCGCCGCCCAGCCGGCCCCGCTCAAGGACATCGCCGGCGCGCGGGTGCTCGCGGTGCTGGGCGACTCGGTCACCACCGACCACATCTCCCCCGCCGGGGCCATCCCCAAGGACGGCCCCGCCGCGCGCTACCTGCTGGAACACGGGGTGGAGCGGGCGGACTGGAACACCTTCGGCGCCCGCCGCGGCCATCACGAGGTGATGATGCGCGGCACCTTCGGCAACGTGCGGATCAAGAACGCCCTGACGCCGGACAAGGAGGGCAACTGGACCCTCCACATCCCGAGCGGCGAGGTGCTGTCGATCTACGACGCCGCCATGCGCTACCAGGCGGAGGGCACGCCCCTCGTGGTGCTCACCGGGAAGGAGTACGGCACCGGCTCCAGCCGCGACTGGGCCGCCAAGGGCCCGGCCCTGCAGGGGGTGAAGGCGGTCATCGCCGAGAGCTACGAGCGGATCCACCGCAGCAACCTGGTGGGCATGGGGGTGCTGCCCCTGGCCTACCAGCCCGGCACCACCCGCCAGAGCCTCGGCCTGACCGGGCGCGAGGTCTTCGCCATCAGCGGCATCGCCAGGGGGCTCACCCCGGGCGGCACCGTGGAGGTCACCGCCACCGCGCCCGATGGCAAGGTGACGAAGTTCCCCGCAGTGGTGCGGCTCAACTCCCAGGTGGAGCTCGACTACTACCGCAACGGCGGGATCCTGCAGCGGGTGCTGCGCCTGTTCGCGAGTGAGGGCCACTGACAGGCTGAAGATTCCTTCACTATCCGTTCACCTTCCTCTCTTGGGCCTCCGGCGAGCATTCGTACGGAGGCCTTCATGTCCCAGCACCATGTGATGATCGACGGCAACGAGGCGGCCGCACGGGTGGCCTACCTCGCCAGCGAAGTCATTGCCATCTACCCGATTACCCCCGCCTCGCCGATGGGCGAACTCTCCGACCAGTGGGCCGCCGAGGGCAAGCCCAATGCCTGGGGCGGGGTGCCCTCGGTGGTCGAGATGCAGAGCGAGGGTGGCGCCGCCGGTGCGGTGCACGGTGCGCTGATGGCGGGGGCCCTGACGACGACCTTCACGGCGTCGCAGGGGCTCCTGCTCATGATCCCCAACATGTACAAGATCGCGGGCGAGCTCACCCCGATGGTGATGCACGTGGCCGCCCGCGCGCTCGCCACCCAGGGGCTCTCGATCTTCGGCGACCACGCCGACGTGATGGCGGCGCGCGCCACCGGCTTCGCGATGCTCGCGAGCGGCTCCCCCCAGGAGGCGATGGACCTGGCGCTCGTGGCCCACGTCGCCGCGCTGGAGAGCCGGCTGCCCTTCCTGCACTTCTTCGACGGCTTCCGCACCTCGCACGAGATCGCCCGGGTCCACCCGCTGGAACTGGAGGATGTGCGGGCGCTGCTGCCCGAGGCCCCGCGACTCGCGCACCATGCGCGGGCCCTCTCGCCGGCGCATCCGAGCATCCGCGGCACGGCGCAGAATCCGGACGTCTACTTCCAGGCCCGCGAGGCGGCGAATCCCTGGTACCTCGCCTGCCCGGCGCTGGTGCAGCAGGCGATGGACCGGCTCGCCACCCGGACCGGCCGTGCCTACCACCTGGTGGACTACGTCGGGGCGCCCGACGCCGAGCGGGTGGTGGTGCTCATGGGCTCCGGCGCCGAGGTGGCCCACGAGGCCGTGGAGGCGCTGGCGGCACAGGGCCAGAAGGTGGGGGTGCTCAAGGTGCGGCTCTTCCGCCCCTTCCCCGCCGCCGAACTGGTCGCGGCACTGCCGCCGACGGTGCGGGCGCTGGCGGTGCTCGACCGCACCAAGGAACCGGGGAGCGCCGGGGAGCCGCTGTACCAGGACGTGCTCACCGCCCTGCGGGAGCGGGGACGCGACGTGCCGCTGGTGACCGGGGGCCGCTACGGCCTCGGCTCCAAGGAGTTCACCCCGGCGATGGTGCGCGCGGCGCTGGACGACCTGGCCAGCCAGGCCCCGCGGGCCCACTTCACCGTCGGCATCACCGACGACCTGACCCACCAGAGCCTCCCGGTGGATCCGGGCTTCTCCACCGAGCACCCCGACACGGTGCGCGCGGTGTTCTACGGCCTCGGGGCCGACGGCACCGTCGGCGGCAACAAGAACTCGATCAAGATCATCGGCGAGGACGCGGGGCTCCACGCGCAGGGCTACTTCGTCTACGACTCGAAGAAGTCTGGCTCGGTGACCGTCTCGCACCTGCGCTTCGGGCCCCGGCCCATCCGGTCCAGCTACCTCATCACCCAGGCGAGCTTCGTCGCGATCCACCAGTTCCACCTGCTGGAACGGATGGAGATGCTGGCGCTGGCGGAGCCTGGCGCCACCGTCCTGCTCAACAGCCCCTGGGGCGCCGACCGCACCTGGGACCACCTCCCGGCGCGGGTGCAGCAGGAGCTGATCGACAAGCGGCTGCGCCTGTTCGTGATCGACGCCCTGGCCGTGGCGAAGGCGGCGGGGCTCGGCGGGCGGATCAACACCGTCATGCAGACCGGGTTCTTTGCCCTGGCCGGGCTGATGCCCGTTGAGCTGGCGGTCGCGGCGATCAAGCGGGGGATCCAGAAGAGCTACGGCAAGCGCGGCGAGCTGGTGGTGGAGCGCAACTTCGCCGCGGTGGACCAGAGCCTCCAGGCGCTGGCCGAGGTGGCGGTGCCGGCCACGGCCACCAGCCGCATCCCGATGCGCCCGCCGGTCCCCGCCGGCGCGCCGGAGTTCGTGCAACTGGTCTCGGCCCGGCTCATCGCCGGCGAGGGTGACCGGCTCCCCGTCTCCGCCCTGCCGGCCGACGGCACCTGGCCCAGTGGCACCACCCAGTGGGAGAAGCGCGACCTGGCCCACGAGGTGCCGGTCTGGGACCCGGACATCTGCATCCAGTGCGGCAAGTGCGTCCTGGTCTGCCCCCACGCGGTGATCCGCTCGGCGGTGTACCAGCCGGCGGCACTGGAAGCGGCGCCCGACGGCTTCAAGTCGGCGGCGGCGCGCTGGCGCCAGTTCGGCGACCTGCGCTATACCCTGCAGGTCTCCACCGACGACTGCACCGGCTGCCGGCTGTGCGTGGAGGCGTGCCCGGTGAAGAACAAGCGGGAGGTGCGGCTCAAGGCGATCAACATGGCGCCCCATGCGCCGATCCGCGCCACGGAGCAGGCCAACTGGCGGTTCTTCCGCGGCCTGCCGGAACTCGACCGGGACCGGATCAACCTCGACGTCCTGAAGGACGTGCAGCTGCTGACGCCGCTGTTCGAGTTCTCCGGCGCCTGCGCCGGCTGCGGCGAGACCCCGTACCTCAAGCTGCTGAGCCAGCTCTTCGGCGACCGGGCGATGGTGGCCAACGCCACGGGGTGCTCCTCGATCTACGGCGGCAACCTGCCCACCACGCCCTGGACGGCGAACGCCGCCGGGCGCGGACCCGCGTGGGCCAATTCGCTGTTCGAGGATAACGCCGAATTCGGGCTGGGGATGCGGCTGGCCCTGGACCAGCAGCGGCACCGGGCCGTGGGCCTGCTCACCCAGCTCGCCCCGGTGCTGGGCCCGGAGCTGGTGGAGGGGTTGCTCGCCCCCGAGGGCCGCACCGACGCGGCGATCGCGGGACGTCGCGAGCTGGTGGCGCGGGCGCGCGCGCGCCTCACGGCGCTGGATGACCCGCGCGCCCGCGAGCTGGCCGCCGTGGCGGAGGCGCTGGTGCGGCACTCGGTGTGGATCGTGGGCGGCGATGGCTGGGCCTACGACATCGGCTTCGGCGGGCTGGATCACGTGCTCGCCTCGGGGCGGGACGTGAACATCCTGGTGCTCGACACCGAGGTGTACTCCAACACCGGTGGCCAGATGTCCAAGTCCACCCCGCGCGGCGCCGTGGCCAAGTTCGCCGCCGGGGGGAAGCGGGCGCCCAAGAAGGACCTGGGCCTCTTCGCCATGAGCTACGGGCACGTCTACGTGGCGCAGGTGGCGATGGGCGGGGACGACAGCCACACCCTGAAGGCGTTCCGCGAGGCGGAGGCCTTCGAGGGGCCGTCGCTGATCATCGCCTACAGCCACTGCATCGCCCACGGCTACGACCTGGTGCACGGGCTGGAGCAGCAGAAGCTCGCGGTGCAGTCGGCCTACTGGCCGCTGTTCCGCTACGACCCCCGCCTGGCGGAGGCCGGGAAGAACCCGTTCCAGCTGGACTCGAAGGCGCCGAGCCTCCCGCTCCGCAAGTACGCCTACAACGAGACCCGCTACACCATGCTGGCCCACAGCCATCCCGACGAGGCGGCGGCGCTGCTGCTGCAGGCGGAGCAGGACCTGCTGGCCCGCTGGCACCGCTACGAGTACCTCGCCAAGGCGCCCGCCGACTGGGGTGCGGCGCCGCCCCCGGAGGCGACCCATGACTGACCTGCGCACGCGGTACCTGGGGTTCACGCTGCCCAACCCGATCGTGGCGTCGTCCTCGCCGCTCACCGAGAAGCCGGACGACCTCCGCCGGCTCGAGGATGCCGGGGTGAGCGCGGTGGTGCTGCCCTCGCTGTTCGAGGAGCAGATCAGCATCGAGAGCCACGACCTGGATCAGTACCTCTCGCACGGCGCGGAGAGCTACGCCGAGGCCACGAGCTACTTCCCCGACATGTGGGTGTACAACATGGGGCCCACCGGGTACCTGACCCGGCTGGAGGAGGCGAAGAAGGAGGTGAAGATCCCGGTCATCGCGAGCCTCAACGGGGTCTCGACCGGCGGCTGGACCCGCTATGCCCGGAAGATGGAGGAGGCCGGCGCGGACGCGGTGGAGCTCAACGTGTACCATGTCCCCACCGATCCGGGCCAGAGCGGAGCGCAGGTGGAGCAGATGTATTTCGACCTGGTGCAGGAGGTGGTCGGGAGCGTGAAGATTCCGGTGGCGGTGAAGCTGACCCCGTTCCTGAGCGCGCCCGCCTATGTCGCGCGGCGGCTGGGCGAGATGGGCGTGCGCGGGGTGGTGCTGTTCAACCGGTTCTACCAGCCGGACTTCGACCTGGAGCGGCTGGAGGTGGTGCCCTCGCTCAACCTGAGCAGCGGCTGGACCCTCCGGCTCCGGCTGCGGTGGGCGGCGATCCTGTTCGGGCACACCAGTGCCGACATCGCGGTGACCGGCGGGGTGCACACGGCGAGCGACGTGCTGAAGAGCATGATGGCCGGCGCCCGGGTCGCGATGGTGGCGAGCGCGGTGCTGCGCCATGGCCCCGACCACGTCCGCACCCTGCTCGACGGGGTGCAGGAGTGGATGGCGAGCCACGAGTACGAGTCCATCGAGCAGATGCAGGGGAGCATGAGCCACCGCGCCTGCGCCGAGCCGGCGGCGCTGGAGCGGGCGAACTACATGCGGGTGCTGCGGTCGTACGCCCTGAAGGGGCGGTAAGGGAAACGGCCCCCGGAGCGAACTCCGGGGGCCGTTCAGCGGGCGGCTAGCGGGCGCCCGTCAGGCAACCAGGTCCTTGAGCTTCTGGCCCTGCTCGCCTTCCCGGAGGCGGGTGAGGGCGCGGTCGCGCAGCTGACGGATGCGCTCCCGGGTGACGCCCATCATCCGGCCGATCTCCTCGAGGGTGCGGCTGTTGCCGTCCTCCAGCCCGAAGTAGAGCCGGAGCACCTTCGCATCGCGCGGCGGCAGGGTGGCGAGCGCCGCCTCGATGTCCGCCGTCTGGCTGTTGGCGATGGCCGGCGCGTCGGTCCCTTCCTGGTCCAGGGCCGAGAAGCGCTCGATCCGCTCGCTGTTGTCGCCGTCCCGCGTCGGGTGGTCGAGCCGGACGGCCTCGGTGTTCAGGGCCCCCAGGCTGCGGACGGCCTCCACCGTGAGGCCGGTCGCCCGGGCCAGCTCCTCGGTCGTCGGCATGCGGCCGAGCTTGTCCTTGAGGAGCGTGGTGGTCCGGCCCAGGCGCGACAGGTCCGCGGTGCGGTTGAGCGGCACCCGGACCGGCCGCCCGTGGCGGGCGATGGCCGCCTGCACCGCCTGACGAATCCACCAGACGGCGTAGGAGATGAACTTGACGCCACGATCCGGATCGAACTTCCGGGCCGCGGTCATGAGCCCGAGGTTCCCCTCGCCGATCAGGTCGACGAGCGGCACCCCGCGGTTCTGGAACTTCTTGGCAACGGACACCACGAACCGGACGTTGTGGCGGGCCAGCCGTTCCTGCGCCGCCACGTTGCCCCGGAACGCCTTCCGGGCCAGCTCCATCTCTTCATCGCGCGAGAGCAGCGGCACCTTGCTGATCTCGTCGAGGTACAGGTCCAGGCTTTCCCGGCCCTCATCAACCGCCTTCGCGATCTGGGCCGGCCGTACCGTGCGCCGCTTCCGGCGAGGCTGCATGGTCACTCGGCGCCCCTCCTTGGGCATGGGACATCCGTCGTGAGGGTACGACGGAGGACCGCACAATATAAGAAGATGAACGTGGAAAACCAAACATCACGACAAACGATTATGTGGCAACAACTTAGCGCGACAGCACCCGAAGATTTCCCCCAGCCGGTTTTCCACGCGGTTTCCACCTGCTCTCACCCCGCGTGGCCCTCAGGGTTCCGGCCGCACTCCCCATGATGCCCGGGGAGCCCGTTTGGTGTCGCGGGGGGACGGCGGGCCGGTGCCCCGTTGCACAGGGGGTCGATTACTCTTCACCGCCATGAAGACCGACGCCGCCTACGAACTGCTGCGGCAGTTCGCCTCCCCCACCATCGCGATCACCTCGTCCTGGCAGGGCACGGACAACGGGATGATCGCCGACAGCGCGGTCCGGGCCTCCATCGCCCCCGCGGTGCCCCGGCTCTCGGTGTACATCCACAAGTGGCACGCCAGCCACGACCTGGTCTGGAACAGCGGGGTGTTCGGGATCCACCTGCTGCACCGCGGCCAGCTGGACCTGGTGTACCGGCTCGGCTTCCGGAGCCTGCGCGACGGGCCCAAGCTGACGGACATCCCCTACCGCCGGGGGCAGCTGGGCGTGCCCGTGCTGGAGGACCGGGTGGCCTGTTTCGAGTGCCGGGTGATCAACACCATGGACGCCGGCTACGCCACCCACTTCCTGGGCCACGTGGACGCCGTGCACCCCGGCGAAGACAAGGAGATCCTCACGCCGCCCTGGCTCCGGGCCAACATGCCCCGGGCCTGGGAGCAGGAGTTCCTGGACAACTACCGCAAGGCGCAGGACATCATCGAGCAGCACGCGGCGATCGAGGATCGCCGCTGGCCCGGACCGGCCGGGCATTCCGCACCCCAACGCTGAGGCACCCCATGGCGACCCGCATCCCCCGCGCCCTCGCCGGCGCCGCCCTCCTTCCCCTGCTGGCCGGCGGCCTGTCGGCGCAGAACTTCGAGGGTGTCGTGACCTGGCAGCTGCGCGACGGGAACTCCCAGATGGTCCAGTACTACAAGGGCGGCAAGGTCCGCACCGAGATGGGCCGCGAGGGGCGGCAGATGATCATGCTCATGGACGCCGAGCACAAGGGCATGACGATGGTCATGCCGGAGCAGAAGATGTACATGACGATGGACATGTCGCGGATGATGGAGCAGGCCCAGGCCGAGCAGCCGAAGAAGACCCCCAAGTTCACCGACACCGGCAAGACCGAGACGATCGCCGGGCACACCTGCACGGTGTACCGGATGGCGGAAGACGCCGGCCAGCCGGACAAGATCGAGATGTGCGCGGCCAAGGGAATGGGATTCCTGCTGCTGGGCTCGGGCGGGATGGGCCGGGGACGGGACCCGATGGGCGGCGCGAGCGCCGCGCTGAACAATCCCGAGATCGCGAAGCTCTACAAGGACGGCTTCTTCCCGCTCCGCGTCAGCTCCGTGGAGGGCGGCAAGAACGAGCTGATCATGCAGGTCTCCGACATCGCGCCGAAGTCGCTCGACGGGGCCCTGTTCGAGGTGCCGAGCGGGTACCAGGAGATGAAGATGCCGGCGGGGATGCCGCGGCGGCCCCCGGGGCGCTAAGCCGCCCGCGGCACCAGGGCAGGTGCAGACGGCCCCCGGGAACGATGTTCCCGGGGGCCGTTGTCTTGCGGGTACGGTGGTCTGCTAGTGCATCCCCTCGCCGGCCAGCGCCTTGACCAGTTCCCCGATGACCGCCTTGGCGTCGCCGAAGAGCATCCAGGTGCGGTCGGAGAAGTACAGCTCGTTGTCGATGCCGGCGAAGCCCGGGTTCTTGCTCCGCTTGATCGCGAAGATGGTGCGGGCCTTGTCGGCATCGATGATCGGCATGCCGTAGATGGGGCTGGTGGTGTCGCTCCGCGCGGCGGGGTTCACCACGTCGTTCGCCCCGACCACCAGGCAGACGTCGCACTGGGGCATGTCGGCGTTGATCTCGTCCATCTCCACCAGGTCGGTGTAGGGGATGTCCGCCTCGGCCAGCAGCACGTTCATGTGGCCCGGCATGCGGCCGGCCACCGGGTGGATGGCGAACTTCACCGTGATGCCGCGCTTCTTGAGCTGGTCGTACAGCTCGCGGACCTTGTGCTGCGCCTGCGCCACCGCCATCCCGTACCCGGGGACGATCACCACCAGGCTGGCCTGCTCCAGGATCTGGGCCGCCCCCTCGGCGTTCTCCGCCTTGTACTCCTTCTGCTCCCCGCCCGCCTTCGCCGCCTGCACCTGGCCGAAGGCCCCGAACAGCACGTTGGTGAACGACCGGTTCATCGCCTTGCACATGATGATGGCGAGGATCAGGCCGCTGGAGCCGTCGAGCGCGCCGGCGGTGATCAGGAGCTTGTTGTCCAGCACGAAGCCCATGGCCACGGCGGACAGGCCGGCGTAGGAGTTGAGGATCGCGATCACCGTCGGCATGTCGGCGCCGCCGATGGGGATGATCAGCAGCACGCCGAACAGCAGCGCCAGCGCGATGATCACGGGGAAGAGCGTCGGGGCCCAGGGCGCGGTGGGATGGAGCGTCAGCGCCCCGCCGATGCCGATGGCGGCGAGCAGCAGCAGGCCGTTGATGAAGTTCTGGCCCGGGTAGGTCACCGGCCGCTGCGGGATCCACTTGACCTCCTGCAGCTTGCCCGCGGCCATGAGGCTGCCGGTGAACGTCAGGAAGCCGAGGATGATCTCGAGGATGATCGCCACCATGCGGAACGCGGTCAGGTTCTCGGGCCCCTCGGACAGCCACAGGTAGTACTTGGCGCTGCCCACCAGGCCGGCCGCGAGGCCGCCGAAGGCGTGGGAGAGCGCGGTCCGCTGGGGCACCGCGGTAAGCGGCACGTTGGCCAGCGGCACGCCGACCGCGACCCCCACGATCAGCGCGACGATGATCCAGCCATGGTGCACGATGCCGGGCTGGATCCAGGTCACGACGATGGCGATCGTCATGCCGGCGACGCCGGCGTAGACGCCCTTCCGCGCGGTGGCGGGGGTGTTCATCCAGTGCAGCGAGAAGATGAACAGCCCGGTCGCGATGATGTAGGCCGCCTGGGCGATGGCGTGGTCGGTCATGCGTGACCCCCGGCGCCGCCCTTCTTCTCCTCCTTGAACATCTTCAGCATGCGGTCCGTGATCAGGAACCCGCTGACGATGTTGGTCATCGAGGCGAACAGCGCCACGCCGCCCAGCGCCCGGATCAGCGGCGGGTAGTCGGCGCCGGTGACGACGATGGACCCCACGACCGCGATCGCGGAGATGGCGTTGGTGAGCGACATGAGCGGCGTGTGCAGCAGGCGGGAGACCCGCCGGATGACGCCGAGCCCGATGAACGACGCCAGCACGAAGACGAACAGCAGTCCCCAGAAGTCCACCTCCGGGGGCGCATGCCCGCCGCCGGCCGGCTCCGCGGGCACCTGCAGGGTGGCGAGGAGGTGGCTCATGCGCCCGCCTTCGCGAGAGCCTCGCGGGTGCGGGCGTGCCGGATCTCACCGCCGTGGGTGAGGACGGCGCCCTGCTGGATGTCGTCGTTGAAGTCGAGCACGAAGGCCTTGTCCTTGGTGAACGTCTGCACGAACGAGGTGAGGTTCCGGGAGAACAGCAGGCTGGCGTGGTTCGGCATGGTGGCGGGGACGTTGGTCGGGGCCAGGATCGTGACCCCGCCCTCGTGCACCGTGGTCCCGGGCTTCGAGAGCTCGCAGTTGCCGCCGCCGTCGGCGCCGAGGTCCACGATGACCGATCCCGGCTTCATGGAACGGACCGTCTCCGCCGTGAGCAGCTTCGGCGCGAACACCCCGCCGATCAGGGCGGTGGTGATCACCACGTCCGACTGGGCGCACTGGTCCACCAGCAGCTGGCGCTGGCGGGCCTGGTCCTCGGCGGACAGTTCCTTGGCGTAGCCGCCGCCGGCGGCAGCGCTCTGGGACAGCTCGATGCCCACGTACTTGGCGCCGACGCTCTCGATCTGCTCCTTCACCTCGGGCCGGACGTCGG
>CAZYIV010000037.1:0-31517 GCA_964647615.1 uncultured Gemmatimonadaceae bacterium | reverse complement strand
CACAAGCTGCACGAGGAAGACCCGACCTTCCACTTCGAGTACAGCTCGGAGCTGCACCAGACGCTCATCCACGGCATGGGCGAGCGCCACTTCGAGATCATCCTCGGCCGGCTGGAGAAGAAGTTCGGCGTCCACGCCGAGCTGGTGCGGCCCCGGGTGGCCTACCGCGAGACGCTCAGGGGCAAGGCGGAGGGCCAGGGCAAGCACAAGAAGCAGAGCGGCGGCCGCGGCCAGTACGGCGACTGCTGGATCCGGCTCGCCCCGCGCACCCGCGGGGCCGGGTACGAGTTCGTGGACAACATCGTGGGCGGCGTGATTCCCAACAAGTACATCCCGGCGGTGGATCGCGGGGTGCAGGAGGCGGCGGCGCGCGGGGTGATCGCGGGGTTCCCGCTGGTGGACTTCCAGGCGGAGTGCTTCGACGGCAGCTACCACGACGTGGACAGCAACGAGATGTCCTTCAAGATGGCCGGCATCCTCGCCTTCCGGACCGTGGCGCCCAAGGCCCGCCCGGTGCTGCTGGAGCCGCTGCACGATGTCACGGTGCGGGTGCCGGGCGAATACCTCGGCGACGTGATGGGCGACCTCTCGTCACGCCGGGGCCAGATCCTCGGGACCGACCCCGACGGCCGGCTGACCGTGATCCGGGCGATCGTGCCGGAGGCGGAGATGTACCGCTACGCCACGACGCTGCATTCCATCACCCACGGGCGCGGCACATTCCACGAGGACTTCCACGGCTACGCCGAGGCGCCCCCCGACGTGACCGCGAAAGTGGCCTCCGAGCACAAGAAGGACGACAAGGACGAGGAGTAGGGCGGGACCTGAAGGGAACCGAGACGCCGGCGGCCGTGAGGCCGCCGGCGTCATTCTTCGCGCAGGACCGCCTGCGGATCCTGCCGGGTGGCACGCAGCGCCGGGACGGCGCCCGCCGCCACGCCCACCAGCACCACCGTCAGCACCGCGAACCCCAGGGTGACGGGGTCGAGCGGCGTGCGCGCGTACAGGAAGGCGCCCACCAGGCGCGTGGCCGCGACCGTCGCCATGCCGCCGAGCACCAGCCCGAACGCTACCAGCCGCAGCGCGTCGCCGAGGATCATCCGCGCCAGCCGTGCCCGGCTCGCGCCCAGCGCCACCCGGATCCCGATCTCCTTCCGGCGGCGGGTGACGTTGTAGGCCATGGTGCCGTACAGGCCGATCAGCGCCAGCAGCAGCGCCAGCCCGCCGAAGAACCCGGAGAGCGCCGCCAGCAGCCGCTCCCGCGCGAGGGAAGTCGAGAGCTGTCCGGACAGCGTGCTCATCACCACCGAGGCACCCGGCAGCACCGCCACCGCCTCGGCCGCGACCTGCGACGCCACCCGGCCGGCGCCCTCCCGGCTCCGAACCTCGAAGTTGAGCCCGCCGATGTGATCGGCCTGGGTCCAGGGGATGTAGGCCGTGGGCGGGTCATCGTCCCGCAGCGAGCGGTACTTGGCGTTGCCGACCACGCCCACGACCTCGATCGGCGGTCCCTGCCCGCGCCCGCCCTGGACGGTGATCCGCCGCCCCAGCGGGTTGGCCCCGCCGAAGAGCTTCCGGGCCAGCGCCTGGTTGACCAGCGCCACCTGCGGCCCACCGGGCCCATCGGCCGTGGTGAAGTCCCGCCCCGCCAGCAGCGGCGTCCCCATCGTCGCGAAATAGCCGTCTGCGACGCCGTTGAACCAGACCAGGTTGTCTTCCTGGCTGGCGGGGGTGTAGCCCTCCGTCATCACGAAACTGTTCCACCCCGCTCCGCTCACCGGCGTGAGCACCGACGCGCTGGCCGATACCACGCCCGGCAGGGCGCGCAGCCGCGCGAGCAGCTCGGTGCTCGCCGCCGCGCGGTGCGCGTCGCTCAGGCCCAGCGGCCCGAAGTTGAGCCGGGCGAGCACCACGCCCGCGGGGTCGAAGCCCGGATCGAGTGTCGCGAGGCTGCGGAAGGTGCCGAGCAGCAGGCCGGCCGTGCTCACCAGGACCAGCGACAGCGCCACCTGGAGCACCACCAGCCCCCGGCTGGCGCGGAGCACCGCCGGCGCGCTGGTGCCCGTGGGGCCGGCCACCTTGAGCGCCTGCTGCGGGTCCTGCCGCACCGAGCGCCACGCGGGCCCCAGCCCGAACAGCAGGCCGGTGAGCACCGCGACCCCGAGGGTGAACAGCAGCAGCCGTCCATCGAGCGGCAGGTCCAGCACCACGGTGGTGCGGGCATCCGCCAGCAGGCCGAGCAGCAGCCCCCGGCCCCAGTACGCGAGCGCCAGCCCCAGCAGCGCGCCCGCACCCGCCAGCAGCAGGCTCTCGGTGAGCACCTGGCGGATCAGCCGGCCGCGGCTCGCACCGATCGCCAGCCGGAGCGATAGCTCCCGCTCCCGCGCCGCCGCCCGCGCCAGCAGCAGGTTGGCCACGTTGGCGCAGGCGATCAGCAGCACGGTGGCCACCACCGCCATCAGGATGGTCAGGGCGGTCTCGTAGCGGGCCCGGATCTCCGAGAAGCCCCGCGCCGCCGGGGAGGTCGCCAGGGTCCGCTTGCGGTAGTTGTTGAGCGACTCCTCTCCCCAGCCGGTCGGCAGGGTGGAGAGGAAGACGTCGGGGGCAATCGCCTGGAGTTGCGCATCGGCCTGCGCGGCCGTCACCCCAGCGGGCAGCCGGCCGATGAGCTGCAGCCACCAGGTGCTGCGCTCGTCGAGGTAGCCCGGCGCGCCATCCAGCAGCGGCTCCGTGCAGATCGGCACGTACACCTGCGGGGCCCGGCCCACCTCCACCCCGGTGAACTCACCCGGCGCCACGCCCACGATGGTGAACGGCTGGCGGTTGAGGGTGAGCGTCTCCCCCGCCACATCCGCGCGGCCGCCCAGCACCGCCTGCCAGAAGCCGCGGCTCACCACCGCCACGCCGGGGCAGCCCCGCTGATCGTCCGCCGGCCCGAGCAGCCGGCCCAGCAGCGGCCGCACGCCCAGCGTCGGGAAGAACCCGCCGCTGACGTACTCCCCCTCGACGATCCGGGCCTCGCCGCTCGGCGCGAGGTTGAACTGGTCTGCCCCGAAGGCGAACACCCCGTCGAAGGCCTGTTGCCGGTCGCGGATCGCCTCCCACAGGGGGTTGGTGAAGACGTCGCCGGTTCCCTGGCCCATGTTCAGCGCGACCAGCCGCTCCGGCTCGGCCACCGGCAGGGTGCGCAGCAGCACCGCATCCACCAGGCTGAAAATGGCAATGTTGGCGCCGATACCGAGCGCCAGGCTGAGGATGGCGATCGCGGTGAAGGTGGGCGTGCGGGCCAAGGTGCGGAGCGCGTAGCGCACATCGCCCAGCAGTGACTCCAGCCAGGTGACGATCCCGGCGTCCCGGGTGCGTTCCCGCACCAGCGGCCGGTGCCCGAAGCGCCGCCGCGCCTCGCGCGCCGCGTCGTCGGGCGTCATGCCTTCGGCGACCAGCCGGTCGGCGGTCTCGTCGAGGTGAAAGGCAAGCTCCCGGTCCAGGTCGCGCCCGTGGCGCCCCGGGTGAAGCATGTTGCGCAGCCGCCGCCACCAGCCCATCGGTCCCCCCCCGCGCCTCAGGCGAAGCGCAGCACGCGGTTCACGCCATCGGTCAACCGGCCCCAGCTCTCCTGCTCCAGCGCCAGCTGCTTCCGGCCGGCGGCCGTCAGGACATAAAAGCGCGCCTGCCGGTTCTTCTCGGTGGTGCCCCACTCGGCCTTCACCCAGCCGTCCTGCTCCATCCGGTGCAGCGCCGGGTAGAGCGAACCTTCCTCGACCCGCAGCTGGTCGGCGGAGACGCGGTGGATGTGCTCGGTGATGGCGTAGCCATGGGCCCGGCCGTGCACCGCGAGGGTGCGGAGCACGAGAAGGGCCAGGGTGCCCTGCAGGATGTCGTTGCGCTGGCGCGCCATGGTCGTTCCCCCTGCTAGCTATATATAGCTAGCTCAGGGAAGCGTCAAGCGGCGGCCGGGCCGGTGTAGATTCGGGCTGGACGCGCCGCCGGCGGGGCCCCCGCCCCGGGTCCGGCGCGCGGTGGCTCCCGGAGATTCCTCGCGTGGCGTACGGCCTGCTGGCGGACCTGCTGCTCTTCGTCCACGTGACGTTCCTCAAGTTCGTGGCCGTCGGCGGGCTGCTGGTGCTGCGCTGGCGCTGGGTGATGTGGGTGCACCTGCCCTCGGCCCTGCTGGGCGTGGCGCTGACCCTCACCGGGTGGCTGTGGCCGTTCGGCGCGCTGGAGACCTGGCTGCGCGCCCGCGGTGCCGCCTCCGGGTACACCCTGAACCTGGTGGAGCGCTACCTCCCCGCCTGGCTGCACCCGGCGGCGCTCCCGCGGGCGGCGGAACTCGCGATCGGTGCGCTGGTACTGGGGCTGAACATCTACATCTACCGCCGGGTCCTCCGCGCGCGGCGGGACGCCCCTTCCGTTCCGGCCTGATCCGGGCGATCGGGCGGCGCCTCCCCGCCCGGCAACTCCACTCCTTCACTCGGAATCCTCCCATGGCGATTGATGCACGCTTCACAACCACTGCGTTCAGCATTGACGGCTACCGGGTGGTCGAGACCCTGGGCGTGGTCCGCGGCATCACGGTCCGGTCACGCTCGGTCTTCGGCACCGTGGGCGCCAAGCTCCAGACGGTGTTCGGCGGCAACATCACGATGTTTACCCGCCTGTGCGAGGCCGCCCGGGAGGAGGCCTTCCACATCCTCCTGGCGCACGCGGAGGAGCTCGGGGCCAATGCCGTGATGGGGGTGCGGTACGACGCGGGCGAGCTGATGCCGGGAGTCACCGAGGTGCTCTGCTACGGCACCGCGGTGGTGATCGAGTCCGCCGGCTGACCCGCGAAGGTGAACGCAGCATGAACGCCGGGTGGCGCCCGCCGCCCGACGTGGAACACGATACACCAGCCTGCCACGCCGTGATGCAGCTGCCGGGCGACGTCGGCACCTAACGATCCGACAACACGACGCGCGTGCATCCGCGAGGGTGGGCGCGCGTCTTGCACTTGGTGATGATCGCGCCGCGACGATGTTCACGGCGCGTTCATCAGAACCGCCTAGGATTCGGCGTCCCCAGCCTGGAGCCCGGCCGCCCATGCACGCCCTGTTGCTCGCCGCAACCCTCATCGCTTCGCCGCCCGACACCCAGTGGGTGGCGGTGGACAGCGTGACGCCGAGCTACGCCCCCACGCTGGACAACTTGTCCTTCCTGCACGCGCCGCCGGTCGTGACGGTCCCGGTCCTCGTTGCCGAGACCGATCCGCTCGCGGGGGCCGACACCACCCGGCGGCCGCGGGCCATCCATTACAGCGATGCCTACTACACCCGGCTCAAGATCCACCAGGTTGCGAGCTACCTCACGGTGCCGCTCTTCGTCGCGCAGTACTTCGCCGGCCGGGAGCTGATCAACAAGGGGCATGATGGCGCCGCCAGCTGGGCCCGGGACCTGCACGGCCCGCTGGCCGTGGGCATCGCCGGGCTGTTCGCGGTCAACACCGTGACCGGGGTCTGGAACCTCTATGACAGCCGGAAGGATCCCCACGGCCGCACCCGGCGCTGGGTGCACGGCCTCAGCATGATCGCCGCCGACGCCGGGTTCGTGGCGGTCGGGATGACCGCGCCGGACCACGAGGGCGGCCCCGGCGGTGGCAGCAGCAGCAGCAATGCCTCGACCCACCGTGACCTGGCCATCGCCTCGATGGGCGTGGCGCTGGGCAGCTATGTCATGATGCTCCTCTGGAAGGATTGAGACCGATGACCGTCATTCAGCAGGTGGCCCAGCTGGTCGCGCCCTGGGCGAACTTCTACAACAACAGCACCGTGGCGCAGAGCGCGGTGACCTTCGGGCACTTCGGCGGCATGATGACCGCCGGCGGCCTGGCGCTCAGCGCCGACCGCGCCACCCTCCGCGCCGGGCAGGAGACGGAGGCGCGCACCCGCTCCCTGGCCGACCTCGCCACCGTGCACCCGATCGTGGTCGGGGCGCTGGCGGTGACCGCCATCAGCGGGCTGCTCATGTTCGCCGCCGACCTCGAGTCGCTGGTGGTGATGAAGGTGTTCTGGCTCAAGATGGGGCTGGTGGGGCTGCTGCTCGCCAACGGCTGGCAGATGGTCCGCACCGAGCGCCGGCTGGAACTCGGCGACCCGGCCGACGCCCGCGGCTGGCGCCGGCTGCGGACGGCGTCGGTGGTGAGCCTGGTGCTCTGGTTCGCGGTGGTGCTGGTCGGCTCGATCCTCCCCAACGTGAGCTGAGGCCCCGTGTCCGACTGCACCGACGGTTGCGGCGCGCCTGACCGCCGCGAGTTCCTAGCCCGGGTCACCGCGGCGGTGACCCTCATCATGACCGGCCTCGCCGCCGGTCCGCGCGAGGTCGCGGCGCTGCCGCTGGTGCTGGGCCGCGCGCTCGGGCGCCGGGGCGACGAGATCACCTATCCGATCCCCGCCGCCGACGGCGCCACCATCGACGACCAGAACGAGGTGATCCTGGTCCGGTGGCAGGGCGCGATCTACGCCTTCAACCTCTCCTGCCCGCACCAGAACACCGCGCTCAAGTGGCTGGCGAGCGACGGCCGGTTCCAGTGCCCCAAGCACAAGTCGAAGTACCAGCCGGACGGCACCTTCATCAGCGGCCGCGCCACCCGCAACATGGATCGCTTCGCCATCCGGAAGGATGGGGAGCACGTGATCGTCAGCGTGGCGAACCTGATCGAGAGCGACAAGCAGCAGCCCGCCTGGGCGGCGGCGCACGTCACCGCCTGACCCCAGCCGGGAACACGGCAACGGCCCATCGCGGCATCCCGCGATGGGCCGTTGCCGTTCCGGCACCCGGGGCCGCTAGTGCATCAGCCGGTCCAGGTCCTCCTGCAGCCGTTCGGCGCCGAGCCGCTCGAAGATGCCCCGGGCCTGGGTCCGGTAGCGCTCCGCATCGCTCTCGTGGCCGAGGCGCTGGGCCGCCGCGGCGGCCACCGCGAGGCATTCCGCCTGCTGCTGCAGCACGCCAAGCCGCTCCGCGCCCGCGGCGACGGCGAGCGCCTCGCTCAGCGCCTCGGTGGGCCGACCTTCCTTGAGCGCCAGCACCGCCCGCAGCCGCCCCGCCTCGCCCAGGCCCACTTGATCGTGCCCCTCGGCGCAGAGCCGCTCCGCCCGGGCCAGCTCCGGCCGCGCCAGGCCCAGGTCGCCGCGATCGAGGTGGATCTCGGCCCGGCCCATCACGGCCAGCGCCAGCAGCGAGGGCTCGGCCACCTCCTCCGCGTGGCGCACCGCCTGGTGGGCGGCGTCCTCGGCATCGCGCCAGTCCTGCCGCTGCCGGAAGGTCAGCCCGAGGTTGTGGTAGGTCTGCGCGGTGCCGCGGCGGTCGCCGATGCGCTGGTAGCCGAGCAGTGCGTTGCGGTAGAGGCTGAGCGCCAGGTCGGGGCGGTTCCGGAGGTGGGCCACCGACGCGAGGTTGTTGGAGGCGTGCGCGAACATCCGCGCGTCCTCCACTACCCGTGCCAGCTCCAGCGCGTCCCCGAA
Organism: uncultured Gemmatimonadaceae bacterium; assembly: GCA_964647615.1. GTDB lineage: Bacteria > Gemmatimonadota > Gemmatimonadetes > Gemmatimonadales > GWC2-71-9 > JADJOM01. The sequence continues at coordinate 24,021 of CAZYIV010000037.1, read as the reverse complement.
ACAGCGCTCCGCCTCCTCCATGCGGCCGTGCTCGAAGGCAATCGCGCCGAGCAGGTTCATCGTCCGCATGCGGCCGTCGGTATCCGCCCGGTGCCGGAACCGCTCCAGCGCCGCCTCGGCCAGGGTGACGCCGCGGCCCAGCTCGCCGAGGCGGGTGGCGGCGGTGGCGGCGAGCAGCTCCGCCTCCGGCACCCGTGCCTCATGCTCCCCCAGCCGCGCGTGCACATCGAGCGCGTCGCGGAAGCGCCCCGCCTCCACGAGCTGGCGCAGCTCGCGGGCGGGGTCACCGGTGGGCGGAAGGAGGTCGGTCATGTGGCGGCAGCCGAGTCAGGCCCGGCGGGCCGGGTGACGGTCAGTAGGCGATGGCATAGCGGCTGAATCCGTTGAGCTTGGCCTCGATCTCGTTGGCGTCCTCGAACTTGCCGGTGCCGACGCGGACGAAGTCATCGCCGGGCTGCTCCTGGCGCCAGATGTCGAGGTGGTTCTCGACGGTCGTGTCTGCGCTGTTGACCTGGCCGTCCTCATTGAGGTCGTCCCCGGCCTCGCCGTACTCGATCTTGAGGTCGGCCGGGTTCGCCGGGTCGAAGGTCAGGCCCGACGGCTCCAGCCGGAACAGGATCGAGTCGTTCCCCACCCAGACCACCGAGACGAAGATCGAGTCGCCCACCGGGATGGTGCTGCCGTCGGGCCGGTTGCGGATCGCATCCTTGGCGATCTTGAGCCGGAGGAAGTCCTCGGTGCTCCCGCCGCAGCCGACACCGCTCTCGGGGAAGACCAGCGCGAGTTCCGTGTCCTGGCCCGCCGGGTCCCGGTGGACCCAGCTGCCGACGCTGTCGGCGCAGAGCGTCGGCGCGGTGGGGGCGAGGCGGATGACCTGCAGTTGCCCGGGCGGGCGGGACCCCCCGCCCCCGCCGGTCGAGTCCGAGCAGGCGGTGGCGGCGGCCACCAGGGTGGCCAGCGCGAGAATCGGGATGCGGTGCCGCATGTGGTGCGTCTCCTGCAAGGCGTCGCCGCCCTGCGTCAGGTGTCGTCGTCGCCCTGCCCGTCGAGGATGCGCTGCAGCCGGGGCCGGGAGATTCCCAGCCGGCGTGCCGCCTCGCTCTTGTTGCCACCCACCAGCTCCAGCATCGCCGCGGCCGCCGCGCTGGTGATCTGCCGCAACGTCGCCGGGAAGGGCAGGGCCCCCTCGCGCGGGGCGTCCACCGGGCGCTGGGTGGACAGCTCCATCAGGTCCAGCGTGCCCGGGGCGGAGAGCACCAGCGCCCGCTCGATCGCGTTGCGCAGCTCCCGCACGTTGCCGGGCCAGGCGTGGGCCCGGAGCGCCGCCCGCACCCCCGGGTCCAGGGGTGGCACCGCCAGGCCGTACTGCGCCGCCAGCCGGGTCACGAACGCCTCCGCCAGCACTTCGATGTCCTCGCCCCGGTCGCGGAGCGGCGGCAGGACCAGCGCCACGACGTTGAGCCGGTAGAACAGGTCCTCCCGGAACTCGCCGCGTGTCACCGCCTGGGCCAGGTCGATGTGGGTGGCGCCGATCACCCGCACATCCACCTTGCGGGTCGTCTGCCCGCCCACCCGGCGGATCTCCCGGCTCTCCAGCGCCCGCAGCAGCTTGGGCTGCAGGTCGAGCGGGAGGCTGCCCACCTCGTCCAGGAAGACCGTCCCGCCGTGCGCCAGCTCCAGCAGCCCCGCCTTGGCGCCCACCGCGCCGGTGAAGGCGCCCTTCTCGTGCCCGAACAGCTCGCTCTCGAGCAGGTTCGCCGGGATCGCGGCGCAGTTGATCTCGACGAACGGCGCCTGGGCCCGCGGGCTGTCGTAGTGCAGTGCCCGTGCCAGCAGCTCCTTGCCGGTGCCGGTCTCGCCCCCGATCAGCACCGTGACGTCACGGTGCTGCGCCACCCGGCGGGCCTGGTCCATCGTCCGCTGCAGGCTCGCGCTCCGCCCCACGATCGCGTCGAAGCCCGAGAGCCGCCGCTCGCCGGCGGCGAACTGCGCCGCGTCGGCCTTGCCGGTGGCGGCGCCGCGCTCCCGCTCCAGGGTCCGGCGCAGCAGGCCGAGGTCGTCGGGCAGCGCGAAGTAGTCGCGCGCGCCGCGCTGGAACATCGCGGCGGCCAGCCGGTGGTCCGGCGTGGCACCCACCACGTACCGCGGCAGCGCCGGCGGCATGCCCGCCAGCAGGTCCGCCGCCTGGCTCTCGGCGCCGCCGGCGAGCAGCAGGAGGCAGCTGCTGCCGGCGGGTACCGCGTCCCCGTTGCCGGGGGTCCAGTCCACCAGCGCCGCGCCGAGGTCACCCGCGAGGTCGGCGAGGGTCGTCCGGAAACTGTCGGAGAGGCGCACGGTGGCGATGGTCCACGTTGTCGTCGGCAGCGGCGCTCTCTCCTGCGGTCGCGGCCGGCGGCCCCCCTCGCGGAGGACCGCCGGCGCGCCCGCCTGTCAGTCGTCGCCGGGGCCGTCCACCCCGTCCCGGTCGTCATCCCGGAAGGCGTGGAAGGAATCCCGGATGTTGTCCTGCACCAGGTGATCGTTGGCGCCGCCCTTGTTGGCCGTCGCCGGGTCCACCAGCCCGCCACTCCCGTCCACGAACCAGCCGCTCAGGTCCACCCGGAGGGTGACGTTCACATTGCTCATCGAGTCGGCCACCACCAGCGGCGGCACCAGGTCCATCCGCTCCTCGGCGTTCAGGTCGGTGAGGAACTCGAACGGGGTGCCGTCGAAGGTCCCCACCACCCGCACGCTGACCTTGTCGAAGCCGGGGTGCGCCGCCAGGAACTGCGCGTCCTTGGCATCGGCGCTGTCCGAGCGCGCCTTGTGGATCTTGATCCGCACCTGGTCGTAGGTGCCGGTATCCACGGCCACCGCGAACGCCTTGCTCACCGCGCTGTCGAGCGGCACGTCGAGCAGGAAGGGGCCGGCGTTGAAGGCCTCGCAGCCATCGGCCTGGCCATCATGCCCGCTCCCGTCGCCGTGGTGCAGGCTATCGTGCCGCGACGCGGCGAGCCGCAGCCCGCCGCTCTCCGTGCTGTCGTCGTCACCATCGCACGCCGATTCCTCGACCCGCTTGAAGCGGATGTCGCGCAGCACCAGCTGCACGGTGTCGAGCACCAGGGTGTGGTTCGCGTCCGTCAGCGTGTCGCTGAGCAGCCCGCGCACCGCCGCCAGGCCGGAGCCCGACGCGAGGTTGAAGGTCACCTGCGCACCGGTGGTCGGACCGGCGCCGTCGCCACTGCAGGCCGCGAGGGTGACGGCCGTGAGCAGCGCTCCCGTGAACCGAACAACGGAGGGGTACCGCATGGTCATGCTCCCGAGTGGGGTTGGAGTGAAATCCACCCCCTCCCATGAGCAACTCGGGTGCCCCGGGTCAGTCCGTCCCAAGTTCATGTCAGACATTCACTTCCCAAACTGCTGCGGCGCCTGCGCCTCGCCCAGAACGAGCGGGCTGGAACAGAATGTTACACCTCGTGCGGCTCCATGTGAATCAGGACCCCATCCACCTCGGGGACGCTCCGCCGGATGGCGGTCTTCACGCAGCCGCTGAGGATGTGGGCGTCATGGAGGGAGAGCCGGGGATCGGCCTGGACGTGCAGGTCCACGTGGTAGTGCAGTCCCATCTTCCGCACCTTGAGCTTCTCGATGTGCCGCACCCCGTCGGTGGTGCGGGCGGCGGTCCCGATGCGCTCCAGCAGCTCCGGCCCGGGGCTCCGGTCCATGAGGTCGCCGATGGCGGGCCGGAGCAGGCGCACCGCATTGGCCACGATGACCCCGGCCGCAAGGAGGGCGGCCCAGTCATCGGCCGATTCCCACCCCGGCCCGCCGAAGAGGGCGATGCTGATGCCGACGAACGCCGCCGCGGAGGTGATCGCATCGCTGCGGTGATGCCACGCATCGGCGCGGACCGCGGTGCTGCCGGTGTCCTCGCCCACCCGGAGCACCCGGCGGAAGAGGAGCTCCTTCACCACGATCACCCCGACCAGCACCGCCAGGGTGAAGGGGGCGGGGGTGTGGTGCGGAGTGCGGATTTCCCGGATCGCCTCGAGGGCGATGCCCGCGGCCGCGCCCAGCAGCATCACCGAGACGATGGTGGCGGCGAGCGGCTCCGCCTTGCCGTAGCCGAAGGGGTACTCATCGTCGGCCTCGCGGGTGGCGAGGTGCAGCCCGCCCCAGACGATGAAGGAGCTGAAGATGTCGGCGGTGGACTCGATCGCGTCGGCGACCAGGGCGTAGGCGTTGCCGGCGATGCCCGCCACCAGCTTGGTCATCGCGAGGAGGGTGTTGATCACCAGCCCGAGCTGGGCGGAGCGGATGCCACGCTGCGCGGCGGACGCCATGGGGGGGAAGTTACCGCCGGGCTCCCCGGGGGGAATGGACGAGGGGGAGGGGCGGCTGGCCGCCCCTCCCCCTCCCCCATGAGCCCACTGCAGGTTCAGCTCTGGCCGTGGTCGTCGTGGCCGTCGCGGTTGTCATCCTCGAAGGCGTTGAGCGATGCCTCGATGTTGCTCTTCACCTCGCCCTCGAAGGAGCCGCCCTTGTTGGCCTGCGCCGGGTCGAGCAGCCCGTCGGCGGTCTGGTTCAGGAACCAGCTCTGCAGGTCCACGAACAGGGTCAGGTTGGCCCCGGTGCTCTCGGTCACCACCAGCGGCGGGTTCAGGCTGTACTCCTGCTCCACGTCGAGGTCGGAGGTGTAGGTGAACGGGGTGCCGTTGTAGCTGCCGGTCACCTGCACGCTGACCCCGTCGAAGCCCGGGTGCTGGGCCACGAAGGTCGAGTCGTCATGGCTCGACGGCTTGTGGATCTCGAACTTGAGCTTGCCGAAGGAGCCGGTGTCCACGGCGACGGTGAAGGTGCGCTGCGCCCCCGCGCCGAGGGGGAGGTCGAGCAGGGTCGCGCCGACCTTGAGCTCCTCGCAGTCATCCCCCGCGAGCGAGGTGTCACACACCGCGCCGCCGACGCGCTCCAGCTCGATCTGGCGCAGCACCAGCTGCACCCCGGTCACCACGATCGTGTCGCTGCCGGCGGTGAGGATCTCCTGTCCGGCCAGCGCGGCCTGGCTCGGCGCGGTCGCCGTCGCCCGGGTCGCCAGCTGGAAGCCGACGGTACGGCCGGCGGCCGACGGACCGCTGGAGTTGCCGCTGCAGGCGGCAAGAAGAAGCAGGGTGGTGAGGGCGGTCGCGCGGAACTTGATCGGGTTCGCGCCGCCGGGAGTCATCGTGTTCATGGTCCGTCTCCGGTGCGTGTGAGAGTCGTCTTGCGTACCGTGCCACTGCAAAAGCACGCGACGGGCCAAAACGATTCAAATACAGCAAACAGTTGTAGTATAGTGATTTAATACAGCTATGTAGCTTGTATCACGCTCGATATTTCAGATACACTACGAGTCGCTTGCAACATTTTGTTGCTATTCATGTCCGACTCGCAGGAGCCCGCCGGCAGATTGCCCGCGCTCATCCACCAAACGCCTTCCGGCGCCGAGAGTTGCCAATTCCGGGGCCGGGACTATCCTCCCAGCCTGTCACCCCTGCCGTTCCCGCGTCCCCGCTCCGGAGCTCCTGGATGCGCATCGCCCCGCCCGCCGCCGACGAGTTCGCACCCTACTACGGCACCTATGTGAAGCGGGTCCCCGGCGATGATGCCTTCGCACCGCTGGTAGCGCACCGGTCCTCCACCGCCGCCCTCCTGGCCAGCGTGACACCGGCGCAGGCCGCGCATCGCTATGCCGATGGCAAGTGGACGGTGCGCGAAGTGATCGGGCACCTGAGCGACGCCGAGCGAATCTTCGCCTATCGGGTGCTGCGGATCGCCCGCGGGGATGCGACCCCGCTCGCCAGCTTCGACGAGAACACCTACGTCCCCGCCGGGCAGTTCGAGCGCCGCCCCATGGCGGACGTCGCGGCGGAATTCGCCGCGGTGCGGGATGCCACGCTGGCGCTGCTCCGGGGTCTCGACGAGGCGGCGCTCCAGCGCCGCGGCGTCGCCAGCAACCATCCGGTGAGCGCACGGGCGCTGGCCTGGATCATCGCCGGGCACGAGATCCACCACCTCGGCGTGCTGAAGGAACGCTACCGGGTGGGCTGAGCCGGGTCGTCCCGCGTCTCCAGATCCGGTATCACCCGCTCCCCCCTCCCCCTCGGAGCTCCCCGTGCGGTTGCGTCTCGGCCTGTCTCTCGTCCTCCTCTCCGTCCTGGCGGGCTGCGGTCGCGGGGCGGAACCGTGCGCCACCTGCGGCCAGGTGACCATCGCGGCCACCGGCGAGCCGGAGGCGCTGCTGCCGCCGCTGGTCTACGAGACGGTGGGCCGCGACGTGAGCGACCTGATCTACGAGCGGCTGGCGGACCTGGCGCCCGGCGCCGCACCGATCGACACCGCCGCCTACCGCCCGGCCCTCGCCGCGCGCTGGGAGCGGGTGGACAGCCTGACGCTGCGCTTCCACCTGCGCCCCGGCGCGCGGTGGCAGGACGGCGAGCCGGTCACCGCCGGCGACGTGGTGTTCTCCTTCGAGGCCTTCGCCGATTCGGTGCTCGACACGCCGGCGCGCGGGGCGCTGGAAGGGCGGGTGACCGCCAGCGCCGAGGACTCGAGCACCGTGCTGGTGCACTTCACCCTGGCGTATCCGGAGCAGCTGTACGACGCCACCTGGCACGTGCGGATCATCCCCGCCCACATCTGGCGCTGGCAGGAGCGCGACGGCTGGGGGGCCGACACCGCGACCAACCACGTCGTCGGGAGCGGGCCCTACCGGCTGGAGCGCTGGGACCGGGGGCAGTCGCTCATCCTCGTCGCGGACACTACCAACGGGCTCCGGACGCACATCGGGCGGCTCACCTGGCGCTTCGCCGGCGACCCCGATGCCGCGCTCAACCTGGTGCTGGCCCACGAGGCCGACCTGCTCGAGGCGGTGGGCGCGCCGGAACGGGTGGCGCGGGTCGCGGCCGACAGCGCGCTCCGCACCGCCGCCTATCCCGCCGCGGCCTACGGCTTCCTCGGCTACCAGCTGCAGCATCCACTGCTCGGCGACCGGGCCCTGCGCCGGGCGCTCAACCAGGCCATTGACCGTGCGGCGATCGCGCACACCGTCTTCGGTCCCGAGGCGGCGGCGCCCCCGGGCCCGATGTCCCACCTGCTCTGGATCTGGGATGACAGCGTCGCGGTGCTGCCGTACGACACGGCGGCCGCGGGCCGGGCCCTCGATGCGCTGGGCTGGCGCCGTGGAGCCGACGGGATGCGCGCCCGCGCCGGCCGGCCGCTCCGCTTCGACATCCTGGTGCCGGGCACCAGCCTGGGCCGCAAGCGGATCGCGGAGCTGCTGCAGGAGGCCTGGCGCCGGGCCGGCGCGGCGGTCACCATCACCGCGGTGGACTTCCCGGTGTTCCAGGGCCGCCTGGGGCAGGGGAAGTTCGACTGCTACATCGGCGCCTGGCTGGACGAGCCGAGCCCGCGCGGCCTCGCCGACCAGTGGACCGGCGCGGGCATCGGGGTGCTCAACTACGGCCACTACCAGAACCCCGCCTTCGACCGGTTGTTTGCCGGCGCAGCGGCCACCGCCGCGGTGCCCGCCGCGCGCCGGGCGTGGCGGGAGGCGCTGGACACGCTCAACGCGGATGCGCCGGCCCTCTTCCTCTATGCGCCGGTGAACGTCGCGGCGGTGTCGCGGCGGCTGCAGGACTTCACCATCGATCCCTACAGCTGGCTGAGCGGGCTGCCCGCGGCGCGCGTGGCCGCCGAATGACGGGGTGGCGCCCGGCCGCGCTCGCGGCCCTGGCCCTCACCGCCGCCTGTCACCTCGAGCGCCGGCCGCCGGCGACCCCGGCGGACCTGGTGCTGTGGCATGGCACCGCGTGGACCGCCGATGCGGAGCGGCCCTGGGCGGAGGCGGTCGCCATCCGCGAGGGGCGGCTGGTGTACGTCGGCGACGACGCCGGGGCCAGCCGCTTCATCGGCGGCGGCACCCGGGTGCTCGACATCTCCGGCCGCATGCTGCTGCCGGGGTTCATCGACACCCATGCGCACCCGCTCTCCGGCGGCCTCGAGCTGGGGGAGTGCAACCTCTACGACGCCCAGACGGTGGCCGAGATCGAGGGCATGATCCGGGCGTATGCGGTGGCGCATCCCGACCTGCCGTGGGTCCGCGGCAACGGCTGGGCGCTCCCGATCTTCGCCGACGCCAACCCGCGCAAGGAGATCCTCGACCGGCTGGTGCCCGACCGGCCGGCGTACTTCGCCGCGGCCGACGGCCACTCCGCCTGGGTGAACTCCCGGGCGCTGGCCCTCGCCGGCCTCACCCGCGACACCCCGGACCCGACCGGCGGCCGCATCGAGCGCGACCGTCGCACCGGCGAGCCCAGCGGCACCCTGCGCGAGGCGGCGGTGGACCTGGTGGCCGACCACCTGCCGGACTACTCCCGGGCCGAGCGGGTCGGCGCGGTGCGGCGGGCGCTGGCGGAGGCGAACCGGTTCGGCATCACCAGCATCGTGGATGCGGACGTGGACGCCGACTACCTCGCGGCGTACCTGGAGGTGGACCAGGGCGAGGGGCTGACGGCGCGGGTCACCACGGCGCTCCGGGTGCGCGAGAACGTCCCCACCGACAGCATGGTGCGGGAACTGGTGGCGCTCCGGGCCACGGCGCGGGGTGCCACCCGGGTCCACGCCGACATGGTGAAGTTCTTCGAGGACGGGGTGATCGAGGCGGGCACCGCGGCGCTGCTCGAGCCCTACCTCGGGCGCGGCGGGGAGCGGGGGGCGCTGGTGTTCGAGCCCGCGGCGCTCACCGAGCGGGTGGTGCGGCTGGATCGCGAGGGGTTCCAGATCCACGTGCACGCCATCGGCGACCGGGCCATCCACGTCACCCTCGACGCGCTGGCGGTGGCCCGCACCGAGAACCCGCCCCATGATCCCCGGCCGATCATCGCGCACCTCGAGCTGTTCGATCCCGCGGACCTGCCCCGGATGCGGGAGCTGGGCGTGGCCGCGAGCTTCCAGCCCTTCTGGGCCCAGGCCGACGAGTACATCCGCAAGCTCACCGAGCCGGTGCTCGGGCCGGCGCGGTCGCGCTGGCTGTACCCGATCGGGAGCGCCTTCGCGACCGGCGCGGTGATCGCCGGCGGCAGCGACTGGACCGTCTCCAGCCTCAACCCGCTGGATGCGATGCAGGTGGCGATCACCCGCCGCGGCCTGGAACACCCCGCCGGCCCGGCGTGGATCCCGGAGGAGCGGGTCTCCCTGCCGCAGATGCTCGCCGCCTACACCATCAACGCCGCCTGGGCGCTCAAGCAGGAGCGCGAGACCGGCAGTCTGGTCATCGGCAAGCAGGCCGACCTCGTGGTCCTGGACCGCGACCTCTTCGCCCAGCCCGACACCGGGATCCACAACGCCCGGGTGCTGCTCACCCTGCTCGAGGGGAAGCCGGTGTATCGCGACTCCAGCTTCGCCCGGGCGATCGGCGGGCGCTGAGCGCCCGCGGGAGGACCTGATGCCTGCCGCTCCGGATGCCCTCGGCGCCATCGGCCAGGTCGCGGTGAATGTCCGCGATGTCGCCCGGGCCACCGCGTTCTACCGTGACGTGCTCGGACTCCGGCTGCTGTTCGAGGTGCCCGGCATGGCCTTCTTCGACGCGGCGGGCGTGCGGCTGATGCTGGCGGTGCCCACCGAGGAGAAGTTCAATCACCCCGCCTCGATCCTGTACTACCGCGTGGCCGACATCCACGCGGCGCACGCGCGCCTCGCCGGCACCGGCGCCGCGTTCCTCGCCCCACCCCACCGCGTGGCCCGGCTCCCGGGGCACGATCTCTGGATGGCCTTCCTGGAAGACACCGAAGGGAACACCCTCGCCCTGATGAGCGAGGTGCCGCCCGCCGCCGGGTGATCCGGCGTCAGCCCGCGCGCTCCGCCGCGAGCTGCGCGGCGAGCGCGTCGCGGGTGATCCGCTGGTGGGAGGTGTGCCACACCGGCGCGCCGCCGCGGAGCAGGATCACCTGTGGCGACTGGTGCGGCACGCCGAGCCGCTCGGCGAGGTCGTCGGCGAGGCGTCGCTGGCGGGGTACCTCGAGCTGCCAGATGGCCAGCCCGGGCTGCCCGGCGGCGAAGGCGCGGACCTCGTCCTGGGCGTCGAGCGAGACGCCGCACCGGGTGCTGTGCTTGTAGAGGAGGACGGGCGGCTCACCGGGGAGCGCCGCGAGCCAGGCCGCGGCGCTCTCCACCTCGAGCGGGAGGAAGGGCACTAGAAGGTGATGCGGACCGTGTTGTCGGCGCTGAACCTGGTCTTGCAGATGGAGCCGCCGACCTCGGGCGCGCAGATCGCGAGCGCGTGGGTAGCGCCGGCGGTCTGGTCCGCGACCGGGATGGTCCAGGTGCCGGTGACCCGCCCGTTGGCCGCCGTGATCAGCGGCAGCGTGGCGACCGAGCCGGCGGTCACCTGGGTGATGACGGTCGCGCCGGAGACCGGAATCAGATTGGCCTTGTCCAGCACCTCGAACTGGATCACGTCAGTCCAGTCGGTGCCGCTCCCCCCGTTCCGTGACTCGTTCACCACACTCACGGTGTAGGGCGAACTGCTCCCGCCGCCGCCGGAATCGGTGCCACTGCCGCAGGCGGCCAGCGCCAGGAGGAGCAGGGAGAGGGTCAGGCGGCGCATCGGAGGCCTCGCGAGCGGGGTGGACGGCGGGCCGGGGTGGGCGCTCGGGCTACGCCTCGTGGTCTGCGGCGTCGATCAGCGCCTCTGTCTGGGCGACGAAGGCGTCGTAGGCCCGGCCCCACAGGCCGGAAAAGCGTGACTTCTTGGGTGCGTTCTGGATGCTCTCGAGCAGCGGCCGGAGGAGGGGATCCTCCCAGTCGCCCGCTTCGAGGTCTTCGAGCACGGTGCTCCGGGGAATCATCCCCTGGAGATAGGCGCGCGCCCGGACGGCGATTTCGTGGCGGCGCCTGCTGCGGTCCGCGGACATGACCGGTCCCTCTCTCGCGTCAGACGTTCGGCGGCAGCCGGAAGCCCACATCCGAGCTTTCCAGCCAGGCCAGCGACGGGGCAAGCTCCACCCCGGCTCCCGCCGGGCTCAGCGCCTCCGGTGGCACCCACGCCACCACGTAGCTCCGGCCCGGCTCCTCGATGTACCCCACCCAGGTGTCCCACGGCGGGGCGTCCCTGTCATCAAAGTAGCCATGACTGGCTTCGCGCGCTGCTCCCCCCGAATGGGGAGGGGTCGGGAAATAGACCAGGAGCAGCCCCCCGGCCAGGGGAGCCAGCGACCGGCGCCAGCTGCGGCCCAGCTGCAGCAGCCGCTGCTCCGCCACCGCCCGGACCGTCTCCGCCCAGGGCGTGGCCGGCGGGGGGGAGAGCTCGGTGGTCCGGAGCGCCTCCCCGAGGTCGGGGAGGGTGGCCCGGCGCCGGCACCAGGAGACCGTCTCCGCGAGCCGCTCATGAAAGGGCTGGCCCGAGAGCGAGAGGTCGGGCTCGCTGCGCAGGATAGTCGGCCCGGTCATCGGGGCCGCGCCACCCCGGGGGTCACCCGGTGCCGCCGCGCCTGGAGGCCGACAGGCCTCCGGCCGGGAACCGCGGCGAGGATCGCGGGTGCGCGCATCGAGACTCCAGGGAGGGGGCGGCCGACGGAGCGATGCTGGTGATGATGGGATTCGGACACGGGCTCCGCAAGAGCCACTGCGTGCGCGAAGGGGTCGCGGGCCCCGGCGTCCCTGCCGGGGCGCGCACCGATCCTCCCTCGGGCCGGGAGGCTCGTGGGACCGACGTTTGCGCTGAGAGTGGTGGCCGGCGCTGGGGGGCGTCGCCGCCGTGACGCGACCTACTTCGCGGGGGCCTTGCCCGTGCGTTCAAGAGTCTTGAGCCACTTCACCGCCGCGGCGAGCGCCTGCTTCTTGCCGCCATGGGAGAAGTCGCCGAAATACGCCGTGAAGCGGGGTCGCCAGCCCTTGGCGGAGCGGCGATGTCCGACGCGAACGACGTATCCGTAGGTGCGGGTGCTGACCTGGTCCACCCGGCAGATGCCCGGTGGCAGGTGGTTGTTCACTCGACGGGCCCGCTTGGCGGGCAGGGTGACGGTGCGCTTTGCCTTCGAACCCCGGGACGCGGTCGCACGCGCTCCGGTTTTCTTCTGTGGCATGAATGGCAGCTCCAGGAGGACGAGGGGCTAGGGTGAGTATGCAACGGACGGGCGCCGGCAAAAAATGCCGCGACGAAACGTTGAACGGAAGTGGGCCGCGAGTCGCGCGGACCACCGGTCCCGCCGCGCGCCATCGCGCGCGGCGGGGGATCTGACCCGACCGGCGGCGTCAGGCGCCGAAGGCGGGGGCGTACACCTCGCGGGCGAAGGCCTCGAGGGTGGTCGGGGTGGTGCTGGCGGCACTCCGCGGGGTCAGCCAGCGGCAATGCCCACGGTTGAAGCCGTCCGTCATCTCCACGAACAGGTCCGCCATCGCCGGCGAGAACCCGGCGCCCATCAGGCCGCCCCGGAAGTCGGCGGCCGGGAATTCCACGTAGGCGAGGTCCGGCCGGCCGATCGCCTGGCCGAGGATCGTCGTCGCCTCGCGGAGGGTGTACTCGCGCGGGCCCCGCAGCTCCCGCACCGTGCGGCCGGTGAAGGCCGCGCCGGCGAGCAGCTCCGCCGCCACCGCGGCGATGTCCCGGGTGGCGATCATGGACAGCGCCAGGTCGGCGCGGAAGTGGCCGCCGTTGATCCCGGCAGACTTCACCAGGCCGATGCTGGCGAGGTGGTTCTCCATGAAGTAGCCGGCCCGCAGGTGGACCAGGTGCAGCCCCGGCACCCGCTCCAGCCGCTGCTCCAGCTGGTGCAGCCCCGCGATCGGGCCGTTGCCGTCGGCCTGGTCGGCGCCGATCGAGGACAGCACCACCGCCCGCTGCACCCGCGCCACCTGGATGCCGGCAGCGATCGCATCGCCCGCCCGGCGCTGGTGCTCCCGGGGATCGGGGTGGGCGTACGCGGGCGGGAGCATCGCCCAGACCGCATCCACGCCCCGGAAGGCCTGGGAGGTGAACTGCGGGTCGTCCACCGACCCGACCCGGGCCTCCGCCCCCTGGTGCGTGAGCTCGGCCAGATGCTCGGCGGAGCGGCCCAGCACCCGGACCCCCACCCCCCGCGCCAGCAGGAGACGGGAGAGCGGCAGGCCGATGTGCCCGGAGGCTCCCACTATCGCGACAGTGGTCATGACGGATCGTTTTCCTTGGCTCGGGGGCGCGGAGGATGGTCCCGGATCGAGGTCAGACGCTCGCAAACCCGCCATCCACCAGCAGATCGCTGCCGGTAATGTAGGACGCGTCAGGCGATCCGAGAAAGGTGACGGCGGCGGCAATCTCCTCCACCGAGCCGGCCCGCGCCAGCGGGGTCCGCGCGGTGATCGACTGCTCGAAGGCGTCGATCTGTTCCGGCGGGAGCCCCATCTTCTGCTGGATCTCTGTAGGTACGTATCCCGGGCTTACACTGTTGACGCGGATCCCCCGCGGGGCCAGCTCGGCCGCCAGGTTCCGGGCCAGGGACCGCAGCGCTGCCTTGGTGGCGGCATACACCGCCCCGCCGGCGAAGCCCTTCCCGTGCACCGTGCTGGCGTTCAGGACCACGCTGCCGCCGGCCGGGATCAGGGGGGCCAGCCGCTGCACCGTGAAGAACGCTCCCCGGACGTTGACCCTGAACTGACGGTCGAAGAACGCCTCGTCCACCTGCTCGATCGGCGCGAAGTACCCGATCCCGGCGTTGACGAACAGGACATCAATACGCTCGAACCGCTCCCGTGCTTCAGCCGCCAGCCGGTCCAGGTCCTCGACCCGGGTCACGTCCGCCCGGATCCCGATGACCCCGGGACCCAGCCGCTCCGCCGCCCGCGCCACCCGCCCCGCGTCCTGGCCGGTGATGATCACCCGGGCGCCCTCCCGCCGGAACCGCTCGGCCGTGGCGTACCCGATGCCGGTGGTGCCACCGGTGACCAGCGCCGTCCTGCCTTCAAGCCGACTCATGCCATGCTCCTGCCCGTTGCCGGGCGTTGGTTGTTTTGAACTATCCAGTACAAAATTAATACAAAGAGAAGGCTATCCCAGGACCGAGAGCGCCACCCGGCGGACGTCCGCCATCCGGCCGGGATCGGCGCCGGTCTTCCGCAACACCGCGAGGCTGGTGAGAACGCTGCCGAGGAAGCGGGAGGTGGCGGTGCAGTCGAAGCCGGGCGGGAACTCGCCGGCGGCGCGGCCGCGCTCGAGCGCCTGGCGGAGGAGGTCCTCCACCATCAGCTGATGCCGGTCGAGGGCGCGGGCCACCGCCGGATCGTGCGGTCCCCGTTCGATCATCGAGTTGACGCAGAGACAGCCGGCGCCGTCGGCTTCCCTCTCACCGAGGGTGTCGAACAGCTCCCGGATCACGGTGCGGACCGGGCCCGGACGCACGAGCCGCCCCTCCATCCAGCGCAGGCTCCGCGCCTGGTAGGCCGCGAGCGCCTGCAGGAAGAGCGCCTGCTTGTCGCCGAAGGTGTTGTAGAGGCTGGCCCGCTGGATGCCCATGCGCTCGGTCAGGTCATCCAGGGAGCAGGACTGGAAGCCCTTCTCCCGGAACACCTGCACCGCGGCGTCCAGCGCCTCGGCCTCGTTGAACTCGCGGGGACGTGCCATGGGGAGGCCAAGCTAATATTTTGGACTGAGAAGTCAATATCCGCCGGTTCGGGGCGCCTTACAGGACCACCGCCTCGATCGTGACGCTCCCGGCCCGGAGCGGCACCGTGGCGGTGACATCCGGCAGGCCCGCCTGCCGGGCGGCGGCGGCGCTCATGTGAATGGCCCCGAAGACGCCGGCATCCTGGGCCAGCTTGCTGGCGACATTCACGGGGGAGCCCGCCAGGTCGTGGAGGCCGGCGCCCAGCTCGAACATCAGCACCCGGCCCACATCAATCCCGATCCGGAGCGGGACCCCCTGGGCCGCCAGCGCCTCCCGCAGCTTCCGGGCGAAGGCCAGCGCATGGCGCGCCTCGTCGAAGCGGTAGATGCCGACGCCCATCACGGTCTTCACCGGGCCGCCGGGGAGGTCCTCGGAGAGCGCGTGCCCCAGCCGGGCCACCGCCGCCGCCAGGGCCAGGTCGTTGAGCGCCGCCAGTTCCGGCACTTCCCGGTCCTCGCGCGCCTGCTCCACCACGACCACCGCCGACTCGTGGTACGCCGGCCGCGGCACCTGGGAGGTCCGCCGGGTCCGCTGCCAGGTGCCCAGCCCGCCGAAGAACTCCTCGCTGAACGGGAGCGGGTAGCGGAAGTCACTGGCCTCGATGCCCTCGAGGCGGGGGCCGTCGAGCACCCGCTCCACCACGCCAAAGCGCTCCGCGAGATCCCCGCGCCGCTCCAGCCGGAACCCGGATCCCTCACCCAGCCCAGCCGCGGCCTCCCCGGTGAGCACCAGTTCCCCGGCGGCGGTGAAATCCTCGGCGATCGCCTCCACCCGGTCGGCGTCGGGGCCGTAGAGCGCCTGGCCCAGCTCGTAGAACACGCCGGTATGCAGGCAGGCCCCGATGCCCACCTCGCAATCGGCGGAGATCCGGTCCATCAGGGTCAGCAGCATCCCCACCACGTGGGCTGGTGCCACGCCCTCGGGATAGAACATCTCGGTGTTGTCAGCGGCCCAGACGCCGATCGCCTGCCCGCCCAGGGCGCGGCCGTAGGCGTGGACCAGCTCCTTGGGGCGGCTGACCATCGCCAGGATCTCGATGAGCGAACGCTCCTGACTCATCCGGGTGAGGCCGGCGGTGTCGGTGGAGACCACCATGCCCCGGAGGGTGCAGGGCGCCAGCAGGTCGCGGGCGCGCTCGCGGGTCTGCGGTCCGCGGGTCCACGCGGCGATGACATCGAGCGGCAGGCGCTGCCCGGCATCCGGGGGGAGGTCGAAGAACCCGGGCGGGAAGCGGGTGGGCGGGAAGCGCGTCATGAGCGGCGGCCCCGGCGGGGCGGTGCTAGAGTCGCAGGTGTTTCAGGTACTCGGCGCTGGCGCGGGCGAAGGCCAGTTCGTCCTTCGCGTCATCGTGCTCCGTGAAGAAGTGCGACACCCCGGCGCCGCGCGCGGCCCGGAGCAGCGTCTTCCAGTCCATGACCCCGGCGCCGACATCCACCATCGAGCCATCGGCCGCCATGTCCTTCACGTGCACCGCGCGGAACCGGCCCTTGTGCTCCGAGAGGTAGCGCAGGGCATCCCCGCCGCCGTGTCGCACCCAGTAGAGGTCCATCTCGAAGACCACCAGCTTCGGGTCGGTCAGGCGGAGCAGGGTGTCGTAGCCGCAGCCCTCGCGGCCGCTGCCCGCCCCCGCATACGGCGAGAACTCGACGCTGTGGTTGTGGTACCCCACGGTGAGCCCGGCCCGGCGGCAGGCGGCGCCGGCGCGGTTCAGGGTCTCCGCCAGCTGGCGATACTGCGCCGGGTCATGGGTGTCGTCGTCCACGCCGGGGAAGATCAGGTACTGGTGGCCCAGCACCTTCGCATCGGCGATGGTCTGGTCCACGTGGTCGGTGAGCGCCGGCAGGCCGAGGTGGCTCGAGGGCGAGACCAGCCCCGCCGCGCGCAGCGCGGCCCGGAACTCGCCGGCGGTCTTGCCGTACAACCCCGCCAGCTCCACCTCGCGGTAGCCCATCTCGCCCAGGGCCGTGAGGGTGCCCGGGACGTCGTCCTTGATGACGTCCCGCACTGCGTACAGCTGGATCCCGAAGCGCAGCGCGGACCCACGGCTCTCCTCCCGCACCGCCAGCGGGCCCAGCGCCGCCAGCGCGCCGAGGCCTCCCAGCCGGGCCAGGAAGTCACGCCGGCCCTGGGGCCGGCCGGACCAGTCGCTCACAGTTCATTCCTCTTCATCAGGTCCACGGCCCGGTGCGCGGCGCGCGCGGTCAGCGCCATGTAGGTGATGGACGGGTTCTGGTTGCCGGAGCTGGCCATGCAGGCCCCATCGGTGACGAAGACGTTCGGCGCATCCCACACCTGGTTCCAGCCGTTGAGCACGCCCGCCTCCGGGCTGCGCGCCATCCGCGCGGTGCCCATCTCGTGAATGCAGAGGCCGGGCGGGGCGTGGTCGTTCCAGGTCCGGATGTCCTTCACCCCTGCCGCCTCCAGCATTTCGGAAGCGGTGTGCTGGATGTCCTCCAGGATCGCCAGCTCGTTGGGGCCCCAGGTGCACTGGATGTGCAGCGCCGGGATGCCCCACTTGTCCTTCGCCTCCGGGTCGAGGGAGATCGCGTTGTCGTGCCGGGGGAGGCACTCCCCCCACCCGCCGAGGCTCAGCCGCCAGGGCCCCTTCTCGTACAGCAGCCGCTGCTTGAACTCGGGGCCGAAGCCCCGGGTGCTCCGGTCGAAGCCGCTGCGGTAGCCGCCGCCCTGGAAGCCGTAGCCGCGGACGAAATCGGGATGGCGGTCCTTCACGTTGCGGAAGCGCGGCACGTAGATGCCATTGGGCCGGCTGCCGTAGGAGGTCATCTCCTCGTACCCCGGCAGCACGCCACCGGCCCCGACGCCATAGCAGTGGTCCATCAGGTTATGGCCCAGCTCGCCGCTCGTGCTGCCCAGCCCGCCGGGATACTCGGTGCTGGTGGAATTGAGCAGCAGCCGGGTGGACTCGAGCGCGCTGGCGCACAGGAACACGATCCGCGCCCGGTATTCCGAGACCTCGAAGGTCTCGGCGTCGATCACCCGCACGCCCGTCGCGCGCATGGCGCCGCTGGTGGCGGTGCGCCGCTTGGAGGGCTCGTACAGCACCCGCTCCACCACGCTGTTGGTCCGCACGGTGAGCCGCCCGGTCTTCCGGGCGGCCGGCAGGGTGGATCCGAGGCTGCTGAAGTAGGAGTGGGTGATGCAGCCCCGCTCGCAGGGGCCACAGTAGTGGCAGGCGGCGCGGCCGCCGTGCGGCACCGTGATCACGGCGCAGCGGCCCATCGTCACCACCCGCTCCCGGCCCCAGGCGCGCTCCGCCGCCTCCCGGAGGTGCACCTCGGCGCAGCGGAACTCCATCGGGGGGAGGAATTCGCCGTCGGGCAGCTGGGACAGCCCCTCGCGGAGGCCCGAGATCCCGATGAACCGCTCCACGTGACTATACCAGGGCGCGATGTCGCGGTAGCGGATGGGCCAGTCGGTGCCGATCCCTTCCTTCCCATTCGCCTCGAAGTCGAGATCGCTCCAGCGGTACACCTGCCGGCCCCAGGTGATGGACCGGCCGCCGAGGTGGCGGCCCCGGATCCAGTGGAACGGCGCCTCGGGGTCGAAGGTGTAGGGGTTCTCGAGGTCGTTCACGAAGAACTTGGCGCCCCACTCGTCGCAGGCATAGCAGTTCTTCTGGATGAACTGTTCCCGCTCCAGGGTGCGGCGGTCGCCCCAGCCGCGGAACGGCAGCTCCCACGGCTGGATATGCTCGGCGTAGTCCTGTGCCGGCTGGATGGGTCGCCCCGCCTCCAGCACCAGCACCTGGAGCCCCAGCTCGGTCAGCTCCTTGGCGGCCCATCCGCCGGTGATGCCGGAGCCGACCACGATCGCGTCGTACTGGCGGGGCAGGGGAGCGGTCATGCGGGGCTCAATGGTGCGGCAGCGGCACGCAGCCGTCGAAGCGGCCGGGTATGATCGGGCTGTGCAGCACCTGCTGCTGCACCTCCGGCGAGCTCATCCAGGCGTAGATCACCAGCCCCTTGACCCGGTTGAAGGCACCGGCGGCGGTGTCGAGCGCGCCGGTGCTGCCGTCGAGCGCGGTGGCCAGCCGCGCCTGCCCCGTGGCGTCGAGCGCCGCGAACCGCGCCCCCTGCTCCGCCATGGCCTGGTCATCCAGCGCGGCCAGCCCGTCGAGGAACCGGGCCGTTTCCTCGTCCGGGTACCACTCGGCCAGCAGCAAATCCACGAAGCCGGCCGCCCGGACATCGGACGCCGACGGGGAATCGGTGCGGGGGAGGATGAGGTCGCCGAGCGCGGTGACCAGCGCGTCGGCGCGGCCGGTCAGCGCCCGGCGGGCGGGGCCGGCCGCCCGGCGGTGCAGCGCCTGCCCCGCGGGGAGCAGGTCGGGGGGGAGAAAGGCGATCGCCGTCGTCGAAGTGAGCAGCTGGAGCAGGTCGCGGCGGTCCATGGCCTGAGGTTACGCGCGGGAGGGGGCGGGCGCCAGTAGCGCCGGGCGCTGGTGGCTCAATGCGGGACCGTTCCCGGCCGATACTCCGATGGATGACCCGACAGCGGACCAGCCTCGCGTTCGACACCCGCGCCCTCGCCGCGGCGCGCGACCTCGTCTTTCTCGACGCGGAGGAAGTCGCGCGCCGGAAGGCGGAGCGCGATCGCGAGGTGCACGTCCGCGACGTGCCCCGGCTGCGCCTGGTGGTCATGCCGCTCCTGTTCGGGGTGGCGGCGCTGGCCAGCCTGGTGAGCCGCCACCGGCACGAGTCCCTGGGGCTCACCGTCCTGCTCCTGTCCACGGTGGCCTACGCGATGGCGAGCATCGCGATCCTCCGCCGCTGGTATCGCCCCGGCGCCAAGCCGCACCTCGGCAACATCTTCCTCGCGCTCGACCTCGTCCTCTTCACCGTGCTGATGTACTTCACCGGCGGCACCGCGAGCTGGTTCTACGTGGTGCTCCTGGTGCGCGGCGCTGACATGGCCACGGTGGGCCAGCGCACGGTGCTCGGCTTCGGCGCGGTGGCGGTGACCTGTTACCTGGGCCTGCTGGCGTGGGTCACGCTGGTGGACGGGCAGCAGCCGGTGTGGCCGGCGGAGGCCACCCGGCTCGGGCTGCTGGTGGTGGGCCACGTGTACTTCGCCTTCAACGCGCGGCGGGTGGAGCGGCTGCGGCGGCGTACCGCGGGGGTGGTGCACGTCGCCACCGACCTGATCCGGCAGCTGGAGCAGCAGGCGGTGGAGCTGCACGAGGCGCGGGAGCGGGCCGAGGAGGCCAACCGGGTGAAGGGCCAGTTCCTCGCCAACATGAGCCACGAGATCCGCACCCCGATGAACGCGGTGCTCGGCATGTCGGAGCTCCTGGCGGACACGCCGGTCAACGCGGAGCAGGACGAGTACATCCGCATCCTGCGGCGCTCCAGCGAGCAGCTGCTCGGCATCATCAACGACATCCTCGACTTCTCCAAGGTGGAGGCGGGCAAGCTGGCCCTCGACCCCCGTCCCTTCGACCTGCCCGAGCTGCTCGACGCCACCCTCGCGCCGCTCCGGCTGGAGGCGGTGCGGAAGGGGCTCCGCGTGGAGCTGGCGACCGATCCCGAGGTGCCCCGGGTGGTCTCCGGCGACCCGCTCCGGGTGCGGCAGGTGCTCACCAACCTGGTGGGCAACGCGGTCAAGTTCACGGCGACGGGCCTGGTGACGGTCCGGGTGCGCACCCTGCACCACGGACCCGACGGCACCCGCATCCGGGTGGAGGTGGAGGACACCGGTCCGGGCATTGATGCGCCGACCATCGGGCGGCTGTTCCAGCCGTTCACCCAGGCGGATGGCAGCACCACCCGGAAGTTCGGCGGCACCGGGCTCGGGCTGGCGATCAGCCGGCTGCTGGTGGAGCTGATGGGCGGGAGCCTCGGGGTGGAGAGCACGGTGGGGGCGGGAAGCGTCTTCTGGGTGCTGTTCCCGTTCGATCCGGTGGCGCCCGCGGCGGCCGCGGTGCTGGGGGCCCAGCCGGGCGGCGCCAGGAGGCCGGTGGCGGAGGCCGCCGAGGGGCGGATCCCCTTCCGGGTGCTGCTGGTGGAGGACGACGCGCTCAACCGCTACCTGGCGGAGCGGTTCCTGGACCAGCTGGGCTGCGAGGTGGTGCTGGCGGGCACCGGCGAGGAGGCGCTGGCGCGGGTGGCGGGGGCATCCTACGACCTGGTGCTGATGGACTGCCTGATGCCGGTGATGGACGGCTACGAGGCCACCCGGCAGATCCGTGCGCGGGAGGCGCCGGGGCGCCGGCTGCCGGTGGTGGCGCTCACCGCCAGCGTGCTCACGGATGACCGGGATCGCTGCCGCGCCGCCGGGATGGACGATGTGGTCAGCAAGCCGGTCACCCGCGCCGCCCTGGCCGACGCGCTCGCGCGCTGGGCACGCGTGGCCCCTTTCGCCCCGTCGGCAGAGGACGTATCGTAACCACCGACCTTTCCCCGCCGAGTGTTCCATGCGCCGTGCGCGCACCCCGATCCTGCTCCTGCTCCCGCTGCTTGCCGCCTGCGCCGCGCAGGCCGCCTCCCATACCAACATGCTCTCCCCCGCCGAGCGCTCCGACGGCTGGCAGCTCCTGTTCGACGGCAAGACCACGGCCGGCTGGCGTGGGTACCACCAGGCGGGGATGCCCGCCGGGTGGGACGTCGTGGACGGGGCGCTGACCCGCACCGGCGCCGGCGGCGACATCATCACCACCCGGCAGTACGGCGACTTCGAGCTGGCGCTGGACTGGAAGATCTCGGAGGGCGGCAACAGCGGGGTCTTCTACCGGGTGACCGAGGACGGCGAGTACGGCTACTTCACCGGCCCCGAGATGCAGGTGCTGGACGACGCCCGCCACGCCGACGGCAAGAACCGGCTCACCTCGGCGGGCTCCTGCTACGGCCTGTACGCCGCGCCCGCGGGGGTGGTGAAGCCGGCGGGCGAGTGGAACAGCGCCCGGATCCTCGTGCGGGGCAACCACGTGGAGCACTGGCTCAACGGGCAGATGGTCGTGAGCTACGAGCTGGGCAGCCCCGACTGGACCGCCAAGGTCGCCGCCAGCAAGTTCTCGCAGTGGCCCGGCTACGGAAAGGCGGTGCGGGGCTACATCGCGCTGCAGGACCACGGCGACTGGGTGGCGTACCGGAACATTCGCATTCGTGAGTTGAAGTGAGTCTGACGGCAGGACGGTAGGACGGACGGCAGGTCGGTCCGCCACGGAGCCTACCGTCTTACCGTCTTACCGTCCGACCGTCTCCTTTCCCGAGCCC
Organism: uncultured Gemmatimonadaceae bacterium; assembly: GCA_964647615.1. Classification (GTDB taxonomy): domain Bacteria; phylum Gemmatimonadota; class Gemmatimonadetes; order Gemmatimonadales; family GWC2-71-9; genus JADJOM01. Next base: position 2,138 of record CAZYIV010000037.1, on the reverse strand, counting down.
CCGATGATCCGCACCAAGCTCTCCACCATGATGTTCCTCCAGTACTTCATCTGGGGGGCCTGGTTCGTCACCCTCGGCACCTACCTGGGCCAGACGCTGAGCTTCGACGGGCCGCAGATCGGCGCGGCCTACGGCACCATGGCGATCGGCGCGATCGTGGCGCCGTTCTTCGTGGGGATGATCGCCGACCGGTTCTTCGAGACCCAGAAGATCCTCGCCCTCCTGCACCTGGTCGGGGCGGGGGTGATCTACTGGGCCTCGCAGGAACAGGCCTTCGGCCGGTTCTACCCGCTGCTGATCGTGTACGCGGTGTGCTACGCCCCCACCCTGGCGCTCACCAACAGCCTCGCCTTCGACAACATGCAGGACCCGGCGAAGGAATTCCCCCTGGTGCGGGTGCTCGGCACCATCGGGTGGATCGTGGCCGGGGTGCTGGTGGGGCAGCTGGGGCTCGAGACCAGCGCGGTGCCGATGCAGATCGCCGCCGGCGCCTCGGCGGTGCTCGGAGTCTTCTCCCTGACGCTGCCCAGCACCCCGCCGCACGCTGCCGGCAAGCCGCTCGGCATCCGCGACGTGCTGGGCCTCGACGCCCTGGCGCTGATGCAGCGCCGCTCGTTCGCGACCTTCGTCATCGGCAGCTTCCTGCTGTGCATCCCGCTGCAGTTCTACTATGCCTTCACCAACCTGTTCCTGAACGAGATCGGCATGGCGGCCCCGGCCCGGGTGATGACCCTGGGCCAGATGTCCGAGATCCTGTTCATGGTGCTGCTGCCAGTGGCGCTGGCCCGGTTCGGCACCAAGATCATCCTGCTGGTGGGCATGGCGGCGTGGGGCGCCCGCTACCTGCTGTTCGCCAACGGCGACGTGATGAGCCACGCCTGGATGCTCTACCTCGGCATCCTGCTGCACGGCGTCTGCTATGACTTCTTCTTCGTGACCGGGCAGATCTACGTGGACCAGCAGGCGGGGCTCAAGATCCGCGCGGCGGCGCAGGGCTTCCTGACGTTCATCACCCAGGGCGTGGGCTACCTGATCGGCAGCTTCGCCAGCGGGCTGGTGGTGCAGAAGTTCGTGCAGCCCGCCGGCGGGCACGACTGGCACTCGATCTGGCTCTACCCCTCGGTGGGCGCGGCCGTGATCCTCATCCTCTTTGCGCTCGCCTTCCGCGGCAACGGCGAGGAAGCCTCCGCCTGACCCCGGCCGGGGGCCGCCCCCGGCGGCGTCCCGCCCCTGATTCCCCCGGCGTCCGATCATGAACGCCGGGGTTTCCGACCACAAGACTCCTTTATCTGCTCTGAAGTCACGGTTCCTGAATCCTTCAGGGGCTCCTGACCATTCTTGTCGCGTTCCGGGTCCAGACTCCCCGTCCGGTCACTGTCCGGAGCTCACCCAACAGGAGTGCTTATGAAGCGTGTGACTTCCGTTCTCGCGGCGGCCGCCCTGGCCCTGGTCGTGGGCGCCAGCTCGGTGCAGGCCCAGACCCTCGTCGTCGGCGCCGGCGGCGGCGCGGTCATCCCCAGCGGCAAGGCGTCGGATGTCGTGAAGACCGGCTGGCACGGGGCCGGCGTCCTGTGGTACATCCTGCCGTCGAACATCGGCTTCCGGGGCGACTTCGTGTACGCCCAGCTCAAGGTCAAGGGCACCAGCGAGAACTTCAAGCTGACCAGCGGCATCGCGAACGTGTCGTACATGTTCAAGGGCAGCAAGAACCTCACCCCGTACGTCATCGGCTCCGTCGGTTACTTCAACACCAAGGTGCTCAACGTCTCCAACAGTGACGTGGGCTTCGGCGGCGGCGCCGGCGTCCTCATCAGCACCGGTGGCAAGCTCAAGATCGCGCTCGAGGGCCGCTACATCTCGATCCAGACCAGCGGCAGCAAGACCAACATCATCCCGGTCACCGCCGTCTTCGCGATCCCGATCGGCAAGTAACACCCCACCGCAACACCGAACGGGGCGGGCCACTTCGTGGCCCGCCCCGTTCGCTTTCGCCCTCTGGCGCGGGTGATGCAGTTATCGGGCGGGGCGCCGGGGGGGGGGCCCCCCCCCCCCCCCCAAAACCCCCCCCCCCCCCCCCCGGGGGGGGGCCCGGGGGGGGCCCCCCCCCCCGGGGCCCCCGGGGGGCCCCCCCCACCCCC
>CAZYIV010000036.1:0-32040 GCA_964647615.1 uncultured Gemmatimonadaceae bacterium | reverse complement strand
ACCCGGAGCCCGCGCCGCCCGCCCCGCGCGCTGCCGCGGCCGACCGGGATGTCGGGGATGTCGCTCACCCACTCCACCTCCAGGGTGCCGGTCCCGCCGGCGGCGATCGGCGTCGCCAGCGGGAGACTCACGATGGTCCCGGTGCGCCACTGCGCGGCGGGTCCCCGGGTGTCCACTTCGGCGCCATTGGCCACCACCCGGTACAGTGTGATCCCGTCGGTCACCGAGGGCGGCATGCGGCTCCGCGGGCTCCAGGCATCGAACCGGTTCTGGTACAGCCGCAGCACCACCTCGTCCAGCGCGCTGTCGCTCGGGTTGTGGATGGTGACCGCCTCGTGGCCGATGATGCGGCCGGTGCGCTCGTCCAGCCGGGCGTCGATCCGGTAGTCGGTGCGCAGCTGCCAGTAGCGCGGCCCCGGGCGGCCGGTGGAGTCACGGGTGCCCGCGGCGAGGCCCGCCTCGAAGCTGCGGGTGATCGGAATGGTGCGGCGCACCGCGCGGGGCGGCGCCTGCCCGGCCAGCGGGAGCGCGGCGAGGGCCACCAGGCCCAGGGCCCGTGCGTTCATCGCGGGGCCTCCACCCGTTCGAGGACGGTATGCAGCGCCTGGTCGGGGGTGACGCCCTCGAGCTCCAGCTCCGGGGCCACCACCACCCGGTGGCGCAGCACCGGCGCGGCCAGCGCCTTCACGTCGTCCGGGATCACGAAGTCGCGGCCCTCGAGCAGGGCCGCCGCCTGCGACGCCTTGAGCAGCCCCACGCTGGCGCGCGGGCTGGCGCCCAGCGTGAGCGCGGGCGCCTCGCGGGTAGCCCGCACCACGGCGGTGATGTACCCCACGAGGCTGGGCTCCACCCGAACGCGTCGGGTGGCCTCCCGCAGGGTGGCGAGTCCGGCGGCGTCCATCACCCGCGTCACCCCGAAGCTGGCGGGCTCCGCCGCCTCGAAGCCGTCGAGCACCCGGGTGAGGACACCCTGTTCGGCCGTGGCATCCGGGTAGGGCAGCAGCGCCTTCACCAGGAAGCGGTCGAGCTCCGCCTCCGGCAGCGGGTAGGTGCCCTCGAACTCGATCGGATTCTGGGTGGCGAAGACGGTGAAGCTGGGCGAGAGCGAGTGACTGGTGCCGTCCACCGTGACGTGGCGCTCCTGCATCGCCTCGAGCAGCGCCGCCTGGGTCTTGGCGGGGGCGCGGTTGATCTCGTCGCCCAGCACCAGGTCGGCGAACAGCGGCCCCGGCCGGAAGCTGAACCCGCCGTTCCCGGTGAGCAGGTTCACGCCGGTGATGTCGCTCGGCATCAGGTCCGGGGTGAACTGGATCCGCCGGAACTCGAGCCCGAGGGCCTCACTCAGCGCGCGGACCAGCAGGGTCTTGGCGGTGCCGGGGGCGCCCTCGAGCAGCACGTGCCCGCGGGCCATGAGCGCGAGCACCGCTTCGCGCAGCACCGCCTCCTGGCCCAGCACCACCCGGCCGAGCTGGGCCAGCAGCTCGCGGGCCTGCGCCGACGCGGCGGCGACCTCGGTGGACGTCAGGGGTGAAGTTCCTGCCACACATCCTCCACGGCATCGGCCGCCTGGCGCACCGCCTCCGCGTCGCGCCCCGGCCGGTTCAGGGTCTGCAGCCTGCGCACCGCCGCGCGGGCGCGCGGGGTGCGGACATTCTCCGCCAGCTGGGCCAGCCACGCCTCGCGGTCGCCCCGGGGGCGCTGCCCCGCCGGGAGCAGCCGGCGCCGGAGGCCCTCGATCATGAGGCCGATCGCGACGTCGTGCCCCTTCGCGGCGGCCAGCGCCGTCGCCAGCGCCCGCACGTGCTCGAGCGGCGAGCGGCGCCGCCGGTCCAGCACCCGGCGCAGCGGCCCGAAGCGCACGGCACCCGCGCCCAGCGCCAGCAGCCCCACCAGCCCCAGCTGCCACAGCGCCCAGCCCCACGGCGAGCGGCGGCTCCACGCCAGCAGCGCCTCGAGCAGCGCGCCGCCGGCGCCGAAGCCCTGGTGCGACTCCTCGAAGATCACCCGCCGCCAGCTGCCCGCGAACAGCCCCAGCATCCAGGGTCCGGCGGCGCCCTGGCGCAGCGCCTGGTTGCGGAACAGGCCGGCGTCCGAGAACAGCAGCACGTCGCGCCCGGTGTCCTGCCGGGTCAGCCGGAGCGCCGCGACCCGCCCGCTGGTGGTGGTGAGCAGGGTGTCCACCCGGGCCACCGGCGGCACCACGCAGCGACTGATGCGGGCATCGGCCAGCCGGCTGGAGTCGGTGACCACGGTGTCGCGGCGCGCCGCCAGCACCCCCGCCACCAGCGGCCAGCCGCCCGCGCCAAGCGAGAGACTGTCGCGCCCGCGCCAGTCGAGGGCGTAGCCGAAGCAGCGCATCACCGCCTCGGCGCCGGGGCCGGCGAGCACCAGGTCACCGCCGGCGGGGCCCTCCGACCAGTTGAGCAGGTGGATCACCTCGCTGCCGGCCGGCGGGAAGGTCGGGTCCAGCAGCACCAGCGCGGTCCCCGCCTCCGGCACGGTGTCCGAGGCAAGCTGGCGGAACGATCGGCGCTGCCGCCGCACGTCCACCCCGAGACGGGTGAGGCCATCGGCCAGCGCCCGGGCGCCGAGCGGACTGGGGAAGTAGGTGGAGGCGCGCGGAACCACCGAGCGGCCCCCGCGGTCCCGCTGGCCCAGCGCCCCGGCCAGGATCACCAGGCCGGCGAGCGCGCCCAGCGCCAGCAGCGCCTCAGTGCGCGGCCGCATACCGGTCCGGCCGGGCCGCCTCGAGCCAGGCGGCGTAGTCCGCCGGGCCGCAGGGCCGGCGGGCGAAGGCGTACCCGTACAGCGCCTGCACCAGTTCCCCGAAGGCCGGGCGCGCCCCGCCGCCGAGGCCGGGATCGGTGAGGTACTCGGCGGGCGTCTTGCTGGGGTGGAAGCGGAGCACGCGGCGGGTATCGAGGTCGAGCACCAGGGCCAGGAAGTCGGCCTGCATCGCCTCGGGGTACCGCCCCAGCCCGGCGAGCCGCCGGGCCTCGGCGCGGTACCAGGGCGCGTCGCGCGCGGCGGGCGCGGCGGCGGCGCCCCCGAGGGCGGGCGCCCGCGAGGCCTGGATGGTGCGCACCATGATCCAGCCCGCGTGCACGAAGATGGCGACCAGGATGGCGAGCAGGACCCACAGCAGCGCGCGGAAGAGATCGGGGTGGGTCGCCTCCAGTTGGGCGATCGTATCGCCCAGGGCGTCCCACCAGGAGCCGAGCAGCGTGAGCCAGCGCGGCGGCGCTTCCCACCGGTAGGCGGGCGCCGCGAAGACCGAGTCCAGCACCACGCGGAGGGAGTCGGGCCCCGGCACCGGGCCGCCGGGGAGGCCGCCCGCCTGTATCACGCCGTTCCCAGCCCTCCGGCGAGGACCTCGAGGTCGAACGCTTCCTTGCGGACCCGGAGGTCGTAGTAGGCGACGGTCAGCACGCAGTAGAAGAGCGGGTAGATGAGCATCTGGATCAGTGACGCCGCGGCCATCCAGACCAGCGCCGTCAGCGACACCTGCGGCTGCAGCAGCGAGGCGTCGCCGGACGCGGCGGCGAACCCGCTCAGCGCGATCGTGGGCAGGACGATCAGGATCATCACCGTCACCAGCGCCCAGAAGAGCTTCCACCGCGCGCCGCGGGTGAGCCCCCACGAGCGGCCCATCGCGGCAAAGGCATTCGGCAGGCCCTCCAGCACCAGCGCCGGCGTGGACACCGCCAGCCCGGCCAGCAGGATCGCGCCGGGGATCAGGAAGCAGAGCGTCCCCAGGCCGATCACCAGGCCCATCACGAACCCGAGCGAGATCAGCCGGCCCACGAAGGGGCCCGCGTTGCGGAAGGCCGCGCCGGCGTCCACCGCCGAGCCCAGGTACTGGCCCGAGATGATGAAGGTGGCCGCGGCGCTGGCGATCGCGCCCAGCACCACGTTCAGCACCAGGTTGCCGAAGTAGAGCGGCAGGTTGGCCAGGGCGCCGCCCGCGCTCTCGATGTAGACCGTGAGCGCCACCGGAATCGCGTTGGTGGCCAGGGTGACGAGGAGCAGCGGCACGAACAGGGCGCGGTACAGCCCGAACGCCACGTCCAGCATCTCGCCCAGGCTGAGGGGGCGCAGCACCGGCTGGGTCATGAGGGCAGGCTCCGGCGTGGGGGGACGGGTTAAGATGGGCGCGGCTGCGGGCCTTGGGAAGCGGTGCGCCGCGCCCCTAGATTGGGAGACCCCGACCCGGCACGCATGGCTTCCACCACACCCGACTACCGGCAGCACCTCGAGGTCGAGACCCCCGAGCACGTGGTCCTGGACTACGAGATCGCGGGGATCGGCTCGCGCGCGCTCGCCACCCTCATCGACACCGCCGTGCTGATCGGGTGGAGCCTGGTACTGGTGCTGGTCCTGAGCGGCGTGGCCCGCGGCCCGTGGCTCGGGGCGATCCTGACGGTGACCACCTTCGCCTCGGTGTGGGGGTACTTCACCTTCTTCGAGGCCCTCCGCCAGGGCCAGACGCCGGGCAAGCGCCGCCTCGGCATCCGGGTCGTGCTCGACACCGGCCATGCCGTGACCTTCGGGGCCGCCGCCGTGCGGAACCTGCTCCGGGTCGCCGACTTCCTCCCCCCGCCCTACCTGATCGGCGCCATCGCGGTCGCGGTCCATCCCCGCGGCAAGCGGCTGGGCGACATGATCGCGGGCACCGTCGTGGTACGCGACCAGCCGGCCGACCAGCCGGCGACGCCGCCGCCCGCCGGCGTCCTGCTGGCAGCGGGCGGCGTCCCCGAGCTCGATGACGAGGAGTTCCGGCTGCTCCGCGAATACAGCGAGCGCGCCGGCGCCCTGCTGCCGGAGGTGCGGGGCCGGCTCGCCGGCCGGCTGGCGGAACGCTTCGCCCCGCGGATCCCGATGCGCACCGCCGACCCGGAGGCCTACCTCGCGGAGCTCTACCGGGACGAGCTGGCCCGCCGCCAGGGGCGCTTCGGCGCCCGTCAGGCACACGCCGCCGGTGGCGCCACCGGCGTGGTGGAGCGGCTGGTGGCGCGGCAGGGCAGCCGCTGGGATGCGTTCCAGCAGCTTGCCGAGCGCGCGAGCCGGGAAGGCCTCGACGGGCTCGGTGGCGCCGAGCTCACCGACTTCGCGGCCCGCTACCGCGAGGTGGCCGCGGACCTGGCTCGCGCCCGCACCTACCGGGCCCCCGCCCGGGTGACGGGGCGGCTGGAGCGGCTGGTCGCCGCGGGGCACAACCTGCTCTACCGCGACCAGCGCCACACCGGCCGGCGCCTGTGGCAGTTCGTGATGGAGGAATGCCCCGCCGCGATCATCGAGGCCCGGCGGGTGGTGCTGCTCGCCTTCCTGATGTTCGCGCTGCCGGGCCTCGCCGGCTACGCCCTGCTGCGCGAGTCCCCGGCGCTGGCCGACGAGGTGCTGCCGGAAGTCATGCTGGAGCGGGCCGAGGCCGGCGCCGCGCGCCAGGCCGCGGGCCAGGGCTACTTCGAGGCCAATGCCGAGGACCGGCCGCTGATGGCCTCTTCGATCATGACCAACAACATCGGGGTGGCGTTCTACTGCTTCGCCGGGGGCGTCTTCGGTGGGGTCGGGTCGCTGCTGCTGCTGGCCTTCAACGGCCTCGCGATGGGCACCATCTCGGGCCACTTCGCCAACCGGGGGCTGCTCGACTACCTGTGGACCTTCGTGATCGGCCACGGGGTGCTGGAGCTGTTCGCCATCTGGGTCTCGGGGGCGGCGGGCTTCCTGCTCGGGCGGGCGCTGCTGGCGCCGGGGCAGCTGCCGCGGGGCGAGGCGCTGGTCCTCGCCGGGCGGCTGGCGATGCGGCTGGTCGGCGCGGCGGTGCTGCTGCTGGTGATCGCGGGGCTGATCGAGGGCTTCGTCTCCGCCAGCGGCGAGGGCCTGGCCTACCGGCTCGCCGTCAGCTCCGGCAGCCTGCTCTTCCTGCTGCTCTACCTCCTCAACGGCTGGCGGACCGTCCGCCGCGCCGGCAGCACCCCCCGGAACGACGAAGGGATCCCCGCGCCGCTCGGCGTGGGGATCCCCTGACCCGGCCGCGGACCCGGCTCAGCTCTCGCGCAGGATGCCCCGCATCCGGACCGCGAGGGCTTCGATCTCGCGCAGGCTGGTGAGGGTCTCGGCGTCGAGCCGGCTCTCGTTGAGCAGCAGCAGCTGGGTCTCCGCCAGCAGCGCCGACAGCGGATTGGACAGGTCGTGGCGCAGCTTGTGGAACCGGTCGGTCTCGGTGGTCACGTCGCAGGCACCTGGCGTGTGGGGAGGGGGGTCGCCCGACAGCGCCTGAACATATAATCGAAACCCCGACGGGAAAGTAGGGACTCCGCATGGCCGACGCCGCCCGAGGCCCGTACCGCATCTCCACCGACCCCGCCCGGCTCGACGCCCGGTCCATTCATGCCTATCTCACCCGGTCCTACTGGGCGGAGGGGATTCCGCTCGAGGTGGTGGAACGCGCGCTCGCCGGCTCGCTCTGCTTCGGGCTGTATCACGGCGATGAGCAGGTGGGGCTGGCGCGCGTGGTCACCGATCAGGCCACCTACGCCTACCTGTGCGACGTGTACGTGCTGGAGGCGCATCGCGGCGCCGGCCTGGGACGCTGGCTGATGGAGGCGGTGATGTCCCATCCCGGCCTGCAGGGGCTGCGGCGCGTCGCACTGGTGACCCGCGACGCCCACGGGCTCTACGCCGGCTTCGGCTTCACCCCCCTGGCCCGCCCCGAGGGACACATGGAGCGGCACCGGCCCGGGATCTATCTCGAGCGCTAGTTCCCGAACGGCACCGGCATGAAGGTCAGCACGAAGACCAGCATGCAGATCCATCCGAGCATCCGCCGGCTGGGCGGGACATGGCGCTCGGGGCACATCACCGACGGGTGGGTCCAGCGGAGTCCGCCGAGCAGCAGCGTCAGCACCACCCAGATCAGCCACGCCGTCCAGTACTGGGCCAGGTAGAGCAGCCCCACCAGCACCGCGAGGCCGAGCGGGGTCTGCCGCCGCCCCAGCAGGCCGTAGGCAACGTGGCCGCCATCGAGCTGGGAGAGGGGGAGCAGGTTGAGGCCGGTGATCAGCGCCCCCGCCCACCCGGCAAAGGCCGGCGCGCTGAGGTGCACCGAGACGGCGCCGGGCAGGAAGTAATCGCGGAAGGCGCGGGTGAGGATCGAGTCGCCCAGCAGGTACTGCCCCCCGGCGAACTCGATGTAGGTCCCCGGCGGCGCGAACACCGGCGGCACCGAGGTGGAGGTGGCGTAGCCCCACACCAGCACCAGGAGCACCACCACGAACCCCGCCAGCGGCCCCGCCGCCCCGACGTCGAGCAGCTGCCGCCGGTCCACCACCGGCGAGCGCAGCCGGAGGAAGGCACCCAGGCTCCCGATGGGAGAGAGCGTCGGCGGGATCGGCAGGAAGAACGGGGGCGAGGCGTCGATCGCGTAGCGCCGCGCGGCGAAGTAGTGCCCCAGCTCGTGGATCAGCAGGATGCCCAGCAGCGGCACCGCGAAGCTCCACCCGCTGAGGATCGTGGCCTCGGGGAGCTGGGGAAAGTGCCAGAAGAACGTCGCTCCGGCGCGGAGCAGTCCGGTCAGGCCGCTCCCCTCAGGCGGGTGATACACGCCCTCGAGGGCCGCCCCGGCGCCCAGGGCGCAGAGGACCGTGATCGTGAAGAGGAGGAGGTGGAGGGCCCAGGGCTCCCGGCGGCGCGGGCCCAGGGGGCGGACCAGCACCAGCTCAGCGTGGTCGGGCGCGGCCCAGTAATGGACGTGGGGCCAGGCCGCGAGGGCGGCGGCCAGCTCGGGCGAGGGGCCGCGGTGCGCCGGCGTGACGAGCCCCTCGACGAACTCCCGCTGCCCGGCGCGGATGACCCGCCAGGCCTCAAAACAGCGCGTGATTTCGTCCACGGTTGCCCTTGACGCTCGTCGGCCCCTGACCTATAATGGGGCGCTCCCTGTAGCTTCTGAGATCTTTCCTGACCGACCCAGCCCAATCAACGCGAGTCCCCGCCGGGCCTTCCGGCGCGTAGTCACTTCCAGCCCCTATTCCAATTGCCCGCTCCCAAGGCCCGTCCGCCGGCTGACCGCCGGCCCACTCCCGAGCGGAGTCCGACCGCTTCGAACCCCACCGAGCGGAGTTCTGCGCCCATGGATATCGCCGAACTCAAGCAGAAGTCGGTCGCGGAGCTGCACGCGCTGGCCGAGCAGTTGAACATCACCAACTACTCGGGGCTCCGCAAGCAGGACCTGATCTTCCGTATCGAGCAGACCCTGCTCGACCAGGACACCGTGATCCGCGGCGAGGGGGTGCTGGAGATCCTCCCCGAGGGCTACGGCTTCCTGCGGAGCCAGGACTGGAACTACCTCTACGGCCCCGACGACATCTACGTCTCGCCCAGCCAGATCAAGCGGTTCGACCTGCGCACCGGCGACACCGTCATGGGCCAGGTGCGTCCCCCCAAGGAGGGGGAGCGCTACCTCGCGCTGCTCAAGGTCGAGAGCGTCAACTACGAGGAGCCGGAGAAGACCAAGCACCGGATCGCGTTCGACAACCTCCGGCCGCGCTACCCCGACCAGCGCATCCGGCTCGAGCGCTCCACCGGCGACCTCTCGATGCGGGTGGTGGACCTGCTCTCCCCCATCGGCAAGGGCCAGCGCGGGCTCATCGTCGCCCCGCCCAAGGCGGGCAAGACGATCCTGATGCAGAAGCTGGCCAACGCGATCAGCGAGAACCACCCCGAGTGCGTGCTGATCGTGCTGCTCATCGACGAGCGGCCCGAGGAAGTGACCGACATGCAGGAGAACGTGAAGGCGGAGGTCATCGCCTCCACCTTCGACGAGCCCGCCGACCGCCACGTGCAGGTCGCGGACATGGTCATCGAGAAGGCCAAGCGGCTGGTGGAGCACGGCCGGGACGTGGTCATCCTGCTCGACTCGATCACCCGCCTGGCCCGGGCCCACAACGTGGTGGTGCCCCACTCCGGCAAGATCCTCTCCGGCGGCGTGGACGCCAACGCGCTGCAGAAGCCGAAGCGCTTCTTCGGCGCGGCGCGCAACATCGAGGGCGGCGGCTCGCTCACCATCGTCGCCACCTCGCTGATCGACACCGGCAGCCGCATGGACGAGGTGATCTTCGAGGAGTTCAAGGGCACCGGCAACATGGAGCTGGTCCTCGACCGGCGCCTCGCCGACCGGCGCATCTACCCCGCCATCGACATCCAGCGCACCAGCACCCGCAAGGAAGAGCTCCTCATGGACAAGGACGAGCTCAACCGGGTGTACCTGCTGCGCAACTTCCTGGCGGACATGCCGCCGGTGGAGGCGCTGGAGTTCCTGCTGGAGCGGATGAAGCGCACCAAGTCCAACAAGGAGTTCTTCGCGACGATGGCGCAGTAGCGCCCCCGTCCGGGTCGCCATGACCATCCCGACCACCGGCCGCATCATCGCCATCGACTGGGGCGAGGTCCGCTTGGGCCTCGCCCTTTCTGATGAGACCCAGTTCCTCGCCTCCCCCCTCGAGACCCTGGTCCGCCGGCCGGGGAAGCGCTTCCCCATGCCCCGCTTCCTCGAACTCGTCACCCAGCACCAGCCGGTGGGCATCGTGGTGGGGCTGCCGCTGGCGCTGGACGGGGGTGACGGGGAACACACCGCCGAAGCCCGGGACCTCGCCAGTGTGGTGGGGAGCCGCACTGGCCTCCCCGTCATATTGGAGGACGAGCGGCTGACCACCGCCCGCGCCCACCGTGAGATCCGGGCGCAGGGCGGCTCGGCCCGGGGCCGGCGCGAGGACGTGGACGCCCTCGCCGCCGCGATCCTGCTGCAGGGCTACCTCGACCGGCGGAGGCACGGCACGACGTGAGGCAGGCTCCCCGCACCCGGCAGCTGCTGGTGCCGTTCCTCTGCGCGGCGCTCGCCTGTGGCGCGCCCCCCGAAGGCGCCACGCCGGTGCGGGTCACCATCCCGCCGCGGGCCACCTTTCGTGCCGTCACCGACTCGCTCGCCGCGCACGAGCTCATCGGCTCGCGGCCCTGGTTCCGGCTGCTCGCCAAGCTGCGGGGGGTGGACCGCACCGTGAAGGCCGGCGTCTACGACCTGCCCGCGGGGGCCAGCGCCTGGGCACTGCTCACCCAGCTGCACGCCGGGCACATCGCGACGGTGCGCTTCACCGTCCCCGAGGGGCTCACCATCCTCGACCTCGGCGCGCTGGCCCAGGAGCGGCTCGGCATCGCCCCGGAGTCGCTGCAGGCCGAGGCGCACGAGCCGGCCCGGCTCGCCGCGCTGGCCGTCCCCACGCCGAGCCTCGAGGGCTACCTCCTCCCCGACACCTACACCCTCCCGCTGCCCGTCACCGCCGGCTCCCTGGTGCAGGCGATGACCGGCTCGTTCGCCCGGCAGTGGAAGCCCGCGTGGAACCTGCGGCTCGATTCCCTCGGCATGACCCGGAACCAGCTGCTCACCCTGGCGTCCATCGTCGAGGGCGAGGCCCGCCGCGACGAGGAACGCCCGGTCATCGCCGGGGTCTACAGCAACCGGCTCCGGCTCGGCATGCCCCTGCAGGCCGATCCGACGGTGCAGTACGCCATCCAGCTCGCCACCGGGAAGCGCAAGCCGCGGCTCTGGTTCAAGGATCTGGAAATTGATTCGCCCTACAACACCTACCAGGTGCCGGGGCTGCCGCCGGGGCCGGTGAATTCGCCGGGGATCAAGAGCATCGAGGCGGCGCTCTACCCGGCGCAGGTCCCGTGGCTCTACTTCGTCGCCAATGGCGACGGGACCCACCGCTTCAGCCGCACCCTGGCCGAGCACAACCGCGCCATCTCCGAGATCCGCCGCCCCGGACCCGTGCGCTAGCCGCGCGCCAGTGCCTCCGCGTAGGCCGCCGCCGCCCGCTCCGGGTCCGGCGCCGCCAGGATCCCCGATACCACCGCCACCCCCGCCCCGCCGGCCGCGAGCACCGCGGCCACATCGTCCGGGCGCACCGCGCCGATCGCCACGCAGGGCGTGGTCCCGGCCAGCGCCACGATCCGCCCGAAGCCCGCCGCGCCGAGTGCTGCCCCCGCGTCCGGCTTGGTCCCGGTCTCGCGCCACGGCCCCACGCCCCAGTAGTCGGCGCCGGCGGCCTCGGCCGCTTCCGCGGGGGAGCCGGCGGACACCCCGATGATCGCGCCCGCGGGGAGCAGCGCTCGCGCCGCCGCGAGCGGCAGGTCGTCGGCACCGAGGTGCACGCCGGTACCGGCCACCCGGGCCAGGTCGGGACGATCGTTCACCAGCACCGGCACCGGGAGCGCCTGCTGCAGCCGGCGCAGCTGCTCCAGCACCGCGCGCGGCGGCGCGGCCTTGAGCCGGAGCTGCACGCAGGTCACCCCGCCCGCCACCGCCCGGCGCGCCAGGCCCAGCAGGTCGCGCCCGGCAACCAGCCGGTCGTCAGTGACGAGCATGAGCCGCAGGTGGGCTGCTAGATTGTGCACCATGAGCGACGACCGTCCGATCCGGTTGCAGGGCATCCGTGGCGCCACCACCGTCGAGGACAATGACGCCCAGCAGATCCTCGAGGCCACCGATGAACTGCTGCGCGAGCTGATCCAGGCCAACAGCCTGGTCCCCGATGACATCGTGAGCGGCCTCTTCACCATGACCGCCGACTTGAACGCCGCCTTCCCGGCGCGGGCCGCCGAGGTCTACGGCTGGAATATCGTCGCCCTGCTGCATTCCACCGAGATCCAGGTCCCCGGCTCGCTGCCGCGGTGCATCCGCCTGCTGGTCCACGCCTACACGCCGCGGAGCCGGGACGAGATCCGGCACGTCTACCTGCGCCGCGCCACCGCGCTGCGTCCCGACCGGGTGGACGGCCGGCGGTAGCACCTCGCTACCGCCCTGCCGCCGTCCCGCCTGACCGCCGCTTCGACATGCCTCTCCCCACCGCCCGCGTCTCCGACAAGGGCGCCGCCCGCTGGACCCGCGGCCACCCCTGGATCTTCCGGAGTGACGTCCTGGAGGCGCCGGACGAACCGGGCCTCGCCGCGGTGCATGATCGCCGGGGGAAGTTCCTCGGGACGGCGCTGGTTTCCCCCCGCTCCGAGATCCGGCTCCGCTTGCTGGAGCGCACCACCCGCCATCCCGACGCCGCCTGGTGGCGGGAACAGGTGGCCCAGGCGGCGGCGCGCCGCGCGGGCATCGATGCCAGCGCCTGGCGGGTGGTGCACGGCGAGGGCGACGGGCTCCCGTCCCTGGTGGTGGACCGCTACGACCGCTGGCTGGTGGTGCAACTGCTGTCCGCCGGGCTCGAGACCCAGCGTGACCTGATCCTTGCCGCGCTGCAGGCGGAGCTGTCCCCGGCGGGGATCCTGTTCCGGAACGATGTCCCGGTCCGGCGCCACGAGGGGCTCCCGGAGGAGGTGGTGCTGGCCGCGGGCGCCGTGCCGGAGGCGATCGAGGTGCAGGAGGGCGGCGTCCACTACCTCGCCGCGCCGTGGAGCGGGCAGAAGACCGGCGCCTTCCTCGACCAGCGCCCCAACCGGATGCTGGCCGCCGCGCTCACCCCCGAGGGCGGCACTGCGCTCGACTGCTTCACCTACCACGGCAGCTTCGCGCTGCACCTCGCCACCCGCGCCGCCCAGGTCACCGCCGTGGACGCCAGCGCCGAGGCCCTGGCGCGCGGGGCGGAGAACGCCACGCTCAACGGGCGCAGCAACATCACGTGGCTCGAGGCGGATGTCTTCGCGCTGCTGCGGAGCTACGAGCGGGAGAAGCGGCGCTTCGACGTGGTCGTGGTGGACCCGCCGGCCTTCGCGAAGACCAGGGCGGCGCTGCCCGGCGCCCTCCGGGGCTACAAGGAACTCAACCTGCGCGCCATGCGGCTGCTGGCCCCCGGTGGGGTGCTGGTGAGCGCGAGCTGTTCCTTCCACCTGGGGCGCGACCGGTTCCATGCCATGCTCGCCGACGCCGCCCGGGACAGCGGACGGCGGCTGGTGCTGACCCACCAGCTGGGCCAGGGGGTGGACCACCCCGAGGTGGTGACCATCCCCGAGACCGGTTACCTCAAGGGCGCCGCCCTCCGTGCTTTCTGAGGTCGGGGGGCCGAACCCCCGACAGGATTGACACTTGGGCCCCCACCCGACGACTTTGTAACCCATCGCCCTGAGCACTCCCCCCAGGCGCCGGACCGGGCATCTCGAGACCTCATGCTGACCGCCCTCCAGCTCCAGCAGCAACGCCGCCGGCGCGCCCTCCCGTCGCTCAAGCAGCAGTATCACGAGTACATCCTGCAGCGCATCGAAGGCTACAAGAACAGCCTCTCCCGGCCGGAGCTGCTGGAGCTCGGTGACGCCGCCGCCGGCGAGATGGCCGCGGCCGAGGGGGCGCAGTTCCTGCTCACCGAGGTGCTGCTCACCGACTGGGTGGACCGCCTGATCTACCGTCGGCTGCGGTTGCAGCCGTACAGCCGCTGGGCCAAGGGCTTCCGCAAGCTGCGCGAGGCGCAGCGGGAGCCCACCCACTGGGGCCTGCACCCGCAGTGCCCGGTGCGGCACCTCCTGCCCCGGCTGGAACCCGGCGATCGGGCCCTGGTGATAGGCAAGGACGCCGCGCCGGTGGCGTTCCTGCTCGCCGCGCACGACATCGAGGTGATCTACACCGGGCACGACATGACGTATGTGGACCACGTCGAGTCGCGGGTCTCCGAGGAGGCCCTCGGCAACTGGTGCACCACCTACGTCGCGCCCGCGGGCGAGGTCCCGCTCGAGCTGCGCGGCTGCGTGGAGGTGGTGGCGATCGATACCGCCACCCTGGAGGCAGAGCCCGCCGGCCGCCGGCGTGGCATCCTGGACCAGCTCATGGCCCGCACCAACCCCTGCGGCGTGCACCTCATCCTCCCGAGCGAACACGCCCTCCGCCCCGAGGCGCTGCTCTCCCACTATGGCGAGTGGACCCGCGAGGACCTTCCGCCCGGCAAGCGGCGCGGGGGCCCCTCGGCCGGGATTGCGCTCGGCAAGCCGCCCGCCGTCGCCGAGCCGGCGCCCGCGCCGGCCCAGCCGCGCGGCGTGCCGGCCTGAGCGCCGGGCCCCCGCCCGGCCGCCCCATGCTGCTCCGCAACCTCCGCTACTTCACCGCGCTCGCCCGCGAAGGGCACTTTGCCCGCGCGGCCAAGGCCTGCGCCATCACCCAGCCGACGCTCTCGGCCGGCATCAAGCAGCTGGAGGAGGAGCTGGGCCTGCTGCTGGTGCGGCGGGGGCAGCGCTTCGAGGGGCTCACGGCGGAAGGGGAGCGGGTGCTGGGCTGGGCGCGGCGCATCCTGGCCGACACCGAGAGCCTGGAGCAGGAGGCGAGCGAACTCCGCGAGGGGCTGGTCGGGCGGCTCCGCATCGGGGCGATCCCGGTCACCCTCCCGATGATGGACCTCATCACCCGGCCGTTCACCCAGAGCCATCCGGGCGTCAGCGTCTCGATCATCTCGCTCACCAGCATCGATATCCAGCGCGGCATCGACGACTTCAGCCTCGACGCCGGGATCACCTATCTCGACAACGAGCCGCTCACCCACGTGCGGGCCATCCCGCTGTACCGGGAGCGGTTCCTGCTGTTCACCCCGGCGGACGGCCCGCTCGCCGGCCGCGAGCGGGTGCGCTGGGACGAGGCCGCCTCCCAACCGCTCTGCCTGCTGACGCCGGACATGCAGAACCGCCGCATCCTCGACGCCAGCTTCGAGGCCGCCGGCGCCACGCCGCGGGCCTCGATCGAGACCAACTCGGTGCTCACGCTCTGGGCGCATGTGCGCGCCGGGGCGTGGAGCACGGTCCTGCCGCACCCGTTCCTGTACCTGTTCGGGGAGCCGGAAGGCATCCGGGCGGTGCCGCTGGAGCCGGGCGCGCACGACCACACCATCGGGCTGGTGGTGCCGGACCGCGACCCGCTCACCCCGTCCGCCAGCGAACTGCTGAAGCTGACCGAGACGCTCGAGGTGAGCCGCGCGCTCGACGCCCCGCGCTAGGCCGCGGGGCCCAGCCGGCCGGGGTGGGTGTAGACGGTGAGCCGGTCGTCGCGGGCGTAGCCCACCAGGGTGAGCCCCGCCTGCTCCGCCACCCGGAGCGCCAGGCCGGTCGGGCCGGAGATCGCGGCGAGCAGCGGCGCCCCGAGCACCGTGGCCTTCTGCACCATCTCGAAGCTGGCCCGGCTGGTCACCACCACGAAACCCGATGGCCGCTCCGGAACCCGAGCCAGCGCCCCGACCAGCTTGTCGAGCGCGTTGTGCCGGCCCACGTCTTCCCGTACCAGGTGCAGGGCACCGTCGAGGCCCGCCCATCCGGCGGCGTGCACCGCCCCCGTCGCCCGGTTGAGCGGCTGCCGCTCCGCCAGCCCCGCCACGGCCCGGAGCACCGCGTCCAGGGCAATCGCCCGCCCGGCCGGGACCGGGTGGAGGGTCTTGAGCACCGCCTCGACCGTCGAGGCCCCGCAGATGCCGCAGCCGGTCCGGCCGGTGAGCGAGCGGCTCCGGCCCTCGATCCGGGCCGCCACCTGCGGTGCCACCCGGAGCTGGACCTCGATCCCCAGGCTGTAGCGCTCCACCCGGGCCTCCAGCACCTCGGCCGGGGCGTCCACCAGTTCCTCGGTCAGGCTGAACCCGAGGGCGAAATCCTCCAGATCGGCCGGGGTCGCCATCATGACCACGTGGGGCATCCCATTGAATACCAGGGCGACGGGCACCTCCTCCGCCACCGTCTCCTCGACCGGGCGCGGCCCCTCCGGGCCCAGGCGGAGCGCGGGCTGGGCCAGCGTGGGACCGCTGTAGCCCAGCCGCCGGAGGCCCAGCGGGTGCTCCATCTGCCGCAGTTCGTCCGCCATGGGGCGGTCCGCCTTCCGGAAATCGAGGGTGGGCGCAATATAGGACCCCGAAGGGGCCCCGGAGCGATTGCCCATGTCAATGACCCGATTGGCGGTTCCGATTTGCCAGATTCGGCCTGGCGGTCAAGTTTTAGGGACGGGGACCGAGCATTCTTCTGATAAGGGCTTGGCCCTGCGTCGCTTGCCTCGTCCCGTCCAGGTCCCGGGAGGCTCGTTGGCCGCCGCGGTTGCATCGTATGCCCTGACACCATCCCGACCGATGACCGGGAACGATGGTGCCACCCGCCGCCGGTTCGCCGCGCGGTTCGTGGCGGCCTCGTTGCGCCGGGCGTCCGCCGGCTACTCCATTGTCCGGCCCCTGGGGCCGCTTTCCCGCTGACCCATGCCTCCTGAGACCGCCACCGCCCCGTGGGCTCCCGCCGTGCAGCGGGCGCTCGATGCCCACAAGGATCGCCCCGGGCCGCTGCTCCCGATCCTGCACGAGGTGCAGCACCAGCTCGGCCATGTGCCGCCGGACGCCGTGCCGGTGATCGCCCACGCGCTCAACCTCTCCCGCGCCGAGGTGCATGGCGTGGTGAGCTTCTACCACGACTTCCGCGACGCGCCCGCCGGCCGCCACGTGATGAAGCTGTGCCTGGCCGAGTCGTGCCAGGCCTGTGGCTGCGACAGCCTGCGGGCGCTGGCGGAGTCGCGGCTCGGGGTGCCGCTGCACGGCACCACCGCCGATGGCGCGATCACGCTGGAGCCGGTGTACTGCCTCGGCAACTGCGCCCTCTCCCCCGCGGTCATGGTGGACAACGAGGTGTACGGCCGGATGACCCCCGAGAAGTTCGACGCCCTCGTGGCCGGCCTCCGGAGGCCCGCATGACCCGGGTCTTCGTCCCCCGCGATTCCGGCGCCCTCTCGATGGGCGCCGAGGCGGTGGCACGGGCCATCGCGACCGAGGCGGCGGTGCGCAACCAGCCCGTCACCATGGTGCGCAACGGCTCCCGCGGGCTGTACTGGCTCGAGCCGATGGTCGAGGTGGAGACCGCGGCCGGCCGCGTCGCCTACGGCCCGGTGAGTGCCGGCGATGTCCCCGGGCTGTTCCAGGCCGGCTTCCTCACCGGCGGCAAGCACCCGCTGGGGCACGGCCCCACCGGGAAGATCCCCTACCTCGCGAAACAGGAGCGGCTCACCACCGCGCGGGTCGGCATCATCGACCCGGTGTCGGTCAGCGACTACGAGGCCCACGGTGGCTTCCGCGGGCTGCGCAACGCCATCGGCATGGCGCCGGAGGCGATCGTCGCCGCGGTCACCGAAAGCGGGCTGCGCGGCCGGGGCGGCGCCGCCTTCCCCACCGGCATCAAGTGGAAGACGGTGCTGGGCACCCAGGCGGCCCAGAAGTACGTCGTCTGCAACGCCGACGAGGGCGACTCCGGCACCTTCAGCGACCGGATGATCATGGAAGGCGATCCCCTGGTGCTGGTCGAGGGGATGACGATCGCCGGCCTGGCGGTCGGGGCCACGCAGGGGTTCATCTACGTGCGGTCCGAGTACCCCCATGCGGTCACGGCGCTGGGCGAGGCCATCGCGGCGGCCTACGCGGCGGGCTACCTCGGCGCCGACGTGGCGAAGAGCGGCCGGCGCTTCGACCTCGAGGTGCGGGTGGGGGCGGGGGCCTACATCTGCGGTGAAGAGACCGCGATGCTCGAGAGCCTCGAGGGCCGCCGCGGCATGGTGCGCTACAAGCCGCCGCTCCCGGCCATCGAGGGGCTGTTCGGCCTGCCGACCGTGATCAACAACGTGATCTCGCTGGCCTCGGTGCCGATCATCCTGGACCAGGGCGCGGCGCACTACCGCGACTTCGGGATGGGCCGCTCCCGCGGCACCCTGCCCGTCCAGCTGGCCGGCAACCTGAAGCACGGCGGGCTGGTGGAGAAGGCCTTCGGCGTGACCGTGCGGGAGCTGCTGTACGACTACGGCGGCGGCTCGCTCAGCGGGCGGCCGATCCGCGCGGTGCAGATCGGCGGGCCGCTCGGGGCGTACCTGCCCGAGTCGCAGTTCGACACCCCCCTCGACTACGAGGCCTTCATCGCCATCAATGCCATGGTGGGCCACGGCGGTGTGGTGGCGTTCGACGACACCGTGGACATGGCGCGCCAGGCCCGCTGGGCCATGGAGTTCTGCGCCATCGAGTCCTGCGGCAAGTGCACCCCCTGCCGGATCGGCGCGGTGCGCGGGACGGAAGTGCTGGACCGGATCATCGCCGACCAGGACCGCGAGGCCAACCTCGCCCTGGTCCGCGACCTGTGCGACACCATGCTGGCCGGCTCGCTCTGCGCCCTCGGGGGGATGACCCCCTACCCGGTGCTGAGCGCGCTGAACCACTTCCCCGAAGACTTCGGGCTGCCCGCGGCCACGCCGGCCGCCGCCGCCCGCTGAACTGCCGGCCCCTCGGAGACGACCGATGACCGCGATTCACGACCTCGACTACGGGACGCCCGCCTCGGCGAGCACCACGATGGTCTCCCTCACCATCGACGGGATCCCGGTGACGGTGCCGGCGGGCACCTCCCTCATGCGCGCCGCGGCCGAAGCCGGCATCGCGGTGCCCAGGCTGTGCGCCACCGACAGCCTGGAAGCGTTCGGCTCCTGCCGCCTCTGCCTGGTCCAGATCGACGGCCGGCGCGGCTTCCCCGCCAGCTGCACCACGCCGGCCGAGCAGGGGATGACCGTCGTCACCCAGAGCGAGAAGCTGGCCGGCCTCCGCCGCGGGGTGATGGAGCTGTACATCTCCGACCACCCGCTCGACTGCCTCACCTGCTCCGCCAACGGCGACTGCGAGCTGCAGGACATGGCCGGCGCGGTGGGGCTGCGCGAGGTGCGCTACGGCTACGAGGGCGCCAACCACCTGGTGGCCGAGAAGGACACCTCCAACCCCTACTTCACGTTCGACTCCACCAAGTGCATCGTCTGCTCCCGCTGCGTGCGGGCCTGCGAGGAGGTCCAGGGGACCTTCGCGCTGACGATCGACGGCCGCGGCTTCGAGTCCAAGGTCTCCGCCGGGCAGATGGAATCGTTCATGGAATCGGAGTGCGTCTCCTGCGGCGCCTGCGTACAGGCCTGCCCGACGGCCACCCTGATGGAGAAGAGCGTCATCGAGGCCGGCACCCCGGCGCGCGAGGTGGTCACCACCTGCGCCTACTGCGGGGTCGGTTGCGCCTTCAAGGCGGAGCTCCGGGGCAACGAGGTGGTGCGGATGACCCCGCACAAGGACGGCAAGGCCAATCACGGCCACTCCTGCGTGAAGGGCCGTTTCGCGTGGGGCTACGCCACCCACCCCGACCGGATCACCAAGCCGATGATCCGGGCGAAGATCACCGATCCGTGGCGGGAGGTGTCGTGGGAGGAGGCGATCGCCCACACCGCGGCCGAGTTCAAGCGGCTCCAGGCCAGCTACGGCCGGGGCGCCGTCGGCGCCATCACCTCCTCGCGCTGCAGCAACGAGGAGACCTACCTGGTGCAGAAGTTCGTCCGGGCGGCGTTCGGCAACAACAACGTGGACACCTGCGCCCGGGTCTGCCATTCGCCCACCGGGTATGGGCTCAAGTCCACGCTCGGCGAGTCGGCCGGTACCCAGGACTTCGACTCGATCCGCGAGACCGACGTGGTCTTCGTGATCGGCGCCAACCCGACCGACGGCCACCCGGTGTTCGGCTCCATGATGAAGCGGCGGCTCCGCGAGGGCGCGAAGCTCATCGTCGCCGACCCGCGCCAGATCGACCTGGTGCGCTCGCCCCACGTCGAGGCGGCGTTCCACCTGAAGCTCCGCCCCGGCACCAACGTGGCACTGCTCAACGCGCTCGCCCACGTGATCGTGACCGAGGGCCTGGCCGACGACGCCTTCGCCGAGGCCCGCTGCGAAGTGGAGCCGTACCGGCGGTGGAAGGAATTCGTCGCCCGGCCGGACCACTCGCCCGAGGCCCTGGAGGCGGTCACCGGCGTCCCCGCCGCGCAGGTCCGCGGCGCCGCCCGGCTCTACGCCACCGGCGGCAACGCGGCGGTGTACTACGGCCTCGGGGTCACCGAGCACAGCCAGGGCAGCACCGCCGTGATGGGCATCGCCAACCTGGCGATGGCGACCGGCAACATCGGGCGCGAGGGCGTGGGCGTGAACCCGCTCCGCGGCCAGAACAACGTGCAGGGCTCCTGCGACATGGGGTCGTTCCCGCACGAGTTCCCCGGCTACCGCCACGTGCTCGACAACGACGTCCGCAGCCTGTTCGAGGGCGAGTGGGGCGTGCCGCTCGAGTCCGAGCCCGGGCTCCGCATCCCCAACATGTTCGACGCGGCGCTCGACGGCAGCTTCAAGGGGCTGTACCTCGAGGGCGAGGACATCGCCCAGTCCGACCCCAACACCCAGCACGTCACCGCGGCGCTCCAGGCCATGGAATGCATCGTGGTGCAGGACCTCTTCCTCAACGAGACCGCCAAGTACGCCCACGTCTTCCTGCCCGGCTCCTCCTTCCTGGAGAAGAACGGCACCTTCACCAACGCCGAGCGGCGCATCTCCATGGTGCGGAAGGTCATGCCACCCCTCGGCGGGCTGGAGGACTGGGAGATCACGGTGGCCCTGTCCAACGCGATGGGCTACCCCATGCACTACGGCCATCCGTCGGAGATCATGGACGAAATCGCCCGGCTGACGCCGACCTTCACCGGCGTGAGCTACGCCCGGATCGACGAGCTGGGCAGCATCCAGTGGCCCTGCAACCCGGACCACCCGGACGGCACGCCGGTCATGCACGAGGTCGAGTTCGTCCGCGGCAAGGGCCGGTTCATGATCACCGAGTACGTGGCGACCGAGGAGCGGGTCAACGCCCGCTACCCGCTGATCCTCACCACCGGCCGCATCCTCTCGCAGTACAACGTGGGCGCGCAGACCCGGCGCACCGCGAACGTCAACTGGCACGAGGAGGACCGGCTGGAGATCCACCCGCACGACGCCGAGGAACGCGGCATCAAGGACGGCGACTGGGTGGGCGTGGTGAGCCGCGCCGGCGAGACCACCCTGCGGGCACGCATCACCGAGCGGGTGCAGCCGGGCGTGGTGTACACCACCTTCCACCATCCCGAGTCCGGGGCCAACGTCATCACCACCGAGAACTCCGACTGGGCCACCAACTGCCCCGAGTACAAGGTCACCGCGGTGCAGGTGATGCCGGTCTTCGGCGCCTCCGAGTGGCAGAACCGCTACCGCCGGTTCAACGAGGAGCAGCTGGCCCTGCTGCAGCAGGCCAGTGAGGAGGCCCGGGCATGAACGCGGAGCACCTGGTGCAGATGGCCAACCAGATCGCCCAGTACCACGAGGCCTTTCCCGACCACGCCGAGGCGGTGACCGGCGTGGCCGACCACATCCGCAAGTTCTGGGAGCCGCGGATGCGGACCGCGATCTACGAGTACCTCGACGCCACCGGGGGGAAGGCGCTGCACCCGCTCGCGCTCGAGGCGCTCACCAGCAGGGCCGCCGAGATGCGGCCCCGCCCCGCCCCTGCGCGGGCCTGACCGGTCCCGCGTCGTCCGGCCGCGCGCCGCGCCCCTCCCGGGCGCGGCGCGCGGTGTTTGGGAAGGATCGTTCATGCCGGCCCGGGCGGGATGGGCGATATTCTCCCGCGGATCGCCGGCCGGCCCAACCCGCTGCCCCCGCCCCATGACCACCGTCTTCCCCGCCTTCCGCGACCTGCGCGCCTTCCTCGCTGACCTCGAGGCCCGGGGCGACCTCCGCCGCGTCACCGTGCCGGTGGACCCGGTGCTGGAGGTCTCCGAGCTGGTTCAGCGGGTGATCCGCCAGGACGGCCCGGCCCTGCTCTTCGAGCGGCCCGGCAACTCGCGGTTCCCGCTGGCGATGAACCTGTTCGGCGCCGCGCGCCGGGTGGAGCTGGCGCTGGGCCGCGATCCCGCCGAGATCGGCGAGGAGCTCGTGGCGGCGATCCAGCGGCTCAACCCGCCCGCCCTCCGGACCCTGTGGGACATGCGCGGCTTCCTCGCGCGGGGGCGGCACATCAGGCCGAAGGTGGTCCGCCGCGCGCCGGTGCAGGAAGTGGTGGAACCGCCGGATCTCCAGGCCTTCCCTCACATCACCAGCTGGCCGCGGGACGGCGGTCCGTTCATCACCTGGGGGCCGACGCTCACCGCCGACCCGGTCACCGGCCGGCGCAACTTCGGGCTCTACCGGCTGCAGGTGTTCAACGCCACCGAGACGGGCATGCACTGGCAGAGCCTCAAGGGCGGGCGGTCGCACCACTTCGAGGCGGAGCGGCTCAACCAGCGGCTGCCCACCGCCGTGGTGCTCGGCGGCGACCCGCTCACCATGATGGCCGCCATCCTGCCCCTGCCGGAGGATTTCGACGAGCTCGCCTTCGCCGGGTTCTTCCGCGGCGCGCCGACCGAGGTGGTGCGCACCATCGCGGGGGACCTGCTGGTGCCCGCCACCGCGGAGATCATCCTCGAGGGGTACGTCGCGCCCCACGAGCGCCGCATGGAGGGCCCCTTCGGCGACCACTACGGGCACTACTCCGAAGCGGCCGAGTTCCCGGTCTTCCATGTGGAGCGGGTCACCCGGCGGCGGGATGCCATCTACCCCGGCACGGTCGTCGGGAAGCCGCCGCAGGAGGACAAGTACCTCGGCATCGCCGTGGGGGAGATGACCAGCCCGCTGCTCCGGCTGTTCAACCCCAACCTGACCGACCTCTACGCCTACGATGCCGCGAGCTTCCACAACCTCATCGGCGTCTCGCTCAAGGAGCGGCACCCGAAGGAGGTCCTCAAGACCGCCCTGGCCCTGCTCGGCACCGGGCAGCTGGCCCTCACCAAGGTCGCGGTGATGGTACGCGAGGACGTGCCGGTGCGCAGCTTCCCCGCCCTGCTCCGGGAGCTCTGGTACCGGTTCGAGCCCCGGGACCGGATGCTGCTCCTGCCGATCGGCGCGCTCGACACCCTGGACTACACCTCGTACGTGATGCACGTCGGCAGCAAGGTGGTGTTCGATGCCACCGGCGAGCCGGTCACCGACCAGCCGCCGCCCACCACCATCCCGGACCCGGCCGCGGCCGACGCCCGCATCGTGGGACACCGGCTGCTGGACGGCGGGTTCCTGGTGGTGACCGTGGACTGCGAGCCACGCGCCGTGCTGGAGGCGCTGCTCCGGTGGCCCGGCCTGGGCCCCGTCAGGTTCATCGCCGCCGTGAGCCGCGACGTGGACCTGCGGGACGAGGTGAGCCTGCTCTGGGGGATCTTCAACCGCTTCGACCCGGTGCGCGACATGATCTTTGCGCGGCAGGAGTTCGTGGGGGCCCGGCCGGTGTACGGCGGCCCCATCGCGATCGACGCCACCTGGAAGGAGGGCTACCCCCTCCCGGTCACGATGCCGGAGGAGGTGGTGCGGCTGGTGGACCGCCGCTGGGGCGACTACGGGGTCTGACGAGACACGACGGCGCGGGAAGCGGCCCGAGCCGCCCCCCGCGCCGGGTGGAGCCGGGACCGGGAACTAGACGTGCGCCGCCAGGATGGCGTCCGGATCGTAGTTCACCAGGTGCCCGCCGCCGAACATCCGGTCGAGCCCCTTCCAGAAGCTCGCGATCCAGATCTGGGAGGCCGCCTCGGTGCCGAGCAGCAGTTCGTCGTTCAGGAACTTGACCCAGCTGGCTTCCTTCCAGGCCACGAACTTGGCGATCGCCGCCTCGCCAGCGATGCCCGGCTGGGGCTTGGCCTGCGGCATCGGATTGAAGCGGGACTTGAGCAGGATGTTGACGCCAGGGCCGGCGCAGATCGTGTGCGCGTAGATGTTGTACTTCTGGCGCTGGTCGTACAGCGTCACCATCGCGACCACGGTGCCCTCGACCACCTCCGTGGCCGTGGTGGCGAACACCACCCGGACGAGGTCATCCTCGAGGTGCTTGAACAGGCGCGGCTGCTCGATCAGCTGGTACCCGCCCCGCTCGAGGTACCGGGCCTCGCCCTTGAAGGCGTCGCTCTCCCGCACCATCCGGACAATTGTGTCCCGGTCCATCATCGTGTGCTCCTGGCTGATTCGGCGTGAACTCGGTCCGGCGTGAACCCACGGAAGGTAGCGGCCGGAGGATGAAGGGGATATGAGGAGACCGGAGGGCACCGATGCCCCGGCTGGCACGACGAGCGCAAATCCGGACGGCCAGGTGCTGCCCGGCGGCTCCCTGGTCGTCCGCTACCTCAACCTGGTGAAGTTCCCCCACACCCTCTTTGCGCTGCCGTTCGCGCTGCTGGGAGTGGTGGCCGCCGCGGGGCACACGCCACCCAGCGCCCGGACGGTGGGGCTGGTGGTCGTCGCCTTCACCGCGGCCCGCTGGGTCGCGCTCGGCTTCAACATGATCGCCGACCTCCCCTACGACCGCGCCAATCCCCGCAATCAGAAGCGCGAACTGCCCCGCGGCGCGCTCACCCTGGCCCAGGCGTGGGCCTCGGTGCTGGTGGCCGCGCTGATCTTCTTCCTGGCCGCGGCCCGGATCAACCCGCTCTGCGCCCGGCTCTCACCCCTCGCCCTTGCGTGGGTGATGACCTACTCCCTCACCAAGCGGTTCACCTCCTGGCCGCACCTGTGGCTCGGAATCTCGCTCGCGATCGCCCCGGTGGGCGGGTGGCTGGCCCTCACCGGCCGCTGGTCGGATCCGTGGTGGACGCTGGGTGCGATCACCCTCGCCGTGAGCACCTGGGTGGCGGGCTTCGACGTGTTCTACTCCTTGCCCGACGAGGCGTTCGACCGGGCCCAGGGGCTCCGGAGCCTCGTGGCGCGCTACGGGGTCGGCCCCAGCCTGTGGATCGCGCGGGGGCTGCACGCGGTGACCGTGCCCGCGCTGGCGCTCTTCGGTCTCGGCGCCGGCTTCGGGCCCTGGTACTTCACCGGGGTGGTCCTGGCCGCCGCCATCCTGCTGTACGAGCACACCCTGGTCCGGGCCGACGACCTCTCCCGGCTCGACGCCGCGTTCTTCACCATGAACGCGGTGATGTCCTGCGCCGTCTTCGCGTTCGCGCTGCTGGACCGGCTCCTCGCATGACCGCCCCCGCCTGGCCCGGCTACGCGCCGTGGGCCGGCACCGTCGTCGCGGCCCGCCGCGAGTTCGAGCGGGTGGCCCTCAGCTTCGGCCTGATCCCTTGGCTCATCCCCCGGCCCCGGCGCGAGGACGTCGCGCTGCTCTACTGCTTCTGCCGCCGGCTGGACGACGAGGTGGACGAGGCCCCGGACCAGCCCACCGCCCGCGCCGCCCTCGACGCGGTCCGGGCGGAACTGGCCGGCGCCGCGCCGGCCCGCCCGCTCATCGCGGCGTTCCATGCCATGGCCGCGCGCCGAGCGCTCCCCCTCGAGTGCACCAGCCACCTGCTCGACGGCATGACCGGCGACCTCGGCCCGGTGCGCATCGCCGACGACGCCGAGCTCCTCCGCTATTCCTACCGCGTCAGCGCCGCCGTGGGCCAGCTCCTCTCGCCGCTGCTCGGCATCCACGATCCGGACGCCCTGGTGCGTGCGGTGGACCTCGGCCTGGGCCTCCAGCTCAGCAACATCCTCCTCGGTGTCGCGGCCGACGCCGGGAAGGACCGGGTCTACCTGCCCGCGACCCGCCTCGCCGCCCACGGCCTGGACCACGCGGCCGTGCTCGCGGACCCCCGCTCCCCGCGGCTCACGCCGGTCAAGGCCGGACTCGCCGCGCTCGCGGACATCCTGTACCGCAGCGCGGAGCTGGGCGCCTCCCGCACGCCGTATCGCTATCGGCATGGGATCATCCTGCTCGGCCGGGTCTACGGCGGCATGGGGCGGGCGGCGGTCACCGGTTCACGGGCCCCCGCCCAGCCACGCGATCTGCGCTGGTCCACCCGGATCGGGCGCCTGGTCGAAGTGCTCGTTCGCGGCTTCCATCCGCAGGTGCTCGGCTTCGCGGCACCTCGCCCGCACGATCCCGCCCTGCATGCCGCGATCGCCGGCTGGCCCGGGGCCGATCCCGCCGCCTGAGGCGGGCGCTTCCGGCCGTTCCCCCGGGGCCCCATCTTGGGGACATGGACCTTGGCATTCGTGATCGTGTCGCCCTCGTCACGGGCGGCTCCAGCGGGCTGGGGCTCGCGGTGGCGCGGGGGCTGCTGGCCGAGGGCGCGCGGGTGGCGCTCAACGGGCGCACGCCGGCGCGGCTCGAGGCGGCCCTGGCCGGGCTCGCTGCCGGCGACCGGGCCCGCGCCTTCCCCGCCGACGTGAGCCGGGCGGAGGACTGCGCCGCCCTGGTCGAAGCGGTGCACCGGGAACTGGGCGGGCCCGACATCGTGCTCTGCAACTCGGGCGGGCCCCCCGCCGGCGACTTCGCCTCCCACCCCGCCGCGGCGTGGCAGCAGGCGCTCGACACCTCGCTGCTCTCCGCGGTGCACCTGGCGCGTGCCGCGGTACCGCACATGCGGGCCGCGCAGTGGGGCCGGATCCTCTGCCTCACCTCGGTGGCGGCCCGCCAGCCTGCCCTGTCGCTCATCCTCTCCACCACCGCGCGGGCCGGCGTGCTGGGCTTCGCCAAGGCCCTCGCCGACGAAGTCGCCCGCGAGGGGATCACCGTCAACGTGCTCTGCCCCGGCTACTTCGGCACCGACCGCCTGCGCGAGCTGGCGGAGAAGCGCGGCGCGCCCCAGGGACGCCCCGCGGACGCGGTGCTGGCCGAGATGGGCGCGGCGGTGCCGCTCGGGCGCATCGGCACGCCGGAGGAATTTGCCGCCGCCGCAGTCTTCCTGGCCTCGGAGCCGGCGCGGTACATCACCGGAACGGTGCTCAGCGTGGATGGCGGCCTCACCCGGGCCATCGTGTGAGGGGGGCGCTCTCCCTGGTCGCCACGCTGGCGCTGGCGCTGCCGGGCGGTGCCGCCGGGCAGGCGGTCCCGCCCGCCGGCCTGCAGGCGGTGTTGGCCAACGGGTACCGCTTTGCGTACGCCGATTCCGGCGCCGGGCCGGCGCTGCTCCTGGTCCACGGCGCCCTCACCGATTACCGCTTCTGGTCGCTGCAGCTGGCCGACCTCTCCGACAGCTTCCGGGTTATCGTGCCCAGCCGCCGGTATCACTACCCCAACCCGTGGCGCGCAGACGATCCGCCCAGCGGCTTCAGCACCACCGCCGCCGACCTCGCCGCCATCATCCGGGCGCTTCGCCTGCCGGCCCCGGTGGTCATGGGCCACTCCTGGGCGGCGCCGGCGCTGCTGGAGCTGGCCTCCCGCTATCCCGACCTGGTCAGCGGACTGGTGCTGGTGAATCCGGTCGCCGACTCGCTGATCACCGACCCGGGGATGCGCTCGCGGGTCGCCGCGGGGCGGTGGCAGGCATACCGCGATGCACTCGAGGTGTATCGGCCCAGCGCCCCCACCCCCGCGATCGACGTGCTGCTGGCGGCCTGGTTCGGCGCCGGCACCACCCTCGCCTCGCTGCCGGCGGACAGCCGGGAGCGGATCCTCGCCAACGCCCAGACGCTCCCGTCGGCGGCCGCGCCGCAGCCGGCACTGACCTGCGGGCTGCTGGGCCAGATCGAGGCGCCCACCCTGCTCGTCGGCGCCACCGACGCACCGGCCGAGGAGCTGGAGACGCTCGCCACCCTGGCGCGCTGCCTGCAGCGCGCGCAGCGGCACGAGCTGCCCGACGGCGGCCGCACCCTGCCGCGCGCCCGCGCCGAGGCACTGGATGCGGCCGTGCGGAAATTCATGCATACGCTCGCGGACACCACCGCCACTACGCCGTCACGGTAGCCGCCGCCGCCGCCGGTCCGTTAGCTTTGACGGCCACGGCTCCGGACTCGCCGGCCCGCCGCCTCACCCCCGCTCCCTGCCCATGCGCGCACTCGTCAAGACCGAAGCCGGCCCCGGGATGGTGGTCCGGGACGTCCCCGTCCCCCCCTGCGGCCCGAGCGACGTCCTCATCAAGGTCCACTATGCCGGCGTCTGCGGCACCGACCTCCACATCTGGGAATGGGATGCGTGGGCCAGCGGCCGGCTCAAGCCGCCGGTGATCATCGGGCACGAGTTCGCGGGCGAGATCGTGGAACTGGGCGTCGAGGCGCGGGCGGAGGGGTTGCTCGCCGTCGGGGACCGGGTCACCGCCGAGGGCCATATCGTCTGCGGGCATTGCCTGCCCTGCCGCACCGGCGACAGCCACGTCTGCTCCCGCACCCGGATCATCGGGGTGGATCGCGACGGCGCCTTCGCCGAGTTCATCGCGATGCCGGCCTCAAACGTGATGAGGCTGGACGGCATCCCCACCGAGATCGGCGCCATCATGGACCCGATCGGCAACGCGGTGCACACCGTCCTCGAGGGGGCCGACGTCACCGGCAGCGCGGTCCTGGTGCTGGGCTGCGGCCCGATCGGCTGCTTCGCGGTGGGGGTGGCCCGCGCCGCCGGCGCCTCGCTGGTCATCGCCAGTGACCTCAACCCGACCCGGCTGGAGCTGGCGCGGCAGATGGGCGCCCATATCACCCTCAACCCGGCGCAGGATGATGTCGTCGGCCGGATCCGCGACCTGACCGGGGGCGAGGGCGTGGACCTGGTCTGCGAGATGAGCGGCCACCCCGCGGGCCACCAGACCGCGTTCAGCGCCGCCCGCCTCGCCGGCCGGGTCAACCTGCTCGGCACGCCCAGCCGCACCACCGAGGTCAACTTCGCCCGGGACGTGATCTTCAAGGGGCTGACGCTGTACGGCGTCACCGGCCGGCGGATGTACGACACCTGGCAGGCGATGTTCCGCCTGCTCCGCGCCGGCCAGCTCGACCCGCGCCCCGTCGTCACCCACCGCTTCCGGCTGGAGCAGATCGCCGAGGCGATCCAGGTCATCAAGGACGGGCAGGCCGGGAAGGTCATCCTGGAGATCGGCGCATGATGGACGCCCTGGAGCAGCGCCTCGCCGCGGAGCTGGACGGGTTCCGCCGCGACGGCGTGTACAAGCACCTCCTCTACCTCGACGGCCCGCAGGGCGCCCGCGCCCGGATGGAGGGCCACGGCGAGGTGATCGTCCTCTCCTCCAACAACTACCTTGGCCTGTGCGATGTGCCCGAGGTCGTCCGGGCGGGCAAGGACGCCCTCGACCGCTACGGCGCCGGCACCGCCTCGGTCCGGTTCATCTGCGGCACCTTCACCGTGCACCGCGCGCTGGAGGCGGCCTGCGCCCGGCTGGTGGGCACCGCGGCCGCACTGAGCTTCGTGAGCTGCTGGAACGCCAACGAGGCCGTCCCCGGCACCCTGCTCGGCGAGGACGACCTGGTCATCAGCGACCAGCTCAACCACGCCTCGATCATCGACGGCATCCGGCTGGCCAAGGCCATCACCAGGTGCCAGACCACGGTCTACAAGCACGCCGACCTCACGGACCTCGACGAGAAGCTGCGCGCCGCGAGGGACCGGCGGGTCCGGATGGTGATCACCGACGGCGTCTTCTCGATGGAGGGCGCCATCGCGAAGCTGCCCGACATCGCCGAGGTGTGCCGCAAGCACCAGGCGGTGCTGGTGGTGGACGACAGCCACGCGACGGGTGTGCTCGGCGCCACCGGCCGCGGCACCGCCGAGCATTACGGAATGGTGGGCCAGGTGGACATCATCACCTCCACCCTGGGCAAGGCGCTGGGCGGCGCCGCCGGCGGGTTCGTTGCCGCCACCGAGGCCACCTGCGACTACCTGACCCAGCGGGCCCGGCCGCAGCTCTTCTCCAACGCCCTCCCGCCGACGGTCGCCGCGAGCGCCCTTGCGAGCGTCGAATACCTGGAGGCGCATCCCGAGCGGGTGACCACGCTCCGCAACAACGCCAACTACTTCCGGGAACAGCTGCTGGGCTTCGGATTCCGGCCGCTCCCCGGCGAGACGCCCATCATCCCGGTGATCCTGGGCGAGACCTCCAAGGCCATCGAGATGAGCCGGGAGCTGCTGCAGGAGGGGGTCTTCGTCACCGGGTTCGGCTACCCGGTGGTCCCCCAGGGGCAGGCGCGGATCCGATGCCAGATCTCGGCGGCCCACACCCGGGCGGACCTCGACCAGGCCCTGGCGGCCATCCGGAAGGTGGGCCAGCGCCTCGGCCTGGTGTGAGCCGGCCCACACTTTCGGTCAATGTTCGGAAAACCAGAGTCTTGTGGGTTTGAGGGACTTCAAGTAGTTTGGAAGCTCAGCGCCACAAGCAGAAGCTGGAAAAGCCCATAGGGGCTCTCACGAACTCATCTGGAGGCATCGCGATGCGCATGCTCGGCCGCACCGTGACGGTGCTCGGGCTGGCGTCTCTGGCTCTGGCCCAGTCTCTCGCCGCCCAGGTGACGGGCTTCGAGACGTATCACTGGTACATCGGCGGTCAGGCAGGCGCCACGATTTTCGAGACTCGCACCCAGACCCGCGGGGCTATCATCACCGGCGGCGTCAACCTGTTGGTGACGGCCAAGCGCACCGGCCTCATCCTCGCCGTGGAAGAGGGCTTCAAGAAGAACCAGACCAGCTCCTACGCGGACGTCACCGTCCTGGGCGGGTCCCGGCAGGTGCTGTTCAACAACATCCGCAAGTACTCGCTGTCCCTGGTGGTCTTCCCCTTCAAGACGGTGGCGCAGCCGTACCTCGGCATCGGCGCCGGCTACATGCACACCGTGAAGGAGTACCCCCAGGGCTTCTTCGCCACCCAGACCGAGAAGGACGACGCGACCCAGCTCGCGGACCGCCTCGGAGGGTACGGCTTCGGCAGCCTGGTCGGCGGGGTGCAGTTCCGGGTCTCCCGGATCATGCTCTTCGGGCAGTACATGCTCACTACCGGCGCGCAGGATGGGAAGCTGCTCACCGGCGCGACCCATAGCCTCATGGGCGGGCTCCGCGTCGGGCTCGGCGGCGCCCGGGAAGGCGCGAACGGGGCCAGTGGAACCAGCGGCGGGGATTGATCCCGCGGCGAGGTGCGGCAGGCACGGCGGGGCGGACCTGACGGTCCGCCCCGCGTCGTTTCAGGGCACCTTTCGTGAGAGCCAGCGGGATCCGGCGATGGTGAACCGGAGCGGCCAGTCGCGCGCCACCGAGATCCCGATCCGGGGCGAGGCCTCGATACCCGCGGGCGCGTCGCTGCGCAGCAACTGCAGCACCCCGGTGGTGCGGGGCCGGCCGTCATGCCGGTCGCTGATGCCAAGCGCCTGGCAGAGCCGCCCCGGGCCGGCGCAGAGCTGGCGGTCGGCGATTCCCCCGCGCCGCCGGCGCATCAGGCTCAGACCCTCCACCGGTTCCAGGGCCCTGAGCAGCACCGCCGCCCCCTCATGCGGGGGGCCGCATACCAGGTTGGCGCACCAGTGGATCCCGTACGAGCGGTAGACGTACCAGCTCCCCGCAGGTCCGTAGAGCGCGACATTGCCCCGGTGGCGGCGGTAGCGGTAGGCATGGGACGCGGGGTCGCCGGCGCCGAGGTAGGCCTCCACCTCCACGATCCTCCCGGCGGTGCGGCTCCGCCCCTCCCCCGCCACCAGCACCGCTCCCAGCAGGTCCCGCGCAACGGTCTCCGCGTCCCGCCGGAAAAAGGAAACGGGCAGCGTGGCTGCCCGTCTTCCCGTCGTCACTACTCCTCCGCCTTCTTCGCCTTCTTGGCCCGGGGGCGGCTGGCCTTCTTCTTGGCCGGTGGCGTCTCGCCCTCGGCGCCGGCCTCCGCCGGCGCGCCCTTCGCCGCCTTCTTCTTCCGGGGGGCCTTGGCCTTCTTGGCCGGGGCCGCCTCGGCGGCCGGCTGGGCCTCCTCCTCGAGGCTCACCACGCCGATCATCGGGATCACCGGCGGGGCCGCGCCCAGGCGCGAGCCACGGCGGAAGCGCAGGCCGCCCCGGGCCGCCGCCCCGCCCGACTCCGCCGCGGCGGCCGGCTCGTCACCAGCCGCGGGCTCCTCGGACGAGCTCGCGGCCACCGGCGCCGTCTCGAGCCCGCGGCCGATCACCTCGTAGTCGTCCTCGCCCAGCTTACGCACGTCCGCCACCTCGGCATCGTGGGCCTGGCGCAGCAGGCGGAAGAAGCGGCCGGTGTCGAGCAGCGGGTCCTGCCGCCCGTAGAGCGCGGACATCCGGTTGCGCAGCGCATCGTGCCCCACCGGGCTGGGCAGTTCCGAGAGCGCCCGGCGCAGCAGTTCGAAGGCCCGGGCCAGGGTGAGGCCCTCCGCCTTGGCGCTGGGGGCCGGGGCGGCCTCCTCGCGCGGCTCGTCGGTGGCCTCCCGCT
>CAZYIV010000035.1:0-33945 GCA_964647615.1 uncultured Gemmatimonadaceae bacterium | reverse complement strand
GCCTCGTCCTTGAAGGGGATGACGCTCATCACCGGGCCGAAGATCTCCTCCTGCGCGATCTTCGCCGAATTGTCCACGTCGTAGAAGATCGTCGGCTCGACGTACCACCCCTTGCTGAACCCCTTGGGGACCCCGCCGCCCGCCGCGACCTTCGCCTCCTTCCTGCCGATGTCGAGGTAGCCCTTCACCCGGTCGCGCTGCTCGGCGCTGACCAGGGGGCCCATCTTGGTCTCCCGCTCGATGCCGGGGCCCACCTTGATGGTCTTCGCCTTGGCGGCGCAGGCGTCCACGAACTTCTTGTAGATGTCCTGCTGCACCAGCACCCGGCTGCCGGCGGAGCAGACCTCGCCCTGGTTGATGAACACGCCGAAGAGCGCGCCATCCACCGCCGCCTCGAAGTCGCTGTCGGCGAAGAAGATGTTGGGCGACTTGCCGCCCAGCTCCAGGCTCACCCGCTTGAGCTGGTCGGCGGCGCTCCGCATGATGATCTTGCCGACCTCCGCCGAGCCGGTGAAGGCGATCTTGCGCACGTCCGGATGCGCGACGATCGGGCCGCCGCACTCGGGGCCCATGCCGGTCACGATGTTGATCACCCCGGGCGGCACCCCGCAGGCCTCGAAGTCCTTCGCCAGCTCCAGCAGCGAGAGCGGGGTCTGCTCCGCCGGCTTGATGACCACCGTGCAGCCGGCGGCGATCGCCGGGCCCAGCTTCCACGCCGCCATCGCCAGCGGGTAGTTCCAGGGGATGATCTGCCCCGCGACGCCCATCGGCTCCTTCACCGCCATGACCATTGCATTGGTCGGGACCGGGATGACCTCGCCGTTCAGCTTGGTGGCGAGCCCGCCGTAGTACTCGAAGCACACCGCCGAGTCGTCCATGTCGAACTCGGACTCGACGATCGGCTTGCCGGAGTTGAGGGTCTCGATCTTCGCCAGCTCGTCGCGCCGGGCGCGGATCCGGTCGGCAATCCTGAACAGCACCCGGCCCCGGTCCTGGGCGCTGGTCCCCTTCCAGCCGCCGTAGAACGCCGCCTTGGCCGCCGCGACCGCGGCGGCGACATCGGCCGCCTCACCGGCGGGGCAGGTGGCGATCACCTGTTCGGTGGCCGGATCGAAGACGTTGAAGGTCTTGCCGCTCCTGGCGTTCACGAACTTGCCGTTGATGTACATCTGGTACGCGGTCACGATCGGGGCTCCGGTGGCGGGGATGGCGGCGGAACGGGGGTCGGGGTGCCTTCGGGCTGAGCAGGAGTTTCGGCGCGGAACGTCACTTGTCGGGCCCAACGGCCGTACCCATAATGGCTTATTCTACCTGTCCACCACGGAACGGCAATGCGCCACGACCGCCATCGCCCTGGCAGCCTGACGACCCTGGGGGCCCTGATCGGGGCCCTCGGCGCGCTGGCGTGCAGTGAGCAGGCGGTGGGGCCGCGGCCGGTGCCGGCCGGGCTGGAGGTGGTGGCCGGCGGGCTGCAGGGCGGGGTGGTGGGCCAGCCGCTCGACTCGGTGCTCACCGTGATGGTGTTCGACAAGTTCCACAACCCGGTGCCGGGCGTGCTGGTCCGGTTCACCACGGGCGAGGGCCAGGGCCTGGTCGAACCCCGCACCCGGACCACGGGGCCGGAGGGCGAGGCGGCCAGCGGCTGGCGGCTCCCGCAGGTGGCGGGCCGCTATACCGCCCACGCGGTCGCGGCCGGGCTCGACAGCGTCACCTTCGAGGCAGTGGCCCGCCCGGGACCGGTGGCGGAACTGGTGCTCCTGTCGAGTCCGGTGCAGGCGGCGGAAGCAGGGGCGGCGCTGGACAGCCTGGTGACCGTTGAGGCACGGGACGCCTATGGCAACGCCGTCACCGGGGTCACGGTGAACTTCGTGCTGCGCGAGGGTGCCGGCACGGTGGACCCGGCCCAGGCGAGCACCGATTCTGCCGGGCGGGCGCGCGCCACCTGGGTGCTCGGCGCGGGCACCGGGAGCCACCTGCTCACCGTGCGGGCGGATTCCCTGCCGCCGGTGCGGGTGCGGGCCATCGTGGCCGCGCCGCCGACCGTGACACCGATCTACGTCGAGCCGCGCTTCAGCTGGGCCGACCCGCCGTCGGAGGCGCCGGGGGGCGGCGCGCCGCTGGGGCCGGCCCCGGCCCGGCCGCCGCTCAGCGCGCTGCGCTGCTGGCGCAACGCGCTCGGCGAGACCCCGCTCGACCCCGCCGCCGGGAGCTGCGCGCAGGCCGCGCCCGCCTTCTAGGACCGCCGCCAAACCAGACGGGCCCCATCGCGTATTGCGATGGGGCCCGTCGTGTTTAGGGGATTGCGACGGCCTCAGCCGTCCTTGAGGATCTCCCGCGCCGCGTTGTAGCCGCAGGCGCCCATCACCCCGCCCCCCGGGTGGGTCGCGGCGCCGCACAGGTAGAGCCCCCGGATCGGGGTGCGGTAGTCGGCGTAGCCCGGCACCGGCCGCATGAAGCTCAGGCTCGAGAGCGACATCGTCCCCTGCATGATGTTCCCGCCGGTCAGCCCGAAGACCCGCTCCAGGTCCTGCGGCGCCAGCACCTGGTAGTTGAGCACCGCCTGGCGGAAGTTGGGCGCGTACTCGGTCATGATATCGATGCAGCGCTCGGCGTAATTCTTCTTGTTCTCCTCCAGCGACCCGGCGTCCCGTGCCAGGGCGTTGGGGAAGTACTGGGTGAACATGGACATCACGTGCATCCCCGGCGGGGCGACCGTGTCGTCCAGCGAGCTCGGGATGGTGGCCTCGATGATGGGGCTCTTCGAGATGTAGCCGTACTTGGCCGGGTCGAAGGCCTTCTCGATGTACTCCCGGGTGGGGCAGAGGTGGATGGTGCCGCGGTGCTGCGGCCCGGGGGTGTTGCCCCGGAGGCAGCTGAAGTCGGGCACCTCGGAGAGCGCCAGGTTGATCTTGGCGCTGCCGCTCTGGTAATCAATGGCGCGGACCGCGTCCGCAAACTCCGTGGGGAGCTCGCGCGGGTCGAGCAGCTTGAGGAAGGTGACGTTCGCGTCCACGCCGGAGATCACCTTCTTCGCCCGGAGCTCGGTGCCGTCGGCCAGCACCACGCCGGTGGCGGTGCCACCGGAGGTGAGGATCCTCGAGACCGTGGCGTTCACCCGGATCTCGGCGCCCTTCTCCTTCGCCGCGGCGGCGATCGCGTTGGAGAGCGCGCCCATCCCGCCCTTCACGTAGCCCCATACCCCGCGGACGCCATCGCACTCGCCCATCACGTGGTGGAACAGGACGTACGCCGTGCCCGGCATGGAGGGGGTCGCGAAGGCACCGATGATCGCGTCGGTGGCGATCGTGGCCTTCACCTCCTCCGACTCGAACCAGCGGTCGAGGATCGGGTTGGCGGCGCCGGTGAGGATCTCGATCGCCTTCTGTCCGTCGGTGCCGAGCTTGCGGAAGCCCATGCCGAGGCGGGCCAGCTCCAGCAGGTTGCCGGGCTTCAGCGACCAGGGATTGGGCGGCGTCCGGACCAGCGTGGGCTCGAGGAAGTCCGCGACCCGCTCCAGCATCGCCTCGTACCTCGGCAGCGCCTCGGCGTCCCGCTTCGAGAACTTGGCGATCTCCCGGTGGGTCAGCTCCTTGTCCGGGCCCATCAGCAGCGAACGCCCGTCCGGGAAGGGGGTGAAGCTCGAGGGGCTCCGCGGCAGCATCTGGAACCCGTGCCGCTTGAGCTCCAGGTCGCGGATGATCTCGGGGCGGAAGAGGCTGTTGACGTAGCTCGCGGTCGACATCCGGAAGCCGGGCCACAGCTCCTCGGTCACCGCGCAGCCGCCCACCAGTTCGCGGCGCTCGAGGACCAGGACCTTCCGCCCCGCACGGGCGAGGTAGGCGGCGGTGACGAGGGCGTTGTGGCCGCCGCCGATGAGGATGGCGTCGTAGCTGGTCGGCATGGGAATCTTCGGGGACCGGGAATCGGACTGGCACCGGGCGGGGGCCGGATCGGCGGAGGAAGCTAACCCCGGTCCGGCAGCGGGGAAGGGGCGCCCGGTGCCTCGGGTGCTTGCCCGAAAGCCGGGTTCGTCTCCACTATGGACTCTGCGGTATCCGTCTCCCGGAACGAACATGCCTTACAATCGCCGGTTGCCTGCCGGGCTCCTCGCCCTCACCAGCCTTGTCGCCGCCTGCCACGACCAGACGGCGCCGGAGCCGCCCGTCTATCAACTCACCGTGGTGCAGGGTGAGGGGCAGACGGCATTCGCCGCCTCCGCGCTCCCTGACCCCGTCGTGATACGCGCCGCGACGGCGGGCGGGAAGCCGGCGAGGGGGTTGCAGGTCCGGTTCGCGGCGGGGGGGGATGGCAGCGTGACCGTGGCGGAGGCGGCGACGGACAGTCTCGGGGAAGTCTCGGTCGGCTGGACGCTCGCGGACGCCGCGGGACCCCAGCAGCTCATCGCGAGCGCGGATACCGGATCGGTGACGGTCCATGCCACGGCGACCGCCATCACCGCCGAGTTCGAACCGGTCAGCGGCGGCGGCTACGACGGCTGCCGCCTCGACCCGGCGGGTCTGGCCGAGTGCTGGGGGCTGAACGGCCCGTACTACTACCCACCCGACAGCGCCGTCTTCGGTCCGCACGCCGTGGGATCGCAGGCCTACCGGAGCGTGAGCGTGGGCCCGGGCTACACCTGTGGGCTGACGACCGGCGGGGCGGTGGACTGCTGGGGCACCGGCATGCTGGGCGATGGGGCCACCACGACCTCGGCGGTGCCGGTGCGTGTGGCGCTGCC
This sequence comes from uncultured Gemmatimonadaceae bacterium, assembly GCA_964647615.1. GTDB lineage: Bacteria > Gemmatimonadota > Gemmatimonadetes > Gemmatimonadales > GWC2-71-9 > JADJOM01. The sequence goes on along the minus strand of CAZYIV010000035.1, from coordinate 29,207 downwards.
GGTGCCCGCGGTCGCCGTCAGCGCCGGTGGCGACGCCTACTCCATGAGCCTGGTCGGGGGAGGCCACAGCTTCATCCAGCGTCCGCTCGCTTGCGCCCTCACGGCATCGGGCGCGGGCTGGTGCTGGGGCAAGGGCGGGAGCGGCACCGGCCTGGCCCAGGATGCCCCGGTGCCGGTGCGCGTGGGCGGAGCGCTCCGCTTCCGGCTGCTGAAGGTCGGGGACGATGTCGCCTGCGGCCTTGCGCTGGACGACCAGGCGTACTGCTTCGGGAGCTCCTACCTCGGCAGCGGAACACCCAACTCCACGGCCCCGGCAGCGGCGCCTGCGCTGGTGGCCGGCGGCTATCACTACCGCACCCTGGCCCCCGGGCGCTATGGGAGCTGCGCGATCTCGACCACCGGCGAGCTGCTCTGCTGGGGCTTTGCCGCCGGCGTGGGCAGCTTATCGAGTGTGCCGGCCAACGTCCTGGCCGATACCCCGACGCCGGTCATGCCGGGCACGCAATTCTCCGCGGTAGCCCTGGGCCTGAGCCATGGTTGTGCGCTCGCGACATCCGGCGCGACCTGGTGCTGGGGCTATGGTCCGCTGCTGGGCACCGGCGAGGGGGAAGGCACCTACGAGCCCGATCCGGTGCTGCTCCCGACTGCCCCGCAGTTCCAGCAGGTTGCCGCCAGCGGCAGGCACACCTGCGGGCGCACCGCCGCGGGCGAGACCTGGTGCTGGGGCGACAACTACCTGGGATCGGTCGGCGGACCGCGCAGCGACCGGTCGCTGGTGCCGGTGCCGGTGAGCCAGGGTGGCGTCGGCTTTGACCGCCTCTCCGACCAGGCGGGCTGTGGCCTCACGGCCGCGGACGTCGCGTGGTGCTGGGGTGGGCTGACGGGCGATGGGACGACCGCCCCATTCCAATCGGTGCCGGTCACCGTGGCGGGCGGGCACCAGTTCACCAGCATCTCCCGCGGCCTCAGCGTGGCCTGCGCGCTGGACCACGCCGGCACGGCATGGTGCTGGGGCAGCCGGTACCTCGGCCAGCTGGGAGACGGCACCACGGGCAATCGCACCGAAGCCACATCTCCCGAGGCCGTCCCCGCCGGGCCGTTCACCGCCATCAGCGCAGGGGACTTCCACGTCTGCGCCCTCGCCGCCGGCGGCGAGGCCTGGTGCTGGGGCAGCAACCGGAGCGGCGGGCTGGGGGACAGCACCCAGACCGACCGGGGCACTCCGGCGCCGGTCCTGACGGCGCTCCGTTTCCGCGAGATTGCCACTTTCCGCGAGGGCGCCTGCGGGATCGGCCTGGCCGACAGCCTGGTGTACTGCTGGGGGCTCCGGCTCGGGCTGGGGTACGACTCGAGCATGACCGCCTCTCCGGTGCTCACGCCGCAGGTGGCCTTCGACGGGATGCCGATGGCCCACCTCTACGGCTCGCCGACGGTGGACATCTGCGCCCTGGATGCCGCCGGCACTGCATACTGCGCCGGCGACAACTCGTACGGGCAGCTGGGTGACGGGACGCTCACCTATCCCGCCTCGCCGATCACCCCCTCGGGAGGGTCCAGCTACCGGGAGATTCATCCCGGTCTCACGACCTGCGCCCTGCGCACGGATGGCGTGGCGGAATGCTGGGGCGCAAACTTCAGCGGGGAGATCGGGGACGGGACCACGACGCCGCGGCTGACGCCGACACGGGTATCGGGGGGCCACGCCTTCACCCGGCTGTCCGGGTACGTGAATGGCTGCGGGCTGGACGCGCAGGGCCAGACCTGGTGCTGGGGGGGGAGCCGCACCGGGGAGCTGGGCAACGGCACCACCGTGTACACTCTGACCCCCGCCCGCATCCCCTGACCCCTCCTCTCGACAATCCTTCGGCGGCACGATAAGCTCGGCTCTCAGTCCCCCTTTCCACGCCGGAGCCGCCGGATGCCGCGCATCATCGACCTCAAGACTCCCATTCCGGGCCCGAAGAGCCAGGCGCTGCTGGCCCGGCGCAACCAGGCGGTGCCGCGCAGCGTGTCCCAGGTGACGCCGGTGGCGGTGGCCTCTGCGGAGAACGCGGTGCTCACCGACGCGGACGGCAACCGGCTGATCGACTTCGGCAGCGGCATCGGGGTGCTCAACGCCGGCCACCGCAACCCGCGGGTGGTGGAGGCGGTGCGCCGGCAGCTGGACCAGTTCACCCACCTCTGCTTCCAGATCTCGATGTACGAGCCCTACATCGCCCTGGCCGAGCGGCTCAATGCGGTGACCCCCGGCGGGCACAGCAAGCGGACGATGTTCGCCAACAGCGGGGCGGAGGCGGTGGACAACGCCGTCAAGATCGCGCGCCGCGCGACCGGCCGGCAGGCGATCCTCTGCTTCGAGCACGCGTTCCACGGCCGCTCCTACATGGGCATGTCGCTCACCTCCAAGGCGATGCCCTACAAGGCCGGCTTCGGGCCGTTCGTGCCCGAGGTGTACCGGCTGCCCTTCCCCTACTGCTACCGCTGCGACACCGGCCCCGGCCGCGCCGGCTGCTGCCAGGCCGACCGGGCCGCCTTCGAGCGCCGGCTGGCCAGCCACGTGGACGTGGCCTCGGTGGCCGCAGTCATCCTGGAGCTGCAGGTAGGCGAGGGGGGCTTCATCCCCGCGCCGCGGGAGTTCGTGGCGATGCTGGCCGGCTTTGCGCGGGATCACGGGATCCTGCTCATCGCCGACGAGATCCAGAGCGGCTTCGGGCGGACCGGGAAGCTCTTCGCCTGCGAGCACTACGACCTGGTGCCGGACCTGCTGCTCAGCGCCAAGTCGCTGGCCGGCGGGCTGCCGCTCGCGGCGGTCACCGGCCGGGCCGAGGTGATGGACGCGGGGCAGGTCGGCGGGCTGGGCGGCACCTACGGCGGCAACCCGCTCGCGTGCGCCGCCGCGCTCGCGGTGCTGGAGGCCACCGAGCAGGACGACCTCTCCGCGGCCGCGGTGCAGATCGGCGACACCATCCGCACCCGGTTCCAGGCGCTGCAGTCGGCGTACCCCGAGATCGGCGACGTGCGCGGCCTCGGCGCCATGGTGGCGATGGAGCTGGTGACCGATCCGGTCACCAAGGCGCCGGCCAAGGAGCTGACGGGCAAGGTGACCGCCGAGGCGCTCCGCCGCGGGTTGCTCCTGCTCACCGCCGGCACCTACGGCAACGTGATCCGGGTGCTGGTGCCGCTCACGGTGGAGGAGGCGGTGCTGGAGGAGGGGCTCGCGGTGCTGGAGGAGTCCCTGGCGGCGGCGCTGGGCCGATGATCCTGGACCGGGCGCGGCTGGCCCAGCGGCACGCGGCGGAGCAGCACCGCTTCGAGGCGGAGCACCCGCGCTCGCGCGGGCTCTTCGAGCGGGCCCGCGGCTGCCTGCTCGAGGGCGTGCCGATGCACTGGATGGTGAAGTGGGCCGGTGGCTTTCCGCTCTTCGTGCAGGAAGGGCAGGGCGCCCACTTCACCGACGTGGACGGCCACCGCTATCTCGATCTCTGCCTCGGCGACACCGGTGCCATGACCGGCCACGCGCCTCCGGAGACGGTGGCGGCGGTGCAACGGCAGGCGGCGCGCGGCTTCACCTTCATGCTCCCCACCGAGGATCACGTCTGGGTGGCGGAGGAACTGGGCCGTCGCTTCGGGCTGCGCTACTGGCAGTTCGCGCTCACCGCCACCGACGCCAACCGTTTTGCCATCCGCCTGGCCCGCATGCTCACCGAGCGGCCGAAGGTGCTGGTGTTCAACTGGTGCTACCACGGTACCGTGGACGAGACCTTCGCCACCCTGGTGGATGGCGCGGTGCGCCCCCGCGCGGGAAACATCGGCCCCCCGGTGGACCCGGCGGTCACCACCCGGGTGGTGGAGTTCAACGACCGGGCGGGGCTGGAGCAGGCGCTGGCCGCCGGCGACGTGGCCTGCGTCCTGGCCGAGCCGGCGATGACCAACGTCGGGATCATCCATCCCGATCCCGGCTTCCACGATGCGCTGCGGCTGCTCACCCAGCTGCACGGAACCCTGCTCATCCTGGATGAGACCCACACCATCTGTGCCGGGCCGGGCGGCTACACCCGCGCCCATGCGCTGCAACCCGACATGCTCACCATCGGCAAGCCCGTCGGTGGCGGGGTGCCGGGAGCGGTGTACGGCTTCTCGGACGAGGTGCGGCGGCGGCTCCGGGGCCGGATCGCGCTGGCGGATGCGGATACCGGCGGGATCGGCGGGACGCTCGCGGGCAATGCCTTTGCCCTGGCGGCGATGCGCGCGACACTGGAACAGGTGCTCACCGAGGCGGCGTACGCGCGGACCATCCCGCTCGCGGAGCGGTTCCAGGCCGGGGTGGAGGGCGTCATCGCCGAGTACCGCCTGCCCTGGATCGTGAAGCGGCTGGGCTGCCGCGCGGAGTACTGGTTCCGCCCCGAGCCGCCGCGCAACGGCGCCGAGGCCGCCGCGGCGATGGACCTGGAGCTGGACCGGTACATGCACCTGTTCGCGCTCAATCGCGGCATCCTCCTCACGCCGTTCCACAACATGGCCCTGATTGCCCCGGCCACCACCGAAGCGGACATTGACCGCCATACCGCGGTGTTCCGCGAGGCGGTGCAGAGCCTGTTCGACTCCTGACCCGCCGGTTCCCTCCCGAGGTCTCGATGCCCCCCGACTGGAACGAACTCTACAGCGAGCCCGGCTACCGCTACGGCTTCGCGCCCAACGACTTCCTCGCCGAAGTCGCGGCGCGGTTGCCCGACGGCCCCATCCTCTCCCTCGCCGAGGGCGAGGGGCGGAACGGCACCTTCCTCGCCGCGCGCGGGCACCCGGTGCACGGCGTGGATGGCTCGTCGGTGGCGCTCCAGAAGGCGGCGCGGCTCGCCGCCGAGCGCGGGGTGGAGTTCACCACCGAGGTCGTGGACCTGGCGGGCTACCGGATCGAGCCCGGGCGCTGGGCGGCGATCGTCGCCATCTGGGCTCACGTCCCGCCGGCCATTCGTCGTCCGCTGTACGCCCAGGTCGCCGCCGGCCTGCGACCGGGGGGGATGTTCGTGCTGGAGACCTACGCGCCGGCGCAGATCGGGCGCGGCACCGGCGGTCCCTCCGACCCGGAGTTGCTCCCCGGCATGGTCCAGCTGCAGGCCGAGCTGCCCGGCCTCACCTGGTTGGTGGCGCGGGAGGTGGAGCGCGACGTCCAGGAAGGCCACCTGCACGTGGGCCAGAGCGCCACGGTGCAGCTGCTGGGCCGGCGCGTCTCCTGACCATGACCGAGGGCACCGTGCTCTGGCGGGCGCTGTCGCCGGCGCCCGCGATCCCGGCCGCGCCGCTGCCCGAGCGCGCCGACGTGGCGATCGTGGGCGCGGGCTACACCGGACTCGCGGCGGCGCGGGCGCTGGCGCGGGGCGGGGCGCGGGTGGTGGTGCTGGAGGCGCAGGCGCTCGGCGATGGCGCCAGCAGCCGGAACGGTGGCATGGCGCTGCCGGGCTACAAGGCGAGCCTCGACGCCATCGTCCGGCGCTGCGGCCCGGCACTCGCGCGCGAGCTGTGGGACGACTCCCGCGCGGCGGTGAGCTTCGTGGAGGCGCTGGTGCGGGAGGAGGGGATCGCCTGCGACTGGCGCCGCGCGGGGCAGCTGACCCTCGCCGCCAAGCCGGCCCACCTGCGCGGGCTCGAGGCGGACCAGCGCCGCCTGGCCCGGGACTTCGACCATCCCACCACGCTGCTGGATCGGGCGGCGCTCGCCGCCGAGCTGGGATCCCGTCACTACCACGGCGCGCTGCTCGACCCGGAGGCCGGCGCCGTGCAGCCGGCGGCCTACCTCCATGGCCTCGCCGGGGCCACCCTGCGCGCCGGGGCCGCGATCCACGAGCGCACCGGCGTCACCCGCATCGAGCCGCTGGCGCGGGGGCACCGGCTGCACACCACCCGCGGCCCGGTGGAGGCCGCCGAGGTGGTGCTCGCCACCAATGGCTACACCGGGGGGCTGCACCCGCCGCTCACCCGGCGGGTGGTGCCGGTGGGGAGCTTCATCATTGCGACCGCGCCGCTCCCCGAGGCCGTGGCCACCGGTCTCATCCCGCGGGACCGGATGCTCTCCGATACCCGGAACCTGCTCTACTACTTCCGGCTCTCGCCGGACCGGCGGCTGGTCTTCGGCGGGCGCGCCGCCTTCGTGCCCGGCCGCACCGCACGGAGCCGCGAGCTGCTGGAGGAGGGGATCCGCGCGGTCTTTCCCCAGCTGGGGCCGGTGCCGATCGAGTACTGCTGGGGCGGGGTGCTGGGGTTCACCATGCACCACCTGCCGCAGGTGGGCCGGATCGGGCCCTACGTCTCCGCCGTCGGCTACGGCGGGCACGGCGTGGCGATGGCCTCGTGGCTGGGCGACCGGCTGGGCCGCGCGCTGGGTGGTGCGCCGTGGCCGGCGCTGGCACGGGTGCCCTGTCCGGCGATTCCGCTCTACGGGGGGCGGCCATGGTTTCTCCCGTTCGCCGGCGCATATTACGGACTCAAGGACTGGCTGCTGTAGCTCGCCTCCCCGGGGCGCACCCGCGCCCTGCCCGGCAGGGCCGAGGACCGGACGGATGATCCCACCCGAGAGCGTCGAAGCGCTGCGTGCCGCCCTGGCGGAGGGCCGGGTGGATCGGCGGACCTTTGTCCGCCAGGCGGGGGCGCTGGGCCTCTCGCTCTCGGCCATCGGCACCATGCTCGCCGCGTGCCGACCCCGGGCGGAAGGCGGCGCCGACGCGGCGCTGCCCGCGCTCGAGGCCGAGCTCCACGTCTACAACTGGTCCGACTACGTCGCGCCCGACACCATCAGCGGCTTCGAGAAGGAATTCGGGGTGCGGGTGGTGTACCGCACCTACGAGAGCAACGAGGAGCTGGTGGCGGGGGTGCAGGGACCCGGCAGCGGCGTGGATGTGGTGGTGCCGACCAACTACGCCGTGGGGACGCTCGCCGCCGCGGGCCGGCTGGCGCCGCTGCACCGCCGCTACCTGACCAACTTCGGCAACCTGGCGCCCGCGTTCGTGAACCCGGCGTTCGACCCGGACAACCGGTTCACCGTGCCCTACCAGTGGGGCACCACCGGTCTCGCCATCCGGACTGACAAGGTGCCCGGCGATCCCGACAGCTGGGGCCTGCTGCTCGACCCGGCGTATCGCGGCCGCATGACCCAGATGGCGGACATGCGCGAGGTGATCGGCGCCTGGCTGCGCTACCGCGGGAAGTCGCTCAACTCGGTGGAGCTGGCGGACCTGGCCCAGGCCCGCACCGACGCGATGGCGGCCCGGGCCAACCTGCTGGGCTACGTCTCGGCGCCGGTGAAGGCGCAGCTGGTCTCGGGCGAGGTGTGGGTGGCCCAACTCTGGAACGGGGATACCGCGCAGGCCGCCGCCCGGGAGCCGCGCATCCGCTACCTGCTGCCGCGCGAGGGCAGCACCCTGTGGACCGATGCACTCGCGGTGCTGGCGGACGCACCGCACCCGCGCGCGGCGCACGAGTTCCTCAACTACCTGCTGCGGCCGGAGGTGAGCGCGGCCATCACCACCGCCACCGGCTACGGCTCGCCCAACCAGGCGGCGCTGGCGCGCATTGCCAGCCCGCTGCCATTCCCCACCGCCGCGGAGTTCCAGCGGCTGGAGTACGCCCGGCCCCTCGGCGAGGACGTCGCGATGTGGGACCGGATCTGGCAGGACCTCAACACCCCCTGACCCCGGGGGGCGGCCGGCACCGCCGGCCGGATGTGCACCTCAGAAAGGAGCGCCGATGAATTGCGGTTGCCGAATGACGAAGTCCTGAGCCTGGGCCACCGGTACCTGGAGCTGATCGGCGGGCGCGCGATGGCCGCCGAGGAGAAGCAGGCGTTCATCGCGGAGACGGTGGACAGCTACGAGAAGTACGTCAATCGCGGGTTCCTCACCTATCGCAAGTCGGTGACGCAGGCGGGCCAGTTCGCCGCCCTGGAGTGGTCCGGCGAGGGCGCCATGCTGCGCGACCTCCTCGGTCGGGAGTACATCGACTGCCTCGGCGGCTACGGCATCTTCTCCGCCGGGGTCAATCACCCCAAGATCGTCCACGCGGTACGGGAGCAGATGGGCCGGATGGCCCTCAACAGCCAGGAGCTCCTCGAGCCCTGGCGCGCCGGCCTGGCGCGGCTCCTCGCCGCGGTGACCCCGGGCGACCTCGGCTGCTGCTTCTTCATCAACAACGGCACCGACGCCATCGAGGGCGCCATCAAGCTGGCGCGGCTCTACACCCGCCGGAACGTCTTCATCAGCACCCTGGGCGGCTTCCACGGCAAGTCCATGGGCTCGCTCTCGCTGATGGGCAAGGCCAGCTTCCGCGAGCCGTTCGAGCGCGGGCTGCAGGACGTGCGCTTCGTCCCCTACGGCGATGCCGACGCGCTCGACCGGGAGATGTCCATCCTGGAGGCGGTCGGCCAGCTCCCGGCGGCGGTGGTGGTAGAGCCGGTGCAGGGCGAGGCCGGCGGCGTCGCGCCGCCGGACGGCTACCTGCGTAAGGTGCGGGAGATCTGCACCCGGCACGGCACCCTGTTCATCGCCGACGAGATCCAGACCGGCATGGGCCGGACCGGCACACTGTGGGGCGTGGACCACGAGGGCGTCACCCCCGACATCATGTGCATGGGCAAGTCCATCGGCGGCGGCGTGATGCCGCTCTCGGCCTTCGTCTCCACGCCGGAGATCTGGGAGGTGATGATCCCCAACCCGATCATCCACTCCACCACCTTCGGCGGCAACCCGATGGCCTGCGTCGCCGGGATCGCGGCGATCACCGTCACGCTGGAGGAGGACCTCCCCGGCCAGGCGAAGCGCAAGGGCGAGTACCTGCTCAAGGAGATCGGCGCGCTGCAGCGGAAGTACCCCGGCGTGCTGAGCGGGGTGCAGGGCCGCGGCCTGCTCATCGGCATGACCTTCCCCACCGACGAGATCGGCTACCAGTGTGCGGCGGGGCTGTTCAAGCGCGGGGTGCTGGTGGCGGGCACCTACTCCAAGGCGCGCACGATCCGGATTGAACCGGCGCTGGGGATCCCGGATGCGCTGCTGGGGGAGATGCTGGGACGGCTGGAGGAGACGCTGAAGGAGATAGGACGGTAGGACGGTCGGACGGTCGGACGGTAAGACGGTAGGTGCGTCGAGGGGGTGGGATCCGCGTGGATCCCACCCCCTCGCCATCCTGTCCTACCGTCCTACCGTCCGCCTACTCCTCCGCCTTCGCCCCGAACGCCTTGCCCCAGGAGACCGAGACGCCACCCCAGATCTTGGTGTCGCTCTTGTCCGCGGCGTTCTTGAACTTGGTCCCCTTGTCCTGGCTCAGCTGGAAGTGGAACACGGGGGAGATGGTCAGCGCGCCGGCGGAGATGTCCACCGAGGCCGACAGGTCCACGTGGGTGATGCCGTTGTCGTAGAAGTTGTAGCCGGAGGCGGTGCAGACGCCGGCCTTCGGTTCGCACCCCTGCCCGCCGGTCCAGCCCGCGAGTGCCCCGAGGTTCAGGGTGGTGGCGCCGAGCGGGATGCCGTGGGACACGCTGCCTTCGACGTAGAGGCCCTTCACCTTGTCCACGTCGTAGTAGGCCGCGAGGCTGGGCGAGAGCGGCACGTCGAGGCCCACGGTGCCGTACACCTCGACGGTGTTGTTGTCGCTGGTGAGCGGGGCCACGCCCTTCTTGTTGGGGTACACGTAGGCGACGCCGCCCAGCGTGAACGAGGCCTTCGCGGCGCTGAAGCCCAGCTCGGCGTAGGGATCAAACTCCGAGAAGTTGAAGGAGGTCCCGCCGCCCTCGGTGATGTCCTTCGCCTTGTCGTACTTGCCCAGCTCGATGTTGCCCCAGCCGCCGAAGGTCAGTGAGGCGGCGCCGATCGGGAACGCGAGCGAGACGTCGGGCTGCAGCACCGGCTTGCTGGTCAGGGTGAGGCCGCGCCAGACGTAGCTGCTGAAGGCGCCGGCGGTCACGCTGAGTTCGGTCTGCGCGGCGGCGGGCGCGGCGGACGCGAGGGCGGCCACGATGCCACCGAGAACGATGACACGCTTCATCTTTTCTCCTTGCTGATTGGAAAGGGGACCGCTTGCCCGAAAAGACGACTGGCACGCCCCAGGCGTGGACGCATTTATGGTATCCCTAATATGGTGCCAAGCAAGCCCCGGCGCACTATGTTGAGGCGCACCCATGCTCCCCACTCCTGACCCGTCGGCTCCCTTCGGCGAGCTGCTCGGCCACCTCATCCTGGTCCTCCGCTCCTCCCCCGGCCGGGACGACCTGGTCCAGGCCGCGCTGGCCCTGCTGGCCGCCCGCTCCGCGGGCGCACCCGCCCGGATCGAGGCCGGCATCGAGAATTCCTGGGCCCTCGACGGCGACCCGCTCAAGGAGCGGCTACAACTTCGTCAGGTGGATGCCATTTCCGTCGCCCAGGGGGCGCCCGCCACCGAGCTCCTGGCGCTGGCCCGCGCCCTCGCCGACGACCAGCGCGCCATCCCGACCACCGCGCAAGTCAAGGTCACGCTGGTACGTGAGGCCCTTCCCCCGGAGGCGGCCGGCCAGCGGCACGCGCTGCCGGACCCGCGCCAGTCCAGCATTCCCCGTGCCCGCCAGGGCGACTCGCTGGCCGGGGTGGTGGAGGGGGTCCTCGCCGAGCTGGAAAAGGCGGTCACGCGGGAGCAGTGGCACACCGTGCTGCACGACGCCCAGGCCGCCATGCGGATGCTGCCCGGCGTCGGGGAGGAGGCCCGCCGGCTTTACGCGATCACCCTGAAGCGGCTGCTCTCGCGCGAGGTCCGCACCCAGCTGATCGAGCAGGCGTACCGCATCCCGGAGGAACAGGCCCGCACCGCGGAGGTGCTGCGGGCCGGCGGCGCCCCGGCGGCGGAACAGATGCTGGAGGAACTCAAGCAGCGCGGCGCGATCGGCCCGCGGGCCTTCCTGCTCGACGCGGTCGGCGGCATGCCGGAGGCCTTCGGCATGGTGGTACCCCTGGCCCGGAGCGCGGCCCCGGCCGAGGCGTGGCTGGGCGTGGAGCTGCTGGGGCGGCTGGGGAACCCCGAGGCGATTCCGGTGCTCGCCGCCCGGGTGGACGATCCCGATGAGCGCATCCGCCATGCCGCCATCGACGGCCTGGGGCACTACCGCGAGAAGGGGGCCGTGGGGCCGCTGCGCCAGGCGCTGGGCCACGGCTCTGCGGAGACCCGGGCCCGCGCCGGACGGGCCCTCGCCGCCCGGAGTTCCGCCGGGATCGCGATGCCGCTCTTCGCCGCATTCGAGGTGGAGAAGGACCCGGAGGCGTGGCAGCAGCTGCTGGAGACCCTGGTGCGGATGGATTCGATGGAGGTCACCGCGGCACTGGCGCGGCTGGCGCTGGAGCGGCGGGGCTTCCTCGGGTTCGGCAGCGGCGACCCGAAGCGCCAGCTGGCGATCGTGCGGGCGCTCGCGGCGAAGGGGGGCGTGGCCGCCACCGAGGCACTGCGGCGGATCGCAGCAGAGGGGCGCGGCGCCGTGCGCGACGCCGCCCGCGCCGGCCTCGCCGACGCGGGGGCCGGCACCGCCTAACGGGAGATCCCGAAGCCCTCCACCCGCACCGTCAGGTTGTGGTTCAGTCGCACCCCCGCCAGCCCATCCAGGTCCAGCCCCGCCCGCGCCCCGCTCCACACCGCCTTGCCGTTCACCAGGAACCGGACCTGGTCCCGCGTCACCTCGAGGCGCACCTGGTTGGCCGCCTCGCCCGTCGCCTTCGCCGGCACGATCACCGGGCTGGTCTGCCAGTTGTTCGCCACGTCTCCCGTGTCCATCCCCCGGCGGAACTTGATGCGCCAACTGCCGTCGCCACGCAGCAGGAAGTAAGTGTAGCGCTGGGTGGCCGCGGTCAGGTTGCGGCCCCCCAGGAACAGCCCGAACGACTCCCGCTGGGCCCCGGGCCCCGGGAGCAGCACCAGGCGGGCCGTCAGGGTGTAGGCTCCCGAGGCGGTGTCGGTGGGGCGGTAGAGGATGGCGGCGGGCCCGGTCGCGACCTGCCACGCCGCCCCCTTCGCCTCGATCCGGACCCCGGCGGGCGGGGCGGAACCGTCGGGCCGGACCACCCAGGGGCTCTGGGCAGCCAGCGGAGGGGTCAGCAGCAGCGCCGGGAGGAGGGAGAGGGCGGCGCGGGCGGGGATGGCGGGCATGACGACCTCGGCAGTTGAATGCGGGACGGCTCCTGGGTAATGTACGGCCGTTCCCCCAACCCCAGTTTCCCAGGGCCGGACATCATGGAATTCCTCGGACGAGTCTTCGCGGGTATCGGCGCGGCGGGTGTGCTGGCGGCGCTGACCTTCGTGTCGCTGCTGATCGGCGTGATCATCAACGGGATGGTGATCCTGATGGCCGGGAAGCCGATCGACGCCTTCTTCAGGAGCCGCGGCGAGGACGTCTTCGAGCCGGGCTCGGCCAAGTAGCCGCCTAGGCGGTCGGTTCCTCCTCGTCGGCATGGGCCTCCGGAATGGAGGCCTTTTTCACGGCCGCATCGTAGTTCTGCCGCACACTGCCCAGACAGTCGTTCAGCCCCCGGATCTTCACCTGCAGGCCCCCGCCGCGGCGGGCCATCGAGGCCATGCCGCCCAGGGCGTCGGCCAGCCCGTTGAGGCTCAGCTGGGAGGCCCCGGCCTTCATCTCGTCGAGCACCCGGATCATGCCGCGGACCGAGGTCTCGTCGAGCTTGGGGTTATGCATCTGCTCCACCACGGACTTGATCCGCTGGAACTTGGGGGGGAGCGTCTCGAGGAAGGCGAGCTGGCTCTGCTGCCGGGCGGTGAGCTTGAGGGCCATGGGGGCAATATAGCCCCGGAGGTGGTCCGGGAACCGGGCCACCTCGCGCACCTCGGGGCCCATCGGTACCTTCTGCCCCGGTTGAAACCCGAAAATCCCCGATCCGTCTGGTAGCCTGCCTCCCGGCACCATTCAGGAGTTCCCGCTGCCTCCCCGCCCCCGCCCCCGGGCCCGTGCCCGGCCGCCGGCCGCCGGGGACCGGGACGGCCACCCTTCAGCCCCGGTTGGTCCGATGAAGTTGTCCGACATTTCGATCCAGCGGCCCGTGCTCGCCAGCATGCTCAGCCTGGCGCTGGTCCTCTTCGGGGTCATCGGGTACCTCAACCTCCCGGTCCGGGAGTACCCGGACGTGGACCCGCCGATCATCTCCGTCTCCACCTTCCTGCCGGGTGCCAACCCGCAGGTGGTGGAGTCGGCGGTGACCGACATCCTGGAGGAAGAGCTTTCCACCGTCCCCGGACTCCGGACCCTCACCAGCGCGAGCGCCGAGCAGTCCAGCAACATCACCTTGGAGTTCACCCTCGACCGCGACGTCGAGGAGGCCGCGCAGGACGTGCGCGACAAGGTGAGCCGGGTGCGCGGCCGGCTGCCGGAGGACATCCAGGAGCCGGTCATCGCCAAGCAGGAAGCCGACGCCCAGCCCTTCCTGTGGCTGGCGCTCTCCGGCGCCAACTATGACCTGCTCGCCCTCTCCGACATCGCCGACCGGGTGGTGAAGACCCGGCTGCAGAGCCTCCCCGGGGTGGGCCGGGCGTTCATCGCGGGGGAGCGGCGCTACTCCATGCGCCTCTGGCTCTCGGCCCGGGAGCTGGCGGCCCACGGGCTCACGGTGCAGGACGTGGAACAGGCGGTCGCCAGCCGGAACGTCGAGATCCCGGCGGGCCGGATCGAGTCCACCACGCGCGAGTTCACCGTGCGCTCGCTGGGCGAGCTCAAGACCCCGGACGAGTTCGGGGCGATGACGGTGGCCAGCCCCGACGGGCAGCTGGTCCGGCTGCGCGACCTGGCCCGGGTGGAGCTGGGCCCCGAGGACGAGCGCTCCGCGCTCCGCTACCGGGGCGAGGCGGCGCTGGGGCTCGGCATCGTGCGGCAGTCCAAGGCCAACCTGATCCAGGTGGCGGACCGGGTGCGCGAGGCGCTGCCGGCGGTGCAGGCGGCGCTGCCGCCGGGGGTGAGCATCACCCCGGCGTTCGACGGCTCGGTGTTCGTGCGGCGCTCGATCCAGGAGGCGCAGGAGTCGCTGATCATCGCGGCGATCCTGGTGATCCTGATCATCTTCGTCTTCCTGCGGAACCTCCGGGCCACGATCATCCCCGGGCTCGCGATCCCCACGTCCATCGTGGCGACGTTCGCGGTGATGTACTTCCTCGGCTTCTCGATCAACAACCTGACGCTGCTGGCGCTGACGCTGGCCATCGGCATCGTGGTGGACGACGCGATCATCGTGCTGGAGAATGCCTACCGGCACCAGGAAGAGCTGCACGAGGAACCGGTCGCCGCGGCCATCAACGGCACCCGGGAAATCGCCTTCGCGGTGGTGGCCACCACCATCTCGCTGGTGGCGGTGTTCACCCCGCTCGCCTTCCTGCAGGGCAACACCGGCCGGCTGTTCAACGAGTTCGGTATCGCGGTGGCCGGCGCGGTGGTGATCTCCGGCTTCGTGGCGCTCACCCTGACCCCGATGCTCTGCGCCCGGATCCTCCGGGTCCCGCCGGCGCACGGGGCGCTGTACCGGGCGCTGGAGCGGGGCTTCGACGGGCTGGCCAACGGCTACGCCCGCTCGCTGGAGTGGACCCTGCGCCACCGGGGCCTGGTGGTGGTGGTGGTGTTCGCCGTGGCGGGCTCGGCGGTGCTGATCTTCGGCGCGCTCAAGCGCGAGTTCGTCCCGGCGGAGGACCGCGGCTTCTTCATCACGTTTGCCATCGCGCCGGAGGGGAGCACCCTGCAGTACACCGACGCCTACCAGCGGCGGCTGGAGGCGATCATCGGCAGGACCAAGGACGTGGAGGGGTACTTCAGCGTGGTGGGCGGCTTCCTCGGCACGCCCGCGCAGGCGATCCTCTTCACCCGGCTCACCGACTGGAGCGAGCGCTCCCGCGGGGTGCAGGACGTCATGAACGAGGTGCAGCCGCAGTTCTTCGGGGTGCCCGGGGTGCTGGCCTTCGCCACCAACCCGCCGGCCTTCGGCGGCTTCGGCAGCCCGGTGCAGTTCGTGGTGCAGAACGCCGACTTCGACCTGCTGACCCAGGGGATGGACACCCTTCTCAAGCGGGCCCGCCAGGTGCACGGCCTGATCAACGTGGACACGGACCTCCGGGTGAACAAGCCGGAGCTGACGGTGCACTTCGAGCGCGACCGGGCCGAGGACCTCGGCGTCCCGGTGCGCGACGTGGCGGCCACCCTGCAGACGATGCTCGGCGGCCGGCGCATCAGCACCTTCACCCGCGACAACAAGCTCTACGACGTGATCGCGCGGCTGGCCCCCGAGGACCGGGCCACGCCGTCCGACATGGCCAACCTGTACCTCCGGGGCCGGGACGGCGCGCTGGTGCAGCTGGACGCGCTCGCCACCGTGAACGAGGGCGTCGGGCCCCGCCAGCTCAACCACTTCAACCGCATCCGCTCCGCCACCCTGACGGCCAGCCTCGCGCCCGGGTTCACCCTGGGCGAGGCGGTGGACTCGCTGCGGCGCCTGGCGGCCGAGGTGCTCCCCAGGGGCTCCGGCACCGCGCTGGCCGGCGAGTCGCGGGAGCTGGAGGAGTCGGGCAGCTCGCTCTACTTCGCCTTCGTGCTCGCGCTGGTGGTGGTGTTCATGGTGCTGGCGAGCCAGTTCGAGTCGCTCATCCACCCCTTCACCGTGCTGCTCGCGGTGCCGCTGGCCATCACCGGCGCGCTGCTCACGCTGCTGATCAAGGGCTCCACCATCAATCTCTACAGCCAGATCGGCATGATCCTGCTGATCGGACTGGTGACCAAGAACTCGATCCTGCTCGTGGAATACGCCAACCAGCTGCGGGAGGCGGGGCGCAGCACCTTCGACGCGGTGCGCGAGGCGGGGCGGATCCGGCTCCGGCCCATCCTCATGACCTCCGTGTCCACCATCATGGGCGCGATGCCGATCGCGATGGGCCTCGGCGCCGGGTCGATCAGCCGGCGGCCGCTGGGCTATGCAATCGTGGGCGGGATCCTGGTCTCCACCATCCTCACGCTGTACGTGGTGCCGGTCGCCTACGCCCTGCTCGACGGGCTCCGTTCCCGCGAGGCGAACGACCTCGAACAGATTCGCGAGGGGCTGGCGCACGAGGCCACGGGGGAGGCGCGATGATTCCGCTGCTGCTCGTGGCGCAGCTGGCGGCGGCGCCGGGCCCTGCGCTCCGCCCCCTGCCGGACGACACCCTCCCGGTCCTGACGCTGGCGGAGGCGCTGGAGCGGTCGCTCGCCCTCGACCCGGACTACGTCCAGGCGCTCGGCACCGTGGCCGAGGCGGACTGGGTGCGGAAGATGTCGCGGGTGGCGTTCCTGGTCCCGTCGGTGACGGCGAGCCTCGACTACACCAAGTACTCCCGTGCCTTCTTCAACATCGGGACGCTCACGCCGTCGAGCACCTCGAGCACCTTCCGGCTCACCGCGTCCTACGAGCTGCTGAGCGCGCGCAAGTTCACCGAGCTGGGCCGGGCCCAGGCGGAGCTGGAGAGCGCGACCTCCACCGAAGTGCAGAAGCGCTTCGCGGCGGCGCTGCTCACCGAGTCCGCCTACTACGGGGTGCTCACCGACCTGGAGCTGGCACGGGTGGCGCAGGACCGTGCCACCCGGGCGGAGGAACAGCTGCGGCTGGCCCGGGCGCGGGTCGCCTCCGGGGCCGCGGTGCAGTCGGATTCGCTGACCGTGCGCCTGGAGCTGGTGAAGGCGCGCACCGACCTGATCCGGCAGCAGGCGGCGCTGCAGGTCTCCCAGCTTGAGCTGGGGCGGCGGGTCGGCATCGCCGGCCCCGCGAGCGCGGTGCCGCTCGACTCGGCCCCGCCGGCGCCGCTGCCGCTCTCGCTCCCCGATGCGGTCAGCCAGGCGCTGGAGCAGGGGCCCGAGTACCGCGCCGCGCGGGCCCGGGAGCGCGCGGCCGCCGCGCAGGTGCGCCAGCGCCAGGGCGGGTACCTGCCCACGCTCACCCTGGCCGGCGCGCACAACCGGTTCGACACCGGGATCTTCCCCGGCGCCGCGAACGTCTCCTCGCTGACCTTCACCCTCTCGCTTCCCATCTGGGACGGCGGCCAGCGCGAGCTCGGCATCCGCCAGGCGGAGACCGCGCGCGACGTCTCCCGCGCGGTGCGCGCCGACCTGGAGCGGGCCGCGCTGCGGGACGTCACCGAGGCCTACACCAACTACGAGACCGCCCGGGCCGAGGTCGGCCTCGCGACCGAGGGGCTCGGGGTGGCGCGGGAGAACTACCGGGTGCAGGAGGCCCGCTATCGGGCGGGCGCCACCACCGTGCTGGACCTGCTCACCGCCCAGAACGGGCTGAGTGACGCGGAGGCCCAGCTCGTCCAGGCACGCTACGGCGCGCGCCTGGCCCTCGCGCGGCTCGAGGCGATCCTCGGGGCGCGTTTCGCGAACGACAACGGAGGCGGTCAGTGATGCGCGTGCGGCAGCTTGCCCTCGGCTTCGTGGGTCTCACCCTCGCCTGCGGCGGCGGGAAGCCGTCCGGCGGCCCGGGCGCCGGGGGCGGGGGCTTTGCCCTCCCGGTGGAGGTGGCCGCGGCCCGGCAGGACACCGTGGTGGACGCGATCCTCGCCACCGGGCAGGTGGAGGCGATCCAGTCGGCCGAGCTCAAGCCCGAGGTCGAGGGGCGGATCACCGAAGTGATCATGCGCGAGGGGGCGGAGGTCGCCGCCGGCGCGCCGCTCTTCCGGCTCGATGACCAGGAGCTCCGGGCCCAGGTGGCCCGGGCCGAGGCGGACCGGGACCTCGCCGAGCAGGCGCTCGCGCGGACCAAGGACCTGCTGGACCAGCGCGCCGCCTCCACCGCCGACCTCGAACGCGCCGAAGCCACCGCCCGCGCCAACCGCGCCAGCCTGGCGCTGCTCACGGTGCGGCTCGACCGGACCATGGTCCGCGCGCCGTTCGCCGGGGTGCTCGGCCAGCGGCTGGTGAGCCTCGGCGACTACGTGACCACCTCCACCACCCTGGTGACGCTGCAGACGGTGGATCCGCAGCGGGTGGCCTTCACCGTGCCGGAGCGCTATGCCGGCGTGGTGGGGAAGGGCCAGCGGGTGCAGTTCCGGGTGGCCGCGCTCGCCGGGCAGGAGTTCTCCGGCGCGGTGGATTTCGTGAGCCCCGCGGTGCAGCTCCCCGCCCGCACCCTGCTCATCAAGGCGATGGTGCCCAACGGGCGGCGCCAGCTGCAGGCGGGGATGTTCGTGGAGGCGCGGCTGGCCACGGCGGTGCGGCCCCGCGCGGTGGTGATCCCGGAGGAGGCGATCCTCGCGCTGCAGGGGCAGAGCTTCGCCTGGGTGGTGGTGGACGGAAAGGTGACCCGCCGGGTGGTCACCCTCGGCGTGCGCTCGCCGGGCGAGGTGGAGATCGCCTCCGGCGTGGAGCCGGGCGACCAGGTGGTGGTGGGCGGGCTGGAGCTGCTGCAGGAGGGGGCGCCGGTCAACGCCACGGTGGTGGAGCGGGGCCCGCCCAAGCCCGCGGCCGACTAGCCGGACGGCAGGAGACACAAGACACCCGGGGGCCCCATGCGGGGCCCCCGGGTGTTTTCATGGCTGCGTTGGTGGCTACTGCCAGACGATCCGGGCGCCGGCCACGGTCGTGCCGAAGGGCGGGTCGCTGCGGGAGGGGCCACCGGTCGGGTCGTTGGAGGCGTTCATCGTGAGCGTGACTCCCAGCCCGTTGCTGGACACCAGGCGGGCGTACAGGCCGCCCGATCCCAGCGTGGTCTGCACGTTCACGTTGTTGAACTGGATTGGACGGTTCGCCAGCGCGCTGCCGGCGGCCGACAGGTCGAGCAGCACCTCGGTGGTGGCGGTGGTCGGGAACCCGGAGAAGGTGACCCCGTTGAACGTCTGGGCCAGGCCGGTGGCGCCCTCCACCAGCGCCATCTGCAGGTGGTCGATCGACCCGGTCTGCACGTTCCACTGCCGTGCGGTCAGCTTCTGGCCGTTGGCGGAGAGCTTGGGTGCGCCCGCGCCGACGCTGGCCACCAGGGCGCTGTCCACGAAGGCGTCGGTGCCGAAGGTCAGGCCGCCCGTCGCGGCGGTGAAGTCCAGGGTGTTGAAGTGCGAGCCGGCCGCGCCGGTGCCGGGCGTCGCGAAGGTGACGGCGCGGGCCCCGCCTGCGCCCAGCTTGGTAATGTGCGAGCCGCTGGCTGCGAAGCTCAGGTTCGAGGTGCTGTTCACCTGGTTGAAGGCTCCGCCGACGACCAGGGTGCCCGCGGTGAGCAGGCCGCTGGTGCTGCCGCCATTGAAGTTGGCGTTGCCCGAGATGATCACCGAGTCAGCGTTGCTGGTCATGCTCAGGCGGCCGTTGCTGCCGCCGAGCGTGGCCACATTCAGGCTCGCGGCCGCGAGCTTGCCGCCCGAGACCAGGAACAGGCCGAAGATCTCGGCCTTGCCGCCCACCGTCAGCTTGGCGGGAAGGCCGGACTGGTCGGCCAGGCGGATGGTCCCGGCGTTCACCACCCGGGTGATGAGGTCGCCCGGGATGGACCAGGTGCCGGAGTCGAAGAAGAAGTTGTTCCCGTTGCGGAGCACCAGGTGGTTGTACGGGATACTCTTCGGCACCTGCAGCGAGGCGGCGCCGCCCTGGTTCCACATGGTGGTATCCACGGTCCAGCCGCCCGCGATGGAACTGCCGGGGAACAGCTCCACCACCGGCGCCACGATGCTGCTGCCGCTCACGGTGGTGGTGGCGCCGCTGAAGCTGAGCGCGCCGCCGCCGCCGTTGTTGTAGGTCACCGTGACCGGCGTCAGCACCTGCAGGCTGCCGGTGCCGTCCACGTTGAAGCCGTTGGGGCCGTTGATCGTCACCGGGCCGCTGGTGGCGAGCTGCAGCGAGGCGAACACCGTGGTGAGGTTGCTGCCCACGGCGTTGATCGTCGTGGTCCCGCCGTTGAGGACCACCAGGTTGGTGCCCTGGCCCACGAAGCCCGGCGAGGCCAGGCTGCCACCCTGGGTGAAGTTGCCGCCGCCCTGGATCACGCCGGCCACGATCTGGCCGGACTCATCGGCGCCGTTGAAAGTGATGTCCCCGCTGACGATCAGCGAGTCCCCGCCGCTCCCCATCGTGATGAAGCCGCTGCCGGAGGTCTGGAAGGTCCCGCTCACGTCCAGACGGTGGCCGTTCAGGCTCAGCATGCCACTCTGGACGTCCACCGAGCCGACCTGGGTCACCGCGTTCGTGAGCTGGGGCGGGTTGGTGTTCGCCGGAATGATGACGCTGGTCGCGGACGTCGGGACCGCGAAGTTGCTCCAGTTGAGGAAGTTGCTCCAGTTGTTATCCGAGCCGCCGGTCCAGGCGACGGCCCCACCGGGCCACAGCACCTGGGCCCCACCGCTGGTGAGCGTGAAGCTGGGACCGTTGCCCACGTTGGCGCTGGAGATGGACACCAGCAGGAACGGCGAGCTGCCATCGGTATCCTGGGCGTCCACGTAGTGACCCGCATCCCCGGCGGTGAGCGGGAAGAAGCTCATGCTGCTGGTGGAGAGCGTCCCCGACGCCGTGCCCGGATGCCGGATCGTCAGCTGGGTGACGTCGGTGGGCATGTTGATGAAGGTGAAGCCGCCCGTGGAGGACGTGGTGCCGCCCGGGTCGTCCAGGATGAGCTGCACGCAGTCGAACGTCGGGAAGCCCTGCATGTCGTGCACGGTCAGCTTGGTCGGGCAGCTGGTGGCCTGGATGGTGCCGCCGAAGCCGTCGCCACCCGAGAGGTAACCCTGCACCACCATGTCACCCGTGATGACGAAGGTGGCGCCGTAGCCCGACTCGGCGAAGTCCCCGAAGTGGGAGAGCGTCGGGCCCGGGGTGGTGAAGGTGATGTCCACCGGGTTGCCGGACATCTCGGTCAGGTGGCCGGGATCGGCGGAGAAGCTCTGGGCGCTGTTCGTGGCCAGCTGCAGGAAGTTGCCGGCAATCCTGAGCGTGCCCGCCGTGAGCCGCCCGGCGGTGCTGCCGCCGCTGAAGATGGCATCGGCCCCGACGTCCACGAACGAGGCGGGCTTGGCCTCGATCAGCACGCCGCTGCCGATGGTGGTCAGGTTGCCGGAAATCGTGATGTTGAAGGACCCGACGTCCAGCTGCCCGGCGATCACCAGGTCCCCGCCCACCACCGTGTTCTCGCTCAGCGCGTAGGTGCCGTTGACGGCCACGGTGGTGTTGAAGATGCCGTGCACCACCTGGCTGCCGGTGCCGCCGAGCACCACGCCGCCGGTGCCGGGGTTGCCGTTGATCTGGCCGAGCAGGTCCACGTCGCCGCCCACCACCAGCACCGAGTCGCCGATGTCGAGGAGGCTCCCCGCCTGCGAGGTCAGGTTGTGGATGCCCACGCTGGTCGTGAGCTTGGGCTGGTTGGTGATCGGCACCAGCACCACGTCGTCGATCGGCGACGGCACCGCGTTCTTGTCCCAGTTGCCCGCCACGTTCCAGTCCTGGCTCACCGCGCCGGTCCAGGTGAACACCGCGCCGGTGGGCGGCCAGTTGATGACCGCGCCGTTGGTGGCCTGGCTCACGCCGGCGCCGCTCGCCGGGTTGCTGTTCAGGACGTCGATGGTCAGCGGGTCCGGCGTGGGACCGTCCAGGTCATTGGCCACCAGGTGGAAGCCGCCGGCCGTGAGCACGGTGCCGAAGGTCAGGTTGTTGAAGGTGTAGGCGCTCGGCTGCCCCGCGTTGTTGACCGTGAGCGCGGTGCCGCTGGGGTTCTGGTTGACGAACGTGAGCGCGTCCACGCTCCCGATGAGGCCGCCCGAGAGGACCAGGGGCACGCCGTCGAAGGTGAGCGCGGTGAACCCGCTCAGGGCCACGGCGTCGATGCCGCCCGAGGTCAGCACCGAGCCCGGCGCCGTCGTGGAGATGGTCGGGCCGTTGGCGCCGGACGGCGTCGAGATCAGCTGCCCCGCGATGGTCACGCTGGAGCCCAGCACCAACCCGGTGCTGCGGCCGGTCACGTCGAGCTCCTGGAACCGGGAGCTCGCCGGGCTGGCGAAGGTGATCGTGGTGGTCGGGCCGCCGGTGATCACCGTCAGGTGGTTGCCGCCGGTCCGGAAGCTGTTGGCGCTGCCGCTCGCCGCCTGGGCGAAGTTCCCGACCACGGTGAGCCGTCCGGCGGTCAGCCGCCCGGTCTCATCGCCGCCGTCGAACAGGACGTCCTGGGAGACCGTCAGCACGTCGGCAGCGTTGGTCATCACCACCGTGCCGCCGTTCTGCACCACCAGCGAGCCCGGCATCACCAGCGTCTGCCCGTTCAGGGTCAGTGAGGCGGTGGCGCCGTCGATGGTGATGTTGCCGTTGCCGCTGCCCAGCCCGGTGGCACCCGCCACCGTCACCGGGGCGTTGATCAGCAGGTTGGGGAAGTTGCCGTTGATCTGTGCCGGGCCGAGCAGGACCACCCGGCCGGTGGTGCCGGTGATCACGCCATTGGACACCACGTTGCCCTGCACCTGGCAGTCGAACGTGCCCAGGCTCATCGGGCCGTTCACGGTCAGGGACTTGGCGGCGCAGCTGCTGGTCACGGTCGCGGTCGGCAGGCTGGCCGGAATGATCACGTCGTTCGCGGACGTGGGCACCTGGGCCGGGCTCCAGTTGCCGGCCACGCTCCAGTCGGTGCTCACCGCGCCGGTCCAGGTGATCGCCGGCGGGGCCGGCGGCCAGTTGATCACGGCGCCATTGGTCACCGAGGTGAAGCTGCCGGGGGTGGCCGGGGTGGTGCCCACCATGTTGACGGTGAGCGCGCCGTTGGTGCCGGCACCGTCGGTGTCGGTCGCCGCCAGGTACAGCCCCGCGCCGGTCGGCGTGGTGCTGAAGGTCAGGTTGTTGAAGGTCCGGGCCGCGGCGCCGGTGCCCGAGACCTGCAGCTGGGTCACCGTCGTGATGAAGCCCTGCAGGGTCACGTTGTCGAAGGTCACCGGGTTGTCCCCGGTGATCAGGAACGGCGCGTTGGTCAGTGTCAGGCCGGTCACCTGCACCGGGCCCGCCAGGGTGAACAGCTTGTTGCCGCCGTTGATCGCCGGGGCGGTCGCGGAAGGCTGCGAGGTGAAGGTCCCGTTCACCTGGACCGGCCCGATGAGCGAGATGCCCGCGGTCTGCGCCGACACATCCAGGTGATTGAACTGTGAACCGGCGCCCGGCGTCTTGAAGTCGAACGCGACGCTGGTGCCCGTCGCCAGGACCACCTTGTGCGCGCCGGTCGGGGCGTAGCTGGAGTCGTTGAAGGTGTTGCTCTGGGTGAAGGTGCTGAACCCGGCATTGATCATGTAGATGACACCGTTGGTCAGCTTGCCCGCCGTGCTCCCGCCGGAGAACGAGACCACCGGATTGCCGCCGGTCATGATCAGCGAGTCCAGCGGCGACTGCATGATCAGCACGCCGTTGTTGGACGTCGAGAAGTTGTTCCCCGAGCCGCTGCCCCCGACCACCGCGGTGTGACCCGCCAGGTCCAGGCTGCCGTTGACGGCGATGTCCGTGGCCACCAGCCGGCCATTCAGGCTGTAGGTGCCGTTGACGTTCATGATGAACGTCGTCCCGGTCGCGGTGCCGCGCACCGTGCCGGTGCCCGCCAGCGTGAAGCCGGCCACGGTGCCGGTGATCAGGCCCGCGGCGTCCAGCGAGCCGTTGATGTTGAGTCCGCCGCCGCCGAGGGTCAGCGTGGCGCCGCTCTGCACGGTGAGGTCGCGCGTCGGCCGCACGGTGCCGGAGGTGGTCGGCGCGAACGGCGTCCCCGCCGGAATCGTCACGTCGGTGGTGGCGGTCGGGACCTGCCCGTCGCTCCAGTTGCCGGCGGTGTTCCAGCTGGTGTCCACCACGCCCGTCCAGGTGCCCGGGGCCACGCCGGCCGGCCAGTTCACCACCGCGCCGCCGGCGGTCTGCACGAAGCTCCCCGGGTTGAGCGGGCTCGGGTTGACCATGTCGATCACCAGCGGCACCCCGTCGGTCGGGCTGGTGTCGGTGGCGTCGAGGTAGAAGCCGCTGGTCGGTGTCACCCCGAAGCTCACGTTCAGGAAGGTGAGCGGGGCCGCCGCGCCGGGGTGGCTGATCGTGAGCGGGGTGGCCGTCGGGGCGTAGCCCTGGAAGCTCACGGTGTCGAAGGTCACCACCGTGCTGCCGGCGAAGTCGAGCAGCAGGTTGTTGAACGTGAAGTTGCTCACGTTCAGGATGGTGGTGAACAGGGTGCTGCCGTTGCCGTTCAGGGTGCGCACCGCCGTCGGCGTCACGCCGGCGGTGCCGCTGGCGTACACGTCGCTGGTGGCGGTGATCCCGCCCGCGCTGTTGGCGACGATGACGTTCTGGAACCGGGAGCTGGCGAAGCCCGGCGCGCTGAAGCTCAGCGTCTGCGCCCCGGCGCCGTTCAGGAACACGCTGTGGGTGCCCGTGCCCGCGAAGCTGGTCGCGACCGCGCCGCCCTGGGTGAAGTTGCCGCCCACGAACAGCCCGCCCGCGGTCAGCTTGCCCGCCTCGTCCCCGCCGGTGAAGCTCGCGGTGCCGGTGACCACCATCGTGTCGGTGGCGAAGGTCTCCCGCAGGAACGCGGTGCCGGTCACCGACAGGTTGCCATTGACCGTGACCCGGGTCCCGCCCGCGCCGAGGTCGAAGTACCCGCCGGTGCCGCCCAGCTGGACGTCACCCGCCAGCGTGAGGCTGGTCGGCTGGGTGGAGCTGGTGGAGGCGAACGCACCGGTGCCCGACACCACGAGCGCCGGGTTGCCGGTGACGGTGATCGTCCCCTCGGTGGTCCAGAAGGCGGTGCTGCCGGTGAGCTGGATGGCGCCGGTGGTCCCGCCCCGCTGCGACAGGAACGCCTGCGCGCCGCTCGCCACCACCGGCCCGAAAGCCGGCGCCGTGCCGGTGGCGTCGATGAACGACCGGTCGCCCGAGAGGGCGGTGGTGCCGCTCACCGTGAGCGCGCCCGAGCTGGCGTCCAGGAAGGCCTGGAACCCGGACAGGGTCAGCGTGGCGGCAGTCAGCGAGCCGCTCGTGACGGTGACGAACTGGTTGCTGTCGGGCAGCGTCACGCTGCCGCTGACGGTGAGCGCCCCGCTCACGCTCATGAAGGCTGCATTGCCGGTGAGGCTCAGGGCCCCGATGGTGCCGGTGCCCGTGAACGTCGGCGCATTGGACGCCAGCGGGATCACCACGCTGTCGCCCGCGATCGGCACCGCCGCCGGACTCCAGTTGCCGGCGGTGGTCCAGTTGCCATCCACGCTGCCGGTCCAGGTCTTCACCCCGCCGCCGGTGCCGGTGGCGGTGAAGGTCACCGCGGTCAGCCCCGACGCCGAGGCGCTGAAGCTCTGGGCCCCGACCGTGGTGCCCAGCGTGGCACCCATCGCCGCCAGGCCCTGGCCGTCGCTGGTCACCGTGGCGCTGTCGAGGCTGCCGCCGCCGCTCACCACCGCGAAGATCACCGGCACCCCGCTGACCGGCTGGCCGTCGCTCCCGTCCACCCGCACCACCAGCGGCTGCGGCAGCCGGGTGCCGATGATCCCGCTCTGCCCGTCGCCGCTCACCTTCGTGAGGGTGGCCGGCGGCGCCACCACGATCACCGTGGTGCTGTCCGCGATGCCGGTCGGCGTGATGGCGCGGATGATGACGGTGTCGCGCGCGGCCGGCGCGGTGAACAGCGCCTGCCCGTTGATGCTGCCCGCGCTGGCGTCCCACGAGACGTAGAACTGGGCCAGCGGGTTGCCGCCGCTGTCGGTGGCGCTCGCGCCGAAGCTGAACGCCGCGCCGAACGGCACGGTCGTGTCCCGCGGGGAGACCGTCAGCGTCGCGAGCTGCGCCCCCGGGCCCTGGTAGGTCACCGGCACCGAGTCGGCCGGCGTGGAGGAACCCTGGGAGACCCGTACGGTGCGGGTGCCGCGGAAGAGGAGGATCCCGCCGGCGTAGAGCTCGATCGTGACGTCGAGGTCCTCGCTCGAGGCATTCAGCGAGACGTTGATCCTGGTCTGGACCTGGCTGCTGTCGGAGTTGAAGGTGCTGGAGACGTTGGCCAGCGTGTCCGCCGGCGGCCGCACCACGATGATCCGGAAGTTGTCCATCGCCAGCGGCGCCACCCGCGCGTACGCCGGATACACCGGCACCACGTTCAGCCGGCCCACGCCGGGATGCCCCGGACCGATCGGGTTGTCGGTGCAGGTCACGATGACCAGGGCGAGCAGGGCGACCGCGGCGTAGCGGACTACGCGCCGGACCGCTCCCGGGAGGCGGGGCAGGGTAGGCAACATGGGCTCTGGGGGCGTGGAAAGTTGCCCTAATTGGCCGCTTTTTTTCGGGACTGTCAATGGTAGGACCGGCGCGACACCCGGGGTGAGAATCCGTGCCGGCCGGCTGCGTCCCTGTCGTCCAGCGAAAGGCCCCGCTGGCGGGGCCCTGGGCCTACAGCAGTCCCGACTTGGCCGACTGCCAGAGCTTCACCAGGCGGTCGAATCCATCCTGCAGGATCTCCACCTGCTGCGGGCTCGGCGAGGCGCCGAGCGCGGTGTCGAGTTCCTCCACGATCCGGTTCATCTCGCGCCGGTTCTGCCGATCGCACTCGGCGCGGATTTCGGCCAGTTTCCGGCCGATTTCAGTCCGGACCGTCTGGTCCATGGGAACCTGCCAGAGGTAGGCCGCGCTGTCCCGCCCGCTCATGCACAGCTCACCGAGCCGGTCCACCAGCGGAAAACCCGACTGTCGCACCTGTTGCAAATGCTCCTCCGGCATAAGTTTGCCTCCGGCTTGTGGAGGGGAACGCCGCGCGGCCCGACGGGCCCGGACGGCATCCCCGTGCCCAGTTACCCAGCATGAAGCAGGCCCACGCCATCCCGGCGTGGGCCCCGTCACCTCGATCCCGTGGTCTCCGTCGCCATGCCCTGCCGTCGCCTCCCCCGCCTGGGGCTCCTGACCACGCTGCTGCTCGCCGCCGGCCCGGTTCCCACCATCGCCGCCCAGGCCACCCGGGCGGAACGCACCGACGGACGGGAGACCTCGACCTACGCCGACGTCCTGGCCTTCCTCGACTCGCTCGCCGCGCGCACCCCGGACCTCCGCGTCGCGAGCTTCGGCACCAGCCCTGAGGGCCGCTGGCTCCCCTGGGTGCTCGCCGCGCGGCCCATGGTGGCCGGGCCGGCGGAGGCGGCGCGGAGCGGCAAGCCGGTGATCTACCTCCAGGCCAACATCCATGCCGGGGAGGTCGAGGGGAAGGAAGCGGCGCTGATGCTGCTGCGTGACCTCACCGTCGGCCCGCTCCGCCCGCTGCTCGACAGCGTGATCCTGCTGGTGGTGCCGATCTACAACGCCGACGGCAACGAGCGCTTCGCGCCGGGCGACCGCAACCGGCCCGGGCAGAACGGCCCCGCCAGCGTCGGGATCCGGGCCAACGGGCAGGGGCTCGACCTCAACCGCGACTACACCAAGGTCGAGGCCCCGGAGACCGCCGCCACCTACGCCCTGCTCGCGGCATGGGATGCCGACGTCTTCGTGGACCTGCACACCACCAACGGGAGCTACCACGGCTACGCACTGACCTGGTCGCCGGGCCTCAATCCCAACGTCAGCCCCGCCAACGCCTGGGCCCGGGACTCGCTGCTCCCGGAGGTGCAGGCGCGGCTGCGCCGCCGCGAGCGGGTGCCGACCTTCCCCTACGGCAACTTCCGCAACCAGGACCGCGACTCGCTGGCCCAGGGCTGGGAGACCTACGATGCCCGGCCCCGCTTCGGCACCAACGCGATGGGCCTGCGCGGCGTGATCCCGGTGCTGAGCGAGGCGTACAGCAACGACCCCTTCCCCACCCGGATCCGCTCGACCTACCTGTTCGTGCGCGAGCTGCTCTCGGTCCTCGCCGGCGAGCGCGCGGCGGTGCGCCGGGTGCGGGCAGCCAGCGCCCGGTGGCGTCCCGATTCGATCGCCCTGGGGGCGGTGCTGGCCGCGCCCCGGATGGCGGAGGTGATCGCCGAGCTCACCGACCCCGACGGTGACGGCAACCATGGCTTTGCCCGGCGGCGGCGGAGCGGCACCTTCCGCGCGGTGCGGATGCCGGTGTTCGACCGCTTCGACGGGCGCCGCTGGGTGGCGCGCCCCGCCGGCTACCTGCTCCCGCCCGGCCATGCCGACCTCGCCGCGCGGCTGCGGGGGCAGGGGGTCCTGGTGGCGCGGCTGCGGGAGCCGTGGGCCGGCCAGGCCGCCAGCTTCACGCCGGATTCCGCCCCGGTCGCGCCCTTCGTCTTCGAGGGCCACCGCGCCGTGCAGCTGGCGGGAGGCTGGGGCCCCCCCGCCGCCGCCGCCGTCGCCGCCGGCTGGTACTGGGTGCCCACCGACCAGCCGCTCGGCGCGCTCGCCGCCTACCTGCTGGAGCCGGGCTCCGAGGACGGCTTCGCCGCCTGGAACGGCTACGATCGCGACCTCCGGCGCCGCGCCCCGCTCCCCCTCCTCCGCCTCGACGCACCGCCCGCCGTCGCCACGGACTACCTGCCCTGAGCCGGGCCGGAACCCGGCCCGGTCGCGGGGGTAGTGAGGGGGGCCGCCGCAGGACCCACCGCGACCCCCGGAGCCCCATGCTGGCCGTCGGCGACCAGGCCCCGCTGTTCGACCTTCCTGCCGCCGGCGGGGAGCGGGTGAACCTGCGCGCGCTCCGGGGCGCGCCGGTGGTGCTCTACTTCTACCCCAGGGACGACACCCCCGCCTGCACCACCGAGGCCTGTGAGTTCCGCGACCGCTGGCGCGCGGTCCGCGCCGCCGGCGCCACGGTCCTCGGCGTCTCCCCCGACCCCGTGGCCTCGCACGACCGCTTCGCCGCGAAATACCGGCTGCCGTTCCCGCTGCTCGCCGATCCCGACCACCGGGTGGCGGAGGCCTACGGCGTCTGGGGGGAGAAGCGGCTGTTCGGCCATCGCTACTTCGGCGTGCTCCGGACCACGTTCGTGATCGATGCCAAGGGGAGCATCGCACACGTCTTTGCGCCGGTCCGGCCCAAGGGGCATGCGGCCCGGGTGCTGGCCGTGTTGAAGAATCTGAAGGCCGAAGTGTGACGCGCCTCACACACTCGTCATCTCCCTCGGAACTCCGGGGGCGAAGGCGGTTGACGCACCGCGGCACTGCGGCTAGTGTCGGCGTCGTTCAGTCGGGACACTCACCCTGGATGGAGGGATCCATGCGGTTTTCACGTGGTCTGCTCGCCGGCCTCATGCTCGCCGCCGCG
Source organism: uncultured Gemmatimonadaceae bacterium (assembly GCA_964647615.1). Classification (GTDB taxonomy): domain Bacteria; phylum Gemmatimonadota; class Gemmatimonadetes; order Gemmatimonadales; family GWC2-71-9; genus JADJOM01. The sequence continues at coordinate 48 of CAZYIV010000035.1, read as the reverse complement.
CCGCTGGTGGCGCAGTCGGCGGGGACGGTGGAGGTGGGCGCCTTCGGG
>CAZYIV010000034.1:0-34707 GCA_964647615.1 uncultured Gemmatimonadaceae bacterium | reverse complement strand
ATTGCTCCCCACCTTTCACCCGACCCGGCCCATGCTGCTCCCGCTCCTCGCCTCGCTCGCCCTCGCCCCCCTCCCGGATTCCCTGCCGCCGCTCGAGGTCGCCGTGGATTCCGGCCGGCACGAGGTCACCATCGTCACCCCGGCCTCCGACCTGCCCGACATGAGCGGGATGAGCGACCACTCGCACAGCAGCGTCACGCCGGTCTACAAGTTCCGCTGGCCGGTGAACGGCTGGTTCCGCGGCTTCCGGATCGCCGTCATCGGCGCCGACGGCACCGAGCTGTCCCACCGGCTGCTGCACCACATGATCATGGTCAACTACGACCGCCGTCAGCTGCTCTACCAGGCCGCCGAGCGGCTGTGGGGCGCCGGTCTCGAGACGGGGAGCTTCTCCCTGCCGCGGACGATCGGCGTGCCGGTCGAGGCCGGCGCCGAACTCGGGCTGTATATCGCGTGGCACAACGCGACCGGGGCCGACATCAAGGGCGCCCGGCTCAAGATCGTGATGCTGTGGACCCCCACCAACCAGAACCCCCGGCCGGTGGACGTGCTGCCGATGTACTTCGACGTCAACCTGACCGTGGGGGGCGACAACGAGTTCGACGTCCCGCCGGGCCGCTCGGAGAAGGCCTACGAGTTCTCCCTGCCCACCGAGGGGCGGATCCTCGGCGTGAGCGGGCACCTGCACGACTACGGCCGCGAGGTGCGGCTGGAGGACGCCGAATCGGGCAAGGTCCTGACCCGGGTGGAATCGAAGCTCCGCCCCGACGGCCGCATCCGGGGGATGGAACGGCACCTCTTCGGCGTGGCCGGTGAGGGGCTCCGGCTCCGGGCCAATCACCGGTACCGGGTCGTGGCGGTGTACGACAATCCGACCGGGGAGACCCTGGTCAAGGGCGCGATGGCCAGCCTGGTGGGGATCTTCGCCCCGCGGAGCATGGCCGCCTGGCCCGCGATCGACACGGCGGACACCACCTACCAGCGCGACCTGCGCTTCCTCTCGCGCCGCGGGGGCATGGGCATGCGCCGCAACCGCCCCACGCCGGCGCCGGCGATGCCGGACAGCATGGCGAAGCCGGGCCATTCCGACGCTCATCATCACGATTAGGCCACGCCCGGCTCCCCGGGCCTGACAGCCCGGGGAGAGGCTGCTACAATTCGCGCCTCAAGGCGGGGCGATGAGCGCCCCGCGCAGTCCAGAGGAGACCCACGCATGCTGACCGCCCTCGCCCTGCTTGCCGCCGGCACCCTGATGACACCCGGCCCCCGCCCCCGCCCCGTGGATGCCACGGTCACGGTGACGGTGGACTCGGCGCGCCACGAAATCCACGTGAAGGCCGGCCCCTTCTTCCTGCCCAACATGGGCGCGATGGACCACCACATGATGGACATGGGCGCGTCGCACGACACCCCGGTGTTCCACTTCGACTGGCCGGTCCAGGGCTGGCTCCGGGGCTTCAAGACCGGCGTCGTGGACGCGGACGACCACGACCTGCCCAAGCGGGTGATGCACCACATGATCGTGGTGAACTACTCCCGCCGGCAGGCGCTCTACCCCGCCGCGGAGCGGCTCTTCGGCGCCGGGCAGGAGACCGCCGACGCGATGCTCCCTGCCACCATCGGCGTGCCGATGACGCCCGGGATGGACCTCGGGTTCTACATCGCCTGGCACAACGACACCGGCCAGGACATGGATGGGGTCTACATGACCATGACCCTGATCTACACCCCGCCCAACCAGAATCCCCGCCCGGTGGACGTCCTGCCCTACTACATGGACGTGAACCTGACGGTGGGCGGCAGCAACACCTTCGACGTGCCGCCGGGCCGCTCCGAGAAGTCCTGGGTCTTCACCCAGCCGATCGATGGCCGCCTGCTGGGCTACGGTGGGCACCTGCACGACTATGGTGTCCAGGTGCGGCTGGAGGACGTCAAGTCCGGCAAGGTGATCGCCGAGGTGCACGCCGACCATGACAAGAACGGGAAGGTGTCCGGCGTGAGCCGCAGCCTCCCCGGCGTCCGCGGCGCGGGGCTCCGGCTCCGGGCCGGCGTGCAGTACCGGGTGGTCGGGGTGTACGACAACCCGACGGGCGAGACGATCAAGAACGGCGCGATGGCCCACATGTCCGGGATCTTTGCCCCGTCCAACCCGCGGCAGTGGCCCTCGATCGACGAGTCGGACCCGACCTACCAGCGCGACCTCGCGTCGCTGGAGATGCTCGGTGCCGACCAGGGCGACGGCCACGATCACGACCACAACGCCGGTGACCACGACCACGACATGAAGGACATGAAGGACATGCACCACGAAGGGACGCCGCAGCACAGGCGCTGAGGCGGCTCCCGCAAGGCGAACGGGGCACCGGCCAGGCGGCCGGTGCCCCGTTTCCCTTTCTGCCGACGGCGCTCAGTCGATGATCCGCCGCGCGCCCACCCAGCGGCGGTACCACCAGCGGCCCGCGGGATCGTCGGGGCCGAGGATGCTGATCTGGACCCCGCGGCTGGCCGAGTGGATGAACTTGCCGTTGCCGAGGTAGAGCCCCACGTGGGAAACCCGGGAGCCGCCGTTGGCGAAGGTGAGGATGTCACCGGCCCGCAGCGCCTCCAGGTCCTTCGTCACCGCGGTGCCTTCCCGGGCCTGGTCCGCGCTCCGGCGCGGCAGTGACACGCCGTGCCGCCCGAAGGCGTAGCGGATCAGGCCCGAGCAGTCGAAGCCCTCCTCGCCCTCGTCACCCCAGCGGTAGGGCATCCCCATCACGTCCAGCGCCTCCTGCACCACATCGCCGATGAGCTGGCTCCGATCCGGGGCCACCCCCGCCCGGTCGAGTTCGGCGCGGATCTCGGCCGGTTCCGGCGCGGGGTCGGTGCCGGCGGTGGCCAGCGAGGCGGTGCTCGCGGCGGCGCCACTGCCCCCACCACCGCGTGAAGCGCGCCGGCTGCCACGGTCGAGCCCCAGCCGGGCGCCGATCTCGATGCCATCGTACCGGCCGTCAATCCCGCGATAGCGGCCTTCGGCCGCCAGGGACACGCCGCGCAGGGGAAAGAACTCGTAGCCCACACCGGCGGACCAGCTGCCCCAGAACGTCTTCGAGCCCTGGGTCGCGACCCCGCCCTCGACCCCGCCGATCAGGTACACCCCGCTGGCGCCCGACCGGAACAGCGAGACATCGGTCCCGACCCCCCAGAGGTTTCCCATCGGCTTGCGCCCGTCCACCACGGTGGCGTGCACGTCTCCCCCGACGGGGCCGAGGATCCGGCCGGAGACATCCACCCGGTAGCTGGTCGCGGACGGGTCGGTGAACAGGTGGCCGAGCTGGAAGCCGGGCCCCTGGGCGGCGAGGGGAGCGGCCGCCAGCATCGTGACGAGGAACGCCCCCCTCAACGCACCCTCACCGGCTGCCCGGTGCGCAGGTTGACCTGGTACACGTTGCCGGGCTGGCAGTTGAGCCAGATCGCCGCCTCGATGGTGCTGTCGTTCACCAGGGTCGGCGCCTGGCCGGTGTAGAGCAGCGGGATGTTGACGTGGCGGTCGCCGTCGCGGATCTGCATGCTGTGCTCGACGCACACCTGTCCCGCGGCATCCATCGCAGGGCGGCTGCCGGTGAACCAGATCTCCACCCCGGAGGGCGTCCGGAGGGCCAGGGAATCGGCGGGACGGCCCGGGACCATGCCCTCGTCCTCGGGCGGCTCGGCGTCGGCATCACGGCGGCCCCCGCCACAGGCGGCGGCGCCGAGGACGAGCAGGAGCAGCAGGTGGCGGTGGGTCATGCGCCGGGCTCCGTGGGTGGGGTGGCGGTCGGCGGCGCGGGCTCTTCCAGTTCGGGGAGGCCCTCGCGGGTCACGTGCAGGGAGTGGCGCAGCCGCGGCGAGCGCCGCAGCAGCTCGATCCAGCCCAGCAGCGCGACTACCGCGAAGGCGAGTCCGAGGCCCGCCGCGGTGTAGAGCGCGTGGCGGGGCTGGTCAAAGTGGAGCTGGCGGGTGAGGACCAGCCAGGCTCCCCAAAGCGAAGCTGCCCACGCCACCAGAGGCGTGAGCAGCCAGCCGACGACCCTGAGCAGGATGCCGGGCCAGCGCATCCATGCCTACTTGCGTCGCGCGCCCAGGACCGAGACCGTGGTCGCCAGGGCGAGGCCGGGGATGAAGGAGACGCCGTAGGTCCCGACGTTCCAGCCCGCCCCGGGCACGCGCACCAGGACGCCGACCACCATGCAGACGAGGGTCGCGACGATGATCGGGATGGCCCCGCTCACCAGGGAGGGCTGGCCGCCCCGCGCGCCCTGCGCGGCGAGGATCCAGGCGCCGAGCCAGGGGAGATAGGTCCCGAGCATCCACCAGATCGGGTGGTACCACCAGTTGCTGCCGCCGCCGATCTCCAGCCACCGGTTGGTGTACAGCCCGAACGGCTGAAAGGCCGCGATGTCCACGATCATGAAGACGACCGTCGCGGCGAGGCCGATCCCGGCCGCGCCCGCGATGCCTTCCACGGTGGCGGCGCGAGTCCACAGGCCGGGCAGCAGCGTCACCAGGAGCACGGCCGCGGTCACGAAGACCGCCAGCAGCGCCACCTCGGCGGGGCCGTCCAGGTACTTGGACACCGAGCCGATGACCAGCACGGCGATGGATTCGAGGATCCCGAGCTTCACCGCCGCTCGGAGGACGTACGGCAGGTCGGTATGGTCGGCGCCGGTGGCGTGGGCGTGGACCGCGGCACTCATGGACGCTCCCAGAGGCATGGGTTGACTGGGCCGAAGTATAAGCCCCCCATGGCCCTGGCACCAAGAGAGCGGATCACCACCGCACCCCGAGGTGCCCGGCGGCGATGCGCAGGCCATGGAGGGTCAGATCAGGGTCCACCTGGTCGATGCTGCGGGCCAGCGGGCAGATGGTGCTGGCCAGCCCGCCGGTCGCCACCACCCGGGGCGTCCCGCCTCCGGGCCACTCGGCCTTGATCCGGGCCACCAGCCCGTCCACCGCGTCCGCCGCGCCGTAGAGCACCCCGGCCCGGATGCACTCCTCCGTCCGCCGGCCGATGACACGCTCGGGCGCCTTGAGCTCCGTGGCCGGCAGCTTGGCGGCCCGCCGCGTGAGCTGGTCGGCGGAGGTCCGGAGGCCGGGCATGATCACCCCGCCGATGAACCGGCCATCGGCGGTGATGCAGTCGAAGGTGGTCGCGGTGCCGAAGTCCACCACGATGGTATCGCCCGGATACCGCTCGACGGCGGCGAGGGTATTGATGATCCGGTCGGCGCCAACACTGAGCGGCTCGTCCACGTCGAGCCGGATCGGGAGGGCGGAGGTCGCGTCCACCACCGTCACCGGCGCACCGGTGGTGTTCCGCACGCCTTCCACCAGGCTCTGGGTCACCCCCGGCGCCACCGAGGCGACCAGCGCGGCACGGATCTCGTTGGGTGAATGCCCGGCATGGAGCAGGAACGCCCCGAGCGCCGTGCCCCATTCGTCCGGGGTCCGGTCGGGATTGGTGGTGAGCCGCCAGTGGCCGGCGAGTTCATGGCCCTGGAACAGCCCGACGGTGATCTCGGTGTTGCCGACGTCGAGGGTCAACAGCATGGGGTATCAAGGTAGCCGAACGGGCCCCTGCCTCAAGTCAGGTCACCGGGAGGCCAGCCGGCCGGTCAGGCGCGCCAGGTCACCGTGCCGGAGCGGAGGCCTTCGACGGCGCCGGCGGCCGTCCGGACCAGCAGCTGGCCGTCCGGCGCGGGGCCGAGGCTCCACCCGGCCACCGGGGCGAGCAGTTCGCGGTTCCGCAGCCAGTCGCGCGCTTGCCAGGCCGACAGTTCCGGCTCGGCGAGATGGCCGGTACGCGTCCCGGCCTCGAGCACGGCGGCGATCACCGCCGGCCGCAACCGCTCCGGGCTCACTCCCGGCACGAGCTCGAACAGCGACACCGCCTGTGCGGCCAGCGGGCCGGGGATGGGGTTGGCCACGTTGAGCCCGACCCCCACCGCGACCCAACCCACCTGTCCACCCTGCCAGCGCGCCTCGCACAGGATCCCGCCCAGCTTGCGGTCCGCGAGCATGAGGTCGTTGGGCCACTTGAGCCCGATGGCGACACCGGGAGCCGCCGCTTCCAGCGCCTGTGCCACGCCCAGCCCGACGCGGAGGCTGAGCACATCCACGGCGCCGGCCCCGGTGGGCCGGCAGAGGGTACTGAGCCAGAGGCCGCCGACCGGCGAGGCCCAGCTCCGGCCGCGGCTGCCCCGGCCACCCAGCTGCACCCGCGCGACCACGGCGGTTCCCGCCGCCGCGCCATCGGCCGCCAGCTGGTGCAGCACGTCCTGGGTGGACTCGGTTTCCTCGAGCTCGATCAGCGCCGGGGCCGGCATGGGACGATCAGGCGCCGCCCAGCCCGCCCCGCCCCGCCAGCCACAGCAGGAAGAGGCCGAAGGCGATGCGGTACCACGCGAAGACCGAGAAGCTGTGGTGGGCGACGTAGCGCAGCAGCGCCTTCACGACCACGAAGGCGCAGATGAACGACACCACGAAGCCGACCGCGAAGACCGGGACGTCGGCCGGCGAGAGGCGATCGAGGCTCTTGAGCAGGTCGTACCCGGCGGCAGCCGCGAGCACCGGCACCGCGAGGAAGAACGAGAACTCGGTCGCCGCAGTACGGGAGAGGCCCAGGGCGTAGCCGCCCATGATCGTGGCGCCGGAGCGGGAGACGCCGGGGATGAGCGCGAGCATCTGCGCCAGGCCGATGCCGAGGGCGGTCGGGGGCGCGATGTCCGCGGCGTCGGTCACGGTGGCCGCGGGTTTCCAGCGCTCGATGACCAGGATCACGATCCCGCCGACGATGAAGCTCACCGCCACCACGGTGGGGGAGAACAGGTGCGCCTTGATCCAGTCGTGGATCAGGAACCCCACCGCGGCCGCCGGGACGAAGCCCACGGCCAGGTTGGTGATGAAGCGGCGGGCCGCCGGCTCCCGCGCCGCCTGGCCCACGACGTCGAGGAACCGGTCGCGGTAGATCCAGAGGATGGCGAAGATCGCGCCGGCCTGGATGAAGATCTCGAAGGTCTTGGCGCTCTCGCCGTTGAAGCCGAGCCAGTCGGCGGCAACAATCAGGTGCCCGGTGCTGGAGATCGGCAGGAATTCGGTGATGCCTTCGACCAGCCCGAGGACGGTGGCGTCCAGCAGCTCGCCCGGGATCACGCCAGCGCCCGGTGATAGAGCGCCTCGTACATCGGCACGATGCGATCGGCGGAGAACTGGTGCGCCTGGGCGATCGCGGCCTGCCGCATCTGCTGGTAGCGCTCGGGATCCTGCAGCAGCTCCACCGCGCGCCGGCCCATCGCCTCCACCGAGCCGGGCAGCTCGAGGATGCCGGAGACACCGTCCTCCACCACCTCGGGCAGCCCGCCGACCCGGCTCGCGACCGCGGGGGCGCCGCAGGCCATGGCCTCCAGCGCCGCCAGCCCGAACGACTCCGACTGCGACGGCAGCACGAAGAGGTCCGACGCCTGGAGGATCGTGGCCACCCGGTCGAGCCGGCCGAGAAACCGCACCCGGTCGGCCACGCCGAGGCGCTCGGCTTCGCGCTCCGCCTCGGCGCGATCGGGGCCGTCGCCGATCATGATGAGGGTCGCCGGCATGGCGCGGCGGATCCGGGCGAAGATCCGGACCACGTCCTTCACCCGCTTCACCTCGCGGAAGTTGGAGACGTGGGTGATGACCTTGTCGCCCTTGGGCGCGAGGCTCTCGGGACAGGCGGCGGGGTTGGGGCGGTACTCCTCGAGGTTCACGAAATTGGGGATCACCTCGACGTTGCAGTTCACGCAGCCGAAGGTGCGGTAGGTCTCGTCCTTGAGGAAGCTGCTGACCGCGGTGACCTCGTCGGAACGCTCGATCGAGAACCGGGTGATCTGGTAGAAGCTCGACTCCTGCCCCACCAGCGTGATGTCGGTGCCGTGCAGGGTGGTGATCACCTTCACCGGCCGCTCCCCGGCGAGCATCTCGCGTGCCAGCCACGCCGTGGTGGCATGGGGAATGGCGTAGTGCACGTGGAGAATGTCCAGCTTCTCCCGCTGGGCCACCTCGTACTGCTTGGAGGCGAGCACCAGGGTGTAGGGGAAGTGGTCGAACAGCGGGTAGTGCGAGATCGCAGTGTCCACCTCGTGGAACACCACCCGCTCGGTGAAGCCCCGGAGCCGGAACGGCGAGGCGTAGGAGATGAAGTGGACCTCGTGCCCCCGACGGGCCAGATCGAGCCCGAGCTCGGTGGCGAGCGCGCCCGAGCCGCCGTAGGTCGGGTAGCAGGTGATGCCGATGCGGAGCGGGCGCGGGCTCATCGGCTGCCGGCCGTCTCGAGCAGCTCCACCACCGCGGCGTGGCCCTTCCCGCGGGCGAGCGTCAGCGGCGTGGCCCCGGACGCGCTGGCCCGGCCGGCGTCCGCGCCGGCCGCGAGCAGGCGGCGGACCACCTCGACGTGCCCCTTCTCCGCGGCCCCGTGCAGCGCCGTCCACTGGCCGCTCTGCTCCGCGTTCGGGTCGGCGCCGGCCTCGAGCAGCGCCGCCACCAGCGCGGCGTGCCCGCTGGTGGCCGCGGCGTGGATGGGCTGGTTGCGCAGGGGGTCCATCGAGATGGCGGCCACGTCCGCCCCGATGCCGAGCAGGTAGCGCGCGGCCTCGAGGTGGCCGAACCAGGCGGTGTAGTGCAGCGGGGTGCAGCCCGCCTCATCGGGCATCGTGGCAAAGCTGCGGTTGTGGTCCAGCAGCGCGCGCAGCCGCGCCACGTCCCCGGTCTGGGCCGCGCTGGAGAGTTCGGCTCGAAAGTCCATGGCGGGGGAAGCTAATCGCCCCCGGGCCGCCCCGCAGCGCGGCCGATCACTCGTGCGCGCCCCACCGGGCCGCGATCTCGGCCGCCAGTTCCTCCGCCGGGCGGGTGGCGTCGAGGCTCAGGACGGGGCCCTGCAGCTGGTGCCGGAACCAGGTCTCCTGCCGCTTGGCGTACTGCCGGCTGGCGAGGGCCACCGCGTCCGCGACACTCTCCCGGGTGCGCTCACCGTGCAGGTACTGCACCGCCTCCCGCGGGCCGATCGCATCGAGCCCCGCCGCGGTGGGCCGGACGCCCTCGGCGAGCAATGCCGCCACCTCCTCGATCATGCCCCGGCGGACCATCTCCTCCGCCCGGGCCTGGATCCGCTGGTGCAGCACCGGCCGCGGCGCGGTCAGCACCACGTACCAGGGCCGCACCACGCCGCGAGCCTTCGCGGCGGCCTGCCAGTGGCTGAGCGGCCGGCCGGTGAGCAGCGCGACCTCGATGGCCCGGGCCGCGCGCTGCCGTCCTCCGCCGTGGAAGCCCGGGTCCAGCCGCGCCGCCCAGCGGACCAGCTCGCCCGCCGGCAGCCCGCGGATCCAGCGTTCGAGGTCGTGCCGCTGCAGCGGGTCGAGCGGGGGCTCGGCAAACAGCCCGTCCACCAGGGCCTTCACGTAGAGCCCGGTGCCGCCGACGATCACCGGCATGCGCTGCCGCAGCTCGCAGGAGGCCATCCACATCGGAGCGTCGAGCGCGAAGCGCCCGGCGCTGTACCGCTCGCCGGGTGCGACGACGTCAATCCCGTGGTGCGGCAGCCGGGCGAGCCAGCGCGCCGGGGGCTTGGCGGTGCCGATGTCGAGCCCGCGATAGACCTGGCGGGAGTCGGCGGAGATGACCTCGAGGGGCCAGTGCTTGAGGAGGGCGAAGGCGACGGCGGTCTTGCCGATGCCGGTGGGCCCGAGGAGGACCGGGGTACTACCGGCGGCCAAACCGCCGCTCCAGTTCCTCACGCGGCAGCTGCACGATCGTGGCCCGGCCGTGCACGTCGTGCGGCGGGAGCGCGCAGGCGAAGAGCCGGGCCAGCAGTTCGCGCTGCTCCCGGACATCCAGCGGATCGCCCCCCTTCACCGCCGCGCGGCAGGCGTAGGTCGCGGCGAACCGCTCCAGCCGGTTGGCCCACCCGCCGAACCGGCCCCGCGCCAGGTCGGCGACGAGTTCCTGGAAGCAGCGGGCCGCGTCAAACCGCGGGTGCGGTGCCGGCACCGACTGCAGCGCCACCGTGCGCCCGCCGAACGGCTCCACCTCGTAGCCGATGCGCTCCAGCGATTCCCGGTACTGGTCGATCACCTCCAGCTCCTCGTCAGTGAGGTCGAGCGTCACCGGAAGGAGCAGCCGCTGACCCGGCAGGCCACCGCCGGTGAGCCGGGCCATGACCTGCTCGTACAGCACCCGCTCGTGGGCCGAGTGCTGGTCCACGAACACCACGCCCTCCGCGGTCGCGTAGACGAGGTAGGTGTTGAACAGCTGGGTGATCGGGCCCAGCTCCCAGGCGGCACGACCGTCCACCGCCGGCCCGGCGGGCCCGTCCTCTTCCGCGGTGTCCGGCGCCGGCGGCGCGTCGAACAGTTCCGGCAGCAGGTCCGCGGTGGGCACCGACACGCCAGCGGCCACCGGGAACTCCCGCCGGGCGCCGCTCACCACGGCCGCCGCGTCGAGCTTGCCCAGTGCGTCCCGGACCGCCTCCTCGACCACCCGCTCGGCGCCGATCCGGTCGCGGAAGCGCACCTCCAGCTTGGCCGGGTGGACGTTGACGTCCACGTCCTCGTTGGCGGTCTCGAGTTCCAGGAACAGCGAGGGACGGTCGCCGGGGTGGATGGCGGAGCGGTACCCCGCCTCGGCGGCGCGCACCAGGAAGGTGTCGCGGAACGGGCGACCGTTGATGAAGAGCTGGGTGCGGCGGCCGGTGGGCTGTGCATCGGCGGGGCGCTGGATGAACCCGCGGACCTGGAAGCCCCCGACGGCGTACTGGACCGGCACCAGGGTGCGGGCGATCTCGCGGCCCCAGACCTCCTCGAGCCGCTCCGCCGGCGACTGCCCGGGCGGGACCGCGAGCCGGGTGCGGCCGTCGAGCTGCAGCTCGAAGCCGACCGACGGGTGCGCCAGCGCGATCGTCGCCACCGATTCCCACGCCGCGCGCGACTCGCTGGACGCCGAGCGCAGGAACTTCCGCCGAGCGGGCGTGTTGAAGAACAGCCCCCGCACCGTCACGGTGGTGCCGCGCTGCCGCGCCGTGGGTCCCACGTGATCGACCCGGCCGCCGTTGACCTCGATCTCGGTCCCCTCGTCGCCCCCCTCCGAGGTGGCGAGCCGGAAGCGGGACACCGACGCGATGGCCGGCAGCGCCTCGCCGCGGAAGCCGAAGGTGCGCACCCCGATGAGGTCCTGGGCGCTCCGGATCTTGCTCGTGGCGTGCCGGTCGAGGGCGAGGACGGCGTCCTCGCGGCCCATGCCATGGCCGTCATCGCTCACCTCGATCAGGGTCTTGCCGCCCTGCTCCAGGTCGATCCGCACCCGGGTGGCGCCGGCATCGATGGCGTTCTCCACCAGTTCCTTGACCGCGGAGGCGGGGCGTTCGACGACCTCACCGGCGGCGATCTGGTCGGCGACGGTGTCCGGAAGGATGGCGATGCGTCGGGGCATGGCGGGGAAGATAAGGCCGGCGGGCCGGCCTCAGGGGAGCCGGGGAGCCGCGAGCGGCACGAGGGCGCGCTGCTCCAGCCAGCCCCTCTGGCCGGCGGGTGTGCTGACCTCGACCCACCCGCCCCGCTGGCTGCCGAGCAGGACGGTGGTCAGCGCCGGCGACTCGCCGACCGCGGGGGCCAGCTCGTGCGGCGAGAGCCGGAGCTGCTGGTTCTCCGCCACGATCGCCAGCGGGCGGGCGTAGCGGTGCGCCAGCAACTCGGCGGCACCGACCAGGATCGCGCCACCGGCGAGGAGTACCAGCCAGCGCCCGCGCCAGCCGCCGGTGACGATGAGGCCGGCCCAGCCGGCCAGCCACGCCAGGAGCCCCACCAGCCAGAGCTCCTCGGGAGTCACCGGCGCCACCCACAGCGCGTCGCCCGCCTGGGCATCGGCCGGGGGAAGCAGCACCAGTGCCCGCCGCACCCCGCCGTCGCGCGGGCTCAGCCGCGCGGCCCGCACCCACGCGGCGAGCGCGAGCGCATCGCTGCCGCCGCGGAAGGCGGCGTCGCCGGCGTTGAACCAGTGGGCGGTGACATCCGGCGCCAGTTCGGCGCGGCGCAGGAACCCCGCGGCGGCGGCGCGGTACGCGCCCGCGTCGTACAACTGCTCCGGGGTGGTCTGGGCCCGCCCGCCCGAAGGGAACAGGCAGAGGCCCGCCAGCAGCAGCAGCCCGGTGCGCTCCCGCCAGCGCGGCTCCCCGCTCCCGCCTTCGACGCCGGCCTCCGCCACCGCGGCTTCCACCTCTGCCAGCAGCTCGGCGGTCCGCGGCGGACTGCCGGGGCCGAAGCGCGCAGCCTCGAGCCGGGCCTTCAGCTCGCCCAGCCGTCCGGGATCCTCGCCCCGCTGGCCGAGGTGGGCCATGGCCCGTTGCACCCGCGCCTCGGCCGCGCGCAGCGTCTCGGGGCTGCGGGTATCCACCGGCGCCGCGGTGCGCCGTCGCGGCAGCCGCGGCACCAGCCAGACCAGCACCGGGACGAGGGCGAACAGCCACCAGGCGGCCGCGGGGAGCAGCCGGTGCAGCCGACGGCCGATCGGCACCCGCAGGTCGAGCCGCATCGGCGGCGGCTCCGCCCGGGCGACGACCCGCTCTCCCCGAGGGGCCACGGTGAGCGTGGCGGCATCGAGGGCGGCGGTGGCGTAGCGGCCCGCCGTCGGGTCAAAGTACGCGTAGCTGGCCGACGGCAGGCTCAGCGACCCCGAGGAATCGGGGATCACCAGGTAGCGGAAGACCTTCCTGCCGCCGAAGCGTCCCTCGGTGAGTCCCGGCCGCTCCTCCGCCGCCTCGGGATAGACCCGCACCCCGGCGGGCCAGCGGACCGGGGGTTCGGGCCAGAGGGCCACATTGCCCTCGCCGGCGACCGTCACGGTCGCATTCACCGCCTCGCCCTGCCGGGCGCCCGCCGGCGTCAGGGTACGGGTGACGGAGAGCCCGTGCCCCACCGCCCCCGCGAACCCCGGGGGACGCCCGGCGTCGGGCAGCGGCAGCGCCGTGAAGCTGGCGGGCTCGCTGGCCAGCTCGTAGCGCTCCTCCTGGCTGAAGAACTGGTAGGCCACCGGGAGGTGGAAGGTCAGCTTGGCCGGTGCCACGGTGAAGCGGCCCGGCGTGAGCGGGAACGCCACCTGGTGCAGCACGAAGAGGTCGTACCAGCGTCCGGCCACCTGCCGCGTGGCCGCGATCCCGCCCGGCACCGCCTGGGGATAACTCCAGACGCCCTCCACCTGGGGCGCCTCCACCGTCGGCGCCCGGCGCAGCCGCTGGCGCACCTCGCGATCGAACCAGGCCAGCGTCACGACGTCCACCTGCTCCCCGACGCTGATGGGCCCGTCGGAGAGCGCCACCGAGATCCCGGCCTTGTCGAGGCCGGCGGGGGGCGGGGCCCGGGCGATGATCCGCGCGAGCCGCGGGGAGAGCGAGGCGGTGACCGCCGGCGGCGTCCCGCCCTCGATGGTGATGGTGATGGCGTCGCCCTGGGCATACGCCACCCCCTGGCGGGCATTCACCGGGCCGAGGCGCCACTCGCCAGGGGTCACGGCGCGGAGCTTCAGTTCGAGGAAGGTGCTGCGGCCGCCGGGGGTGCCGGTGGCGACCTCGGTGCGCTCGCTCCGCGACTCCAGCTCGAAGCCATCCAGCCGCGGCAGCTCCACCGCGATCGGGTCGCTCAGGTCGCTGGTAACCCGGATGGTCAGCACCACCACATCGCCGGGCGAGACCCGGTCGTGGTCCACGCCCAGGATGACCTGCGGGCCGCGGGCCTGCTGCAGCACCAGCGCGAGTCCCAGCGCCAGCGTGATCACCAGTCCTTCACCCCGCTGGGCGTGGCGCGGGCGCGGCCCAGGCGGCGGGCCCGGGTATCCCGCTCCTCCCGCGTCACCGAATTGAGGATCTGTTCCGCCTGCTCCGGCGTGAGCTGGGGCATCCCTTCCGGCGGGCGGCCCTGACCCTGGTTCTGGTTCTGCGGCTGCTGCCCACCCGGGGGCGGCGGCTGCGGGCTGCTCCCCCCGCCCCCCGCCGGCGGCGGCGGGCGCCGCTGTTCGGCCAGCTCGAGGTTCCACTTGGCGCGTTCGCTGCCGGGGACCAGGGTCAGCGCCTGGCGCAGCCGGTCGGAGGCCGCGGCGAGCAGCGAGTCGCGGTGGGTGGAATCGGCGCCGGCCTGGCGCAGCAGCGCCACCCCGCCGTTGTAGAGCGCGCGGTAGCGCAGCTCCGGATCGAGGGAGCGACTGGCCTGGGTCAGTGCCGCCTGCGCACCTGCCAGGTCACCGGCGGCGAGCAGCGCCGTGCCGGCGTTGTACCACGCGGTATCGCTGGACTCGGGCGAGAGCCCCGCCTGCAGCCGCCGGGCCGCGTCCGCCGCCCGCCCTGCCGCGTACTCCCGCAGCCCCGGCGCCGGTCGCTGGGCCCGGAGCGGGAGCGCGAGCAGCACCGCACCGAGCCCCACCAGGGCCGCGGTGCGGCGCGTGATCGTCTGCACCCCCAGCAGGAAGGCCGCGATGAGCGCCGGGATCCACACCAGCGGCAGCAGGTCCTGGGTGCTGGTGCTCGAGGTCGGCGCCCGCTGGAACGCCGCGAGCAGCTCCCGGACTGCGCCGGCCTGGTCCGGCAGCTCGGCGGGGACCAGCGCACCCTCGGCCAGGTCGGCCACCCGCTGCAGGACATCGTCCCGCCGGTAGGTCTCGACGGTGTGGCCCCCCTCGTCGGCCTTGTACTCCACCAGGCGCCCGGCGCTGTCGCGTACCGGGATGGTGACCGGCTTGGTGCCGCCCTCCGCCACCAGCACGAGACGGATCTGCTGCTCCTTGAGCGCGCGCGCCGCCGCGAGCACCTCGGGGAGCGAATCGTGGGTCTCGCCATCGGTGAAGACCACCAGCACCCGGTCGCCCGCCTCGCGGGAAGCGTTGAGCAACTCGGCACCCTGCCCCAGCGCGGAGGCCAGGCCGGTGCCGCCCTGGCTGGCCAGATCGGGGTCGAGCGCATCCAGGAACAGGCTGATGGCGCCACCGTCGAGGGTCAGCGGGCTCAGGATGTAGCTGCGCCCGGCGAAGGCCACGAGGCCCACCCGGTCCTGGCCGAGGTCCTGCACCAGCCGGCGCGCCTCGCGGGCCGCGCGCCCCAGCCGGTTGGGCGCCTGATCCTCGGCCAGCATCGAGCGGCTGATGTCCATCGCGAAGACCACCGACAACGCCTGGGTCTCGGCCTTCACGGTGGAGTGCCCGCCCCGCGGCCCGGCCACCCCGACCGCCGCCGCGAACGCCGCGAAGGCCAGCAGCAGGGGCGCCGCCTTGCCGCTCGCCTCGGCCTGGGTCCGGAGCTCGGGGGACCACGCCCCGGCCCGGGCGATCCGCCGGCGCCGGGCCACCAGCGCCACGCCGCCGATGAGGAGCGCCAGCACCGGCGCGAGCAGCAGGAGCAGCGGGCTGTCGAAGCTCAGGGGGTGCGCACCCCCCGGGTGGCGCTGAGCAGCAGCTCCAGCGCCAGCGCCAGCAGCCCGACCAGCACCAGCGGACGGGCGATCTCGTCGTAGCGCACGTAACGGGTGACGTGGATCGGAGTCTTCTCGAGGGCGTCGATCTGCTGGAAGATCCGGCTCAGCGCCTCACTGTCCTTGGCGCGGAAGTAGCGCCCGCCGGTGGCCGCCGCGACATCCCGCAGCAATGGCTCGTCGATCTTGACCGGCAGCACCTCGTAGCGGAACCCGGAGAGCCCGCGCCCGGTGGGAATCGGCGCCTCGCCCTCGGTCCCGACGCCGATGGTGTACACCTTGATGCCGAGGCTCGCCGCGGCGGCCGCCGCGGTGCGGGGATCCACGGTGCCGCGGTTGTTCTCGCCGTCGGTGAGCAGCAGCACCACCTTCGACTTGCCCGGCGCCTCGCGCAGCCGGTTCACCGCGGTCGCGAGGCCGGTGCCGATGGCCGTGCCGTCCTCCAGCATGCCGATGCGCAGGTTGCCCACCGACTGCTCCAGCACCGGATAGTCCACCGTGATCGGGACCTGGGTCAGCGCCTCGCCGGCAAACGCCACCACGCCGATGCGGTCGGCGCTCCGGCCGCGGATGAAGGCGATCGCCTGGCTCTTCGCGACCTCCATCCGGTTGCTGGGGGCGAAGTCCTCCGCCAGCATGCTGCTGGAGATGTCCACCGCGATCACGATCGCGATGCCCTCCTTCCGCATCTCCACCTGTGCCCCGCCGACCCGGGGCCCGGCCGCGGCGAGGATCCAGGCGGTGAACGCCAGCCCCCGGCACCAGCGCGGCACCTGCGCCAGCCAGCGCCGCTCCCGGACCATGGCGACCAGGCTCAGGTCGCTGAAGCGGGTCCCGCCGGGTTCACGCCGGCGCTGCAGCCACCACCAGGCCACCGGCAGCAGGAGCAGCAGCAGCAGCCACGGCCGGGCCAGGGTCATGGCTCACGCTCCAGCGCCTGGACCAGCTCGCCCGCGCGGGCCGCGAGCGCCGTGACGTCGCTGCCCGGCCGCTCGGCAAACTCGGCCGACTCGAGCGCCCGCAGCAGCGTCCCGATCTCCCCCGCGGGCCACCGGGGCCGCTGCTCCTCGAGCACCCGCACCAGGCGCGACGTGACCAGCCCCGGCACCATCCCGGGCAGCCGGGCGCTCAGGGCATCGCGAAGGCGGCGCGCGGCCAGCGCGGCCACGGCGCGGTGCTCGCCGGCCTCGGCCCACTCCGTGAGCGGAACGTCGGCCGGGGCCTGGCTCCTGGTAGGGTGCTGTGCGGGCGGGCCCCGGCGCAGCCACCACCACACGAGTGGCGCGAGCAGCAGCGCCGCGAGCAGCACCAGGGCGAGCAGCGGGAGCGGGGTTGTGATGCGCTGGGCCACCACGCCCGCCTCCGGCTGTGGCGCCAGCCGCTCCGGCGGCATGCCGGCCGGCAGCACGCTGCCGACCACGACGGTCCGGACCTCCGCCGCCAGCGTATCCGACCGGCCATCGGCATGGACGATGATGGGCCCGGGCACGGTGAAGCGCTGGGTCCCCGCGGCCCAGGCCACCGCCGGGTAGGCGACGAGCGCATCGCCCCCGTCCAGCCGCACCTGCGGCCGGCCGAGCAGCCCCTGGGCGCCGTCCAGCTCCCAGGCGGCGGGGCGGACCTCGGCCCCGGGCGGCACCGGTACCCGGCGCACCAGCCAGATGGTGTCGCCCACCGTTGGGGCCGGCGCCTGCAGCAGAAGCAGCAGGGCGATCACCGCTGCAGCCTCCGGGCCCGCATCGTGAAGGCGCGGCGCAGCGCGGTGGCGTAGTCCTGGTCGGTCCGGATCAGCACCTGGTCCACCCCGGCCGCGGTGAGCCCGCGTCCCCGCTCCTCGCGGCGCTTCTCGGCCAGGGCCCGAAACCGGCCGCGCACCTGGCGCTCGCCGGTGTCCACCACCTGCCGGGTGCCGGTCTCGGCATCCACCAGCTCGATCCAGCCGGCGTCAGGGAGTTCGCTCTCCTTCGGGTCCTCGACCGCGACGGCCACGACATCGTGCCGCACCGCGAGCTGGCGGAGCGGCTGCTCCCAGCCCCGGGCCAGGAAGTCGGACAGCACCACCACGATGCTCCGGTGCTTGAGCAGGCCGGTGGCGTAGCGCAGCGCCGCGGCCAGGTCGGTGCGCTCCGATCGGGGGGTGAAGGCCACCAGGTCGCGGATCACCCGCAGGGCGTGGCGCCGTCCCTTCCCCGGTGGGATCACCCGCTCCACCCGCTCGGCGAAGAGCAGTGCCCCGACCCGGTCGTTGGTGCTGGCCGCGGCCAGGGCCAGGATGGAAGCCACCTCGATGGCGATCGCGCTCTTGGTGCGGGGCACGCCGAAGTGAGTCGAGCCGGACTGGTCCACCACGAGGAGCAGGGTGATCTCCCGCTCCTCGATGAAGGTCTTGACGAAGGGATGCCCCAGCCGGGCGGAGACGTTCCAGTCGATGGCGCGGAAGTCGTCGCCGTGCTCGTACTGCCGCACCTCCGCGAACTCCATCCCCTGGCCGCGGAACACCGAGCGGTACTCGCCCGCGAAGAGGGACGACACGATCCCCCGCGAGCGGAGCTCGATGGCCTTGACCTGCTTCAGGATGTCCGGGGAAATGGGTGGCATGCGCGCGGACCGGATACCGGGGACGGAACGCCGGGCCGGGGAGGGATCCCGGACCCGGGCCGCGGACTACGGGACGGGAACGGCGTCGAGGATGCGGGTGACCACCTGGTCGGCGTCGATCTCCTCCGCCTCCGCCTCGAAGGTGAGCAGCACCCGGTGGCGCATCACGTCCAGCGCCATCGCGCGCACGTCCTCGGGGATCACATAGCCCCGCCCGCGCAGATAGGCGTGCGCCCTGGCCGCCTGCGCCAGCGCGATGGACGCCCTGGGCGACGCGCCGAACGCCACCAGCGGCTTCAGGTTCGCGAGCCCCACGACCGACGGGTCCCGCGTAGCGCGGACCAGGTCCACGATGTAGTCCACCACCTTTTGGTCCATGTAGGTGGCGGCGATCGTCTCCCGCACGGCGAGGATGGTCGCCGGGTCGAGCATCTGCCGGACCGACGCCTCCTCGATCCCGCTGCGCCGCAGCAGCACTTCCTTCTCCTGGTCCCGCGTCGGGTAGCCGACGCGGACCTTGAGCATGAACCGGTCGAGCTGCGCCTCGGGGAGCGGGTAGGTCCCCTCGTTCTCGATGGGATTCTGGGTGGCGAGGACCAGGAAGGGCTCCTCCAGCTTGAAGCTGGTCCCGCCGATGGTCACCTGCCGCTCCTGCATCGCCTCGAGCAGCGCGGCCTGCACCTTCGCGGGGGCGCGGTTGATCTCGTCGGCCAGGATGATGTGCGCGAAGATGGGCCCGTGCTTGACCCGGAACTCCTGGCCCTTGGGATCGAACACCATGGTCCCGATGACGTCGGCGGGCAGCAGGTCCGGCGTGAACTGGATCCGGGAGAAGCTCGCCTCCACCACCTCGGCGAGGGTGCGCACCGCCAGCGTCTTGGCGAGGCCGGGCACCCCTTCGAGCAGGATGTGGCCGCCGGTGAGCAGCCCTACGAGCAGCCGTTCCACCATCACCTCCTGCCCCACGATCCGGCGGCCGACCTCGGTCACCACCTGCTGGGCGGGACCGGCGTCCACGGTACGGGTCGAGGCAGAGGGGCGAGCGGTCATGGCGAGGCGCGGGTTGAGGTTGAGGGAGGATAGTCGCGCCCGCGGGGGTTGTCAGCCCCGGCGGCGCGGGGTGTGACGGGCCTCACCGGGCGCGCTCGGCGCCGGACGGGGGCGTGCGGAGCGCGTCGGCTTCGCCGCGGGGGCGTTGCCCGTCGCGCGCTCGCCGATCGCGGCGTAGAGCTTCGCCTCCTCGGCCGGCGTGAGCGGCCGGGTCTGGCCCGCCGGCAGGTCGCCCAGGCGGATCGGGCCGTACGCGATGCGCGCCAGCCGTTCCACCTTGAGCCCCATCTCCTCGCACCAGCGCCGGACGATACGGTTGCGGCCCTCGGTGAGTGTCACGTCGAGGATCGAGCGTCCATCGCGCCCGGGGCGCACCCGCACCGCCGTCGGCACCACGGCCCGGCCGTCGACCACCACGCGCCGCTTCACCGCGGCCTCGAGCGCCGCGGTGTCCAGGCCGTGCACCAGCGCGGTGTAGCTGCGGGGAATCCGGGTGCTCGGGTGGGTCAGGCGGTGCACCGCGGCGCCGTCGGTGGTGAGCAGCAGCAACCCGGTGGTGTTGACGTCGAGCCGCCCGACGTACGTCAGGCCCCGCGGGTCGCGCACGAAGTCGAACACGGTGCGGCGGCCCTCCTCGTCGCTCGCGGTGGTGACCACGCCGAGCGGCTTGTGGAACGCCAGCCAGCGCTGCTCCAGGCGCGGAATCGCCCGGCCGGACACGGTGATCTTCTGGCGGTCGGGATCCACCTTCATGCCGAGGGTGGCCACCTTGCCGTCCACCCGGACCTTCCCCGCCTCGATCAGTTCCTCGGCGGCGCGGCGGCTGGCGATCCCCGCGCGGGCCAAGGCCCGCTGGAGGCGCATCTCGCTCATGATTCGGCCGGGACCGAGGCAGCGGCCTCGTCGGCGTCCGCGGCCTCCGGCTTGTGCGGCTGCAGCGCGACGGTGAACTCGTCGGCGCGCGGCAGCTCCGCCAGGTCCCGGAGCCCCAGCAGCTCGAGCAGCAGCGGCGTGGTACCGTAGAGCAGCGGGCGGCCCATCGCCTCGCTCCGCCCCACCACCTCGATCAGGCCACGCTCCTGCAGGCTCCGCAGCACGCCGCCGGCGCTGACGCCGCGGATCTCCTCGATCTCCGCCCGGCCCACCGGCTGCCGGTAGGCGATCACGGCGAGCGTCTCCATGGCCGCCGCGGTCAGGCGCGGGGTCCGCACCGCGATCTGGGCCCGCTCGATCGCCTCGGCATAGGCCCGCCGGGTGAGGATCTGGTACCCCCCCGCCATCTCGGTGACCTCCACGGCATGGCCGTCGAAGTCGTAGTGCTCGCGCAACTCGTCGAGGGCAGTCCGCACGTCGGCGAGGGTAGCATCCGGTTCGAGGGTCTGCAGCTCCTCGACCGTGATGGGACGGTTGGCGGCGAACAACGCCGCCTCGATCAGCTGGGTCAGCGGCTTCATGGCGCGGGCTCCTCCGCCGGGGGCTCCACGGCGGGCAGGGACTCGATCTCGGGGGCGGGCGGCACGGGGTCCGCGCCGGGCGGTGCCTCGACGGCGCTGGTGGTCTCGGCGGCGGACACCACTGCCGGGGCCTCCTCCGGCCGCGCTTCCTCCGGCGGCCGGCGGCGAATGGTGAACGACGCGAACGCCTCCGGCTGCGCAATCAGGATCCGCCCGTACTTGGCCAGCTCCAGCAGCGCCAGCAGCGTGGAGAGCACATCCACGATGCTCGGCCGCGGCCCGAGCGCCTCCAGCCAGGTGAACTCCTCGCGCTCCTCCAGCAGCGCCTCGAGCCGCCGGGTGGCGCCCTCGGTGTCGAGCGGCCGCGGTACCACGCGGTGCAGCACCGGCGAGGGAATCTCGCTGACGACCTTCTCGACCGCCTTGAGCAGCTCCAGCAGGTCGAGGGTGAGCGGCGGGGGCGGCAGCTCCGGGGGCGCCGGCAGGTAGCCTCGCGGCAGCTGGTCGGCGCGGCGCGCCGCGGCCCGTTCCAGCCACCCCGCCACTTCCTTGATGAGCTGGTACTCGAGCAGCCGCCGGACCAGTTCGTGGCGCGGGTCCTCCCAGCCTTCCTCGCCGTCGCGGCGGGGCAGCAGCATCTGCGCCTTCAGCCGCACCAGCCGCCCGGCCATTTCCAGGTAGTCCGCCGCCTGGTTCAGGCCGAGGTGGTGAATCGCCTGGAGGAACTGGTCGGCGATCCGCGCGATGGGGATGTCGGCAATGTCGATCTGCTCCTCCCGCAGCAGGTGCAGGAGGAGGTCCAGCGGGCCGTTGAAGGCGTCCAGCTGGACGACGAACGCCGGCTCGGCGCCGAGAGCGGTCGTGGGGGCGTTCGGTACGGTCATCCCTGAAGGAAGTTCCACGCGGTGCCGAGCCCGAAGCCGGACACCAGCGCATAGAGGTGGGCGAACACCCAGGCCGCCGGCGCCAGGAAGAGGTTCGTCACCGGCCGGAGAAACATCAGCATCACCATCAGCGGCAGGTAGCCGAACTGACCCAGCGCACGATACCTCGCCCCCCACGCCGGGGGCAGCACATGATAGAACAGGTGCGAGCCATCCAGCGGCGGCACCGGGATCAGGTTGAAGAAGCAGAGGATCAGGTTGAGCCAGATCCCCCACAGCAGCATCCGCTGGAGCAGCGCCAGGCCGTCCCCGAGGCCGGGCGCGGCGCCGCCCACCAGTCCCAGCAGGGCGAACAGGCCGGCACACACGAACGCCAGCCCGAAATTGGTGATCACCCCGGCGGAGGAGACGATGATGTCGCCACGCACGTAGTTCCGGTACTTCCGGGGAACCACCGGCACCGGCTTGGCCCCGCCGAAGGTGAACGGCATCCCGGCCGCACTGGAAACGATCCACAGCATCGCCGGCACCAGAACCGTCATGAAGGGATCGATGTGCGGCAGGGGGTTGAACGTCACGCGTCCGAGCATGTAGGCCGTGTCGTCCCCCTGGGCGAGGGCCGCCCGGGCGTGGGCGTACTCGTGGGCGACGAAGGAGAACAGCAGGATCGGCGCGATAAGGACGAACTCTCTGAGGCCAGGCATCGGGTGGCCCAATCTAACCCCCCACCCTACCCCGGAAAACCCGCCCCCCGCTTGACCTTGCGGCCTCCCCTGCCTAGGTTTTCGGCTTCCCGCCGGCCCGGTTTGCCGGCTCTTCGGTACCGAACGCGAGGTAGTCCGTGCCCCGGATCAAGTCGGCCAAGAAGGCCCTGCGCAAGTCCATCGCCGCGCGCGAGCGCAACCGCACGCGCCGCAGCCAGCTGCGCACCGCCGTCAAGAAGGTCCGGACCGCCGGCACCGCGCAGGACGCCCAGCAGGCCTTCGTCGAGGCCTCCCGCCTGCTCGACCGGGCCGGGCGCAAGAACCTGGTGCACCGGAACACCGCCTCCCGGACCAAGAGCCGCCTGGCCAAGCTGGTGGCCGGCAAGGCCAAGTAACAGCGCCGGCCGCCTGACGACGAGGGGGTGGGGATCCACTGGATCCCCACCCCCTCCGTGTTTGCCCCACCCACCGTTCGACTAGAGCGCCGCCAGCTCCGCCCCGCACCGCTCGCAGTACCACTCCGTCGGCCGGTTGAGGGTGCCGCACTCGGCACACTTGAGGGTCTTCTGGCCGCTGCCGCTGCTCCGGTCGCGGGTGGGCTCCGCCGCCTTCGGCTCGGGGGGCGGTTCGGCCGCCGGCGGTGGGTCCGGGGCACGGGTGAACCCGCCGGACGCTCGGCTCCGGGGAGCCGGCGTGGGGGCCGGCGCCGCGGGTGCTTCATGTCCGGTCACTGACTTGAGGAACGCGAGTTCGTCGAGCTTCCCGCCGCCTTCCGCCGGCTTCCCCGAGGGGAACCAGAGGGTGCGTCCGGCAGGCTCGTCCTTCTTGGCCGGTGGGGGCGGTGACGGCGCCTTGGGCTGGGCCTTGGCGGCCGGCTGGCGGAACGGCAGTTCGCCGGCGGGCGGGGCTGCCGGCTCCGGCGGGGGCTCAGGAGCGGGCGCCGGGCGCGGCGGGGTCGAGACGACCGGACGCGGCCCCGAGGCGGTGAGGGGAGGCGGTGGTGGTACCGGCTCCGGTTCCGGCTCGGGCTCGACGTGCTCCGGGACTGCCGGGTTGCGAATGGTGTCGAGGACTTCGGTCAGGCGGGCGATCTCGGCCCGGGTCTGGCCGAGTTCCTCATGGACCTGCCCCAAGACCTTGTGCAGCTCGGTGCGGATGCCGTCCCACTTGCCGTCATCGTACTCGCCGACGACGTGACGCACCTCGGCCTCGGCCAGGTGTTCCTTGTGCTCCGCCTCCCGGGCGGTCAACTCGCTGGCGCGGGCCTCGAGGCCGTCCACCTGTCCCTCGAGAGCGCTGGTGTGGCCCCGGAGCTCCTCGAGGACCGCCTCCAGCCGTCGTTCGTAGTCCGACCGGACCCGGCTGCGCACCGCCTCCGGCACCGGCGGCGCGCCGCCGGAGGAGTTGAGGCGGGTCAGCCAGCTGACGAACTGGGCACGATCCGCGAGCAGCTTGTCGATCGGGCTAGCGCCATCGTGGTTCGGCTTGGTCATCTCCTGACTTCCCTCTCGGCCGAGTCAACGCGTCCAGTTGCACCGGGGGTGAGACGCGCCGTGCGTCCCACGGTTCTCGCCGCGGACCGGGTCCGGGCAGCGTATTCCAGGCATTCGACGGCAGGTGCGCGGCCTGCCCCGCCGGCCTCCGGCCGGCCGCACGGGCCCCGCAGGTGCAAATCTAATCCACTGCTCGCTTTACGAAAGCTGCCGGGATACCGCCACCCGGCTCAGCCGGCGGCCCGGTCGTAGACCACCCGCCCCCGGACGATGGTCAGGTCGCAGCGCCCGGTGAGCTGCCGACCGGCAAAGGGGGTGTTCCGGCTCTTCGAGTAGAAGGCCGACGGGTCCACGGTCCAGGTCGCGTCCGGATCGAGGATCGCCACGTCGGCCGGGGCGCCCACCGCGAGTGAGCCGCCGGGGAGCTTGAACAGCTGGGCCGGCCGGGTGCTCATGCGGTAGAGCAGCTCCGGCAGGGACAGCAGCCCGGGCCGGACCAGCTGGGAGATCGCCAGCCCGAAGGCCGTCTCCAGCCCGAGGATGCCGTTCGGTGCGTCGTCGAACTCGCGCTCCTTGGCATCGTAGTGATGCGGCGCATGGTCGGTGGCAATGACATCCACGGTGCCGTCCCGGAGGGCCTCGCGCACCGCCTCGACGTCCGCCTCCTCCCGGAGGGGCGGGTTCATCTTGGCGTTGGTGTTGTAGCCCTCGCACGCCTCGTGGGTCAGCGTGAAGTGGTGCGGCGTGACCTCGGCGGTGACCTTCAGGCCCTTGGCCTTGGCCCGCCGGATCAGTTCCACCGACCCGCGGGTGCTCATGTGGCAGAGGTGGATGTGCCCGCCCGTCAGCTCCGCGAGGATGCAGTCCCGGGCGACGTGGATCTCTTCCGCCGCGGCGGGAATGCCCTTGAGGCCGAGCCGGGTGGCGACGATGCCCTCGTGCATCGCGCCGCCCTGGGCGAGGGTGATCTCCTCGCAGTGGTCCGCCACCGGGATGCCGAAGGTGCGGGCGTATTCCATGGCCGTCCGCATCAGGTGGCTGGACATGATCGGCTTGCCGTCATCGCTCACCGCCACGGCGCCGGCGGAGAGCAGCTCGCCGAACTCCGAGAGGGTCTCGCCCTTCTGGCCCTGGGAGATGGTGCCGATGGGGTAGACCCGCGCCTTTCCCGCCTTCTGCGCCTGGCTGATCACGAAGCCGATCGCGCCCTGGTTGTCGAGCGGCGGGTCGGTGTTGGGCATGGCACAGACGGCGGTGAAGCCGCCGGCGGCGGCCGCCATCGCCCCGGTGGCGACGGTCTCCAGGTCCTCGAAGCCGGGCTCCCGCAGGTGCACGTGCAGGTCGATGAGGCCCGGCGTCACCACGCGGCCCTTCGCGTCAATGACCTCGCAGCCATCCTCGCCGGTGATGTTGCGGCCGACCGCGGCCACCTTCCCGTCCACGAGGTAGACGTCGGCGACACCATCGGCCTGGCGGGAGGGGTCAATGACCCGGCCGCCGCGGATGAGGATCGGGCGCATCACTCACTGCCTCCCTGGCCCTGCCAGTCGGGCGCACCGCCGGCGAGCAGAAAGAGCGCGGCCATGCGGACCGCCACGCCGTTGGTCACCTGCGGCAGGATCACGCTGTGCGGCCCGTCGGCCACGTCGCTGTCGATCTCGACCCCGCGGTTCATCGGGCCCGGGTGCAGGATCACCAGGTCCTTCGGGGCCCGGGCCAGCCGCTCCGCGGTCACCCCGAACACCCGGTTGTACTCGCGCAGGGAGGGGATGAACCCGCTGGTCATCCGCTCCAGCTGCAGCCGGAGCACGTTCAGGGCGTCGGCCCAGGCGATCGCGTCCTCGATCCGGTGCATCACCGTGACCCCGAGCTCCGCGATGTCCCGCGGCAGCAGGCTGGGCGGGCCGCACACCGCCACCTCCGC
The DNA here is from genome assembly GCA_964647615.1 of uncultured Gemmatimonadaceae bacterium. Taxonomy (GTDB): domain Bacteria; phylum Gemmatimonadota; class Gemmatimonadetes; order Gemmatimonadales; family GWC2-71-9; genus JADJOM01. The sequence goes on along the minus strand of CAZYIV010000034.1, from coordinate 9,109 downwards.
CCCCAGCTTCCGCAGGCCCCAGATATCGCTCCGGGCCACCCGGCTGTGGGTCACGTCGCCGCAGATCGCGACCTTGAGTCCCTCCAGGGTGCCGAACCGGTCGCGCAGGGTCAACAGGTCGAGCAGGCCCTGGGTGGGGTGCTCGTGCTTGCCGTCGCCGGCGTTGACCACGTTGGAGCGGATCCGCTTGCCGAGGAACTCCGCGGAGCCCGAGGCAGGGTGCCGGATGACCACCATGTCGATCCGCATCGCCTCGAGATTGCGCGCGGTGTCGACCAGGGTCTCGCCCTTGGAGACCGAGCTGCCGCTCGAGGCGACGTTCACCGTGTCGGCCGAGAGCCGCTTCTCGGCGAACTCGAACGAGATCCGGGTCCGGGTCGAGGCCTCGAAGAACAGGTTGACGATGGTCTTGCCGCGGAGCGCGGGCACCTTCTTGATGGGCCGCTCGCTGACTTCCTTGAAGCGCTCCGCGGTGTCCAGCAGGAGGCGGATCTGGTCCGCGCTCAGCCCTTCCAGCCCGACCAGGTCCTTGCCCAGCCCCGGTCCGCTCATGGGTCCGCCCTCACCAGTTCCACCGCGTCCCGGCCGTCCAGCTCCTGCACCTGGACATCCACCCGGTCCTTCGCCCCGATGGCCTGGCGCACCCCGACGATGTCGGGCTGGATCGGCAGCTCCCGCCCGCCCCGGTCCACGAGGACACAGAGCAGCGTCCGGCTGGGGCGGCCGAAGTCGGCCAGCTCGTCGAGGGCGGCGCGGATGGTGCGACCGGTGTAGAGCACGTCGTCCACGATCACCACGGTGCGGCCGTCGAGGTCGAACGGGAGGTCGGTCTCGCCGATCACCGGTCGCGGCCCCACGGCCTGCAGGTCGTCGCGGTAGAGCGTGATGTCCAGCTTGCCGGTGGGGAGGCCCCGCCCTTCCTGGCCCTCGACCAGGCGCGAGAGCCGCTGCGCCAGCTCGACGCCGCGCCGCTGGATGCCGATCAGCACCACGTCGGTGGTGCCGTGGCAGATCTCCACGATTTCGGAAGCCATGCGGGTGAGAGCCCGGGCGATTGCCCGGTCGTCGAGAAGGGTCGAGCGGGAGGGCATGGTGGCGGGAAGGTAGCCACTCCCGGCACCGCGCGGTACTGGGGCGTGGCCCGCCTAGCCCACGGCCGCCCGGCGCCGCCACCCGGCCGGGACCAGGCGGAGCGCCAGCAGGAGGACCAGCACCACCACGTACACGGCGCCCACGCGCCAGTCGAGCTTCTGCACCATCAGGTAGTGCAGGATGCCGAGCGCGGTGGCCGGGTAGATCAGCCGGTGGAGCCGGCCCCAGCGCCGGCCCAGGCGGCGGATCATGCCGTCGGTCGAGGTGACCGCCAGCGGCAGCAGCATGAGGAACGCCGCCGCCCCGACGGCGATCCGCGGGTGCTCGACGGTGTCGGCAGCAATGCTGCCCAGGTCCAGGGACTGGTCGAACACCAGGTACACCAGCAGGTGCACCACCACCCAGGCGAAGCTCCACAGGCCGAGCATCCGGCGGAGGCGGATCAGCTCGTTCCAGCCGCTGAGGCGCCGGACGGGGGTGATCGCCAGGGTGGTGAGGAGCAGGATGATCGCGGTGAGGCCGGTGCTGGTCTGCAGCGTCTTGACCGGGTCGGCGCCGAGGCCGTCCCCCGCGAAGGCGCGCCACGCCAGCCAGGGCGCGGGGGCCAGCGCGGCGAGGAAGAGCACGGGCCAGAGGCCCCGGCGGACGACCGCCAGCCGGTTCACCGGGGGACGCGGGGGCGGCGGGTCAGAAGTTCCGGACCAGGTCCATGCCGGTGTACAGCCCGGCGACCTGGTCGGCGTAGCCGTTGAAGGGGAGCGTCTTGCGCTTGAAGTACTCGCCGATGCGGCGCTCCCGGGCCTGGCTCCAGCGCGGGTGGTCCACCGCCGGGTTCACGTTGGCGTAGAAGCCGTACTCGTCCGGGCCCACCACGGCCCAGGTGTTCCGCGGCTGCTGTTCCTGGAAGCGGATCTTCACGATCGACTTGCCGCCCTTGAAGCCGTATTTCCACGGCACCACCAGGCGGATCGGGGCGCCGTTCTGGCCCAGCAGCGGCTTGCCGTACAGTCCGGTCGCGAGGAGCGTGAGCGGATGGAGCGCCTCGTCCATGCGGAGGCCCTCGACGTAGGGCCAGGGGAGGATGTCGTACTTCTGGCCCGGCATCCGGCCCGGGTCCTTGAGCGTGGTGAACTCGACGTACTTGGCGCGGCTGGTAGGCTCGAGCCGCTTGATGATGTCCCCGAGCGGAATGCCCAGCCAGGGGATCACCATGCTCCAGGCCTCGACGCAGCGGTGGCGGTACACCCGCTCGATCGCGAGGCTGGGCTTGAGCAGGTCGTCCAGGTCGTAGTCGCCCGGCTTTGCCACCTCGCCCTCGACCCGCACCTTCCACGGGCCCGGCTGGAAGTTGCGCGCATTACGCGCCGGGTCGTCCTTGCCGGTGCCGAACTCGTAGAAGTTGTTGTAGCTGGTGACGGTCTCATAGGGCGTCTGGGGATCGTCGTCCCGCCGGAAAGCCTCGGCGGCCAGCGCCCGCCGCTCGCCCAGCGTCAGCGCGACACCGGCGGCCGCCAGCCCCGCGAGGAAGGCGCGGCGGGAGTGGTACAGGGGCTCGTCGGTGATGTCGCGGGCACGCAGGTCGGGTGCGCGGCGGATGAGCATCGGGCTGCCTCCAGGCCGAGAGGGTTCTCCCAAGATACGCCACGGGCGGGAAATCGGTTCCCCGGAACCGGGAAATGCCCAGGGGCCGCCCCCGGCGGACGCGGGGCGGCCCCTGGGGCCACGGACAGAGAGGGATTCGAACCCTCGATACCCTTTTGAGGTATACACGCTCTCCAGGCGTGCGCCTTAAACCACTCGGCCATCTGTCCCGAGGGCCCCCGGCCGGGGGGCCGGGCGGAGGCGGGGAGCAGTCTTACCCCCGCCGCCCATGAAGTCAATGGCGCCGGACCCTGCCCCTCGCTGCCGCGCCCGGCGCGCAGTACCTTCCTGCCGCCTCCCCCCAATCCTGGAGTCCGCATGGGCAAGCTGGTCTTCGGTTCAGTCCTGCTCGTGGTGTCGTTCTTCCTGATGCTGGCCCGCAGCAGCAACGCCGGCGGCAAGAGCTCCGGCATGCTGCGGCTGTTCGCCACCGCGTTCCTGCTGCTGGGTGTGCTGTTCGGGCTGGGCGCGCTGGTGGTCGTGGTGGATCCCGGCCAGGTCGGGGTCAAGCACGCCTTCGGCACCGTGGACCCGGCCCCGCTGCTGCCCGGCATCCACATGGTCCCGCCCTGGTCGTCGGTGGAGCGCTACTCCACCCGCGAGGAGCAGTTCCCCCGCACCCAGGACGAGGTCGAGAACATCGCCGCCCTCTCCAGCGAGCAGATGGGGATGACGGTGGAGGCCGGCCTCCGCTGGCAAATCAACCCGATCGACGCGCCGCGGATCTTCCTCGAGATCGGCACCGAGGAGCAGATCCACTCGATCGTGCTCAACGCCATCCGGCAGGGCGTGCGCGACGGCATGGTGCGGTTCTCGATCAACGACATCGCCCGGCGCACCGAGATCGCCTCGGTGATGAAGTCTCTGGTGGACTCCGCCCTGACCACCGCGCCGCGGTCCGGCGGCGAGCGATTCCCCATTGCGACGGTCACCGCCTTCTTCCTGCGCGACCTGCAGCCGCCGGACCAGGTGGTCCAGGCGATCAACGCCAAGATCGCGCAGGAGCAGCAGATCCAGACCGAGCGGCACCGGGTCGAGGTCGCGCGGCTGCAGAGCGAGCAGCAGAAGCTGCTCAACCAGACCCTGACCCCCGAGGCGCTCACCAAGCAGTACCTCGAGGTGCTGCACGACATGAAGGGCTCGAACAATCTGGTGATCCTGGTGCCGACCGAGGGCGGGATCCCGATGCTCGACGTGGCCAAGCTCCGGGGCAACATGCAGTAGGCCCCCCGCGTCCCAGGGGCCCTCCGCGCGGCCGCCGGTCTTCGCCGGCGGCCGCGCGCGCGTCAGGTGGCGGGCCCCGCCGGTGCCGGGCCGAGGGTGCGGCCGACCAGATCCAGCAGGTCGCGCACCGCAAACGGCTTCTGCAGGGTGCCCGCGGCCCCGAGCAGGCGCGCTGCCTTGAGATAATCCCCCGGGTTCCCGCGGCCACCGCCGGACATGGCGATGACGGGGAGGCTCGGGCGGGCCCGGCGCAGCTCCATCATCGTCTCCAGCCCTTCCTTGCCGGGCATGATCAGGTCGGTGACCACGAGCCGGACCTCCGGGTCGCGCGCCGCCTCGACCGCCTGGTTGCCATCGGCCACGGCGACGACCTCGTACCCGCCGCGCTGCAGCGTCCGCTGCACCAGCAGGCGGTACTGCTCGTCGTCCTCGACCACCAGAATCCGGGCCCGCGATTCCTCGCTCACTCCGCACCCCCCGCGACCAGACTTGCGACCCGGGCCGCCAGCTCGGCCAGGTCGCGCTCGCCCCAGGCGCCATGGTCCGTCAGCCGTTCGCGAAATGCGGCCGGTACGGCATCGGCCCCCAGCCGTCCCCCGGCGATCGCCCCGGCCATCGCCGCGGTCGAGTCGGTGTCGCCGCCTGCCTCGACGGCCAGGCAGACGGCACCCCAGTAGTCGTCGGGGGACTGCAGGAAGGCGTAGAGACTCCACCACACACTGCTGACGACGTGCGAGCTCACGCCCTGCCAGCCTTCCCTCGCCTCCGGCTCGATCCCCTGGTCCCGCAGGACCCCCGCGGCCTGGTCCGGCGGCAGGTGGGCCCAGGTGCCCAGTTCCCAGAGCAGCAGCGCGGTCGCCGGGTCCGCCGGCTCGACGGCGCGGCTCACCTCCACCATGAACTCGACGGGTACGATTCGCACCCCGCGGGCGGCGAGGCCCGTGGCCGTGGCGATCGCGAGCGCCCCGGCGGTGGCGCGCGGGTCCTGGTGGGTCACCCGGGCCTGGTCCGCGACCAACGACGCCAGCCGCCGGGGATCCCGGCCATAGAGGAGGCCGAGCGGGGCCGCCCGCATCGCGGCGCCGTTGCCGGCGTAGGGGACCGGCATGCCGGCCTCATGCCACGGGGTGCCGAGCGCGAGCTGGCGGGCGGCGGAGAAGGTCGCGGGGCCGCCACCGACCAGGCGGCCGGACGCGACCAGGTTGAGCAGCCGGCTCGCGAAGCGGGCGGGATCGAGCTGCCCTCCGGCCCCGATGGCCAGGAGGAGCTCGCGGGTCAGCTGGGTGTCATCGGTGACCTGGCCGAAGGGCCAGTTCTCCCGGCCGCGCGCCGGCACCTGCCCCGGTCGCAGCACCCGGTCGGCGTAGCGGCGCGCATCGTCAGGCGGCAGCGCCTCGACGACCGCGCCGACGGCATCGCCGACGGCCAGCCCGAGCAACGCGCCGGTGAGCTGATCCACGAGGGGTCGTGTCATGCCGGAAACAGGAACCATGCCCCAGTATCGGTTGCCAGGCCGAAAAGCCGAAGCGGGGCGGGCGCTGGGCCCGCCCCGCCTGGCGCAGGACTGGTGCTGCAAAACGGACAGGGAGGGATTCGAACCCTCGAAACCCTTGCGGGTTTACCGGTTTTCGAGACCGGCTCCTTCAGCCACTCGGACACCTGTCCCCGGGGGCCCGGTCGCCGCGGCACGAGGCCCCGGGGACGGACGGGGCGAAAAGGTAACCAGCGCGGGGACGGGTGCCAAGCGCGCCGGTGGTTGTGCCACTGCGGTGGCGCGGCCCAGATTCCGGCCAGCCGCGGACCTCCCGCGGCGCTCCCCTGACCCCGCGAGCCCGTGCACACCGAGACGATCCTCATCCTGCTGTTCATCGTGGCGACGGCGGTCGCGATCGCCGCCCGGCGCCTCCGGCTGCCCTACACCGTCGCGCTGGTGCTGGCCGGGCTGTTCCTGGGCCAGCTGCACGCGCTCGAGCCGCCGCACCTCACCCAGGAGCTGCTGTTCGCAGTCTTCCTGCCGGGGCTGCTGTTCGAGGCGGCGTTCCACATGAACTTCACCCGGTTCCGCCGTGACCAGGCCTTCATCCTCTCGCTCGCGGTGCCGGGCGTGCTCGCGGGGATCCTCCTCACGGCCGCGATCCTGGTCCCGGCGGCCTCGCTCCTCCCCCTGCACGAGGAACTGACCTGGCATCACGCCCTCGTCTTCGGCGCCCTGGTCGCGGCCACCGACCCGATCGCGGTGGTGGGCCTGTTCCGGAGCCTCGGGGCGCCCCACCGGCTGGCGGCGCTGCTGGAAGGCGAGAGCCTGCTCAACGACGGCACCTCGATCGTCTTCTTCAGTCTCATCCTCGGGCTGGTGGGCGGGGCGGCGATCTCGGTCTCCACCGTGGTGCTGGAGTTCGTCCGGGTCGTGGGGATCGGCGTGGGGATGGGCTTCGTGGTGGGGCTGGTGGTCTCCACGGTGATCCAGCGGATCGACGAGCCGATGCTGGAGATCACCCTCACGACCATCGCTGCCTACGGCGCCTTTGCGGCGACCGAACAGCTGCACGGCTCCGGGGTGATCGCGACGGTGACGGCCGGCATGATCTGCGGCAACTACGGCGCCCGCACCGGCATGACCCCCACCACCCGGGTGGCGGTGGAGACGTTCTGGGAGTACATCGCCTTCGCGCTCAACTCGATCATCTTCCTGCTGATCGGGTTCGAGGTCCGGCTGGCCGACCTGCGCGACTCCTGGGCGCTGATCGTCTCCGCGTTCGTGGCGGTGACCGCCGGCCGGGCCGTGGTGGTGGTCGTGGCGTCGGGCCTCGTCGCGCGGGGTGCGCAGCGCATTCCCGCCGCGTGGCAGACCGTGCTCAGCTGGGGCGGGCTCCGCGGCGGGCTCTCCATGGTGCTGGCGCTGAGCCTGCCGGCCGGCTTCCCCAACCGGGAACTGCTGGTGGCGATCACCTTCGGCGTGGTCCTGCTCTCGATCCTGGTGCAGGGCCTGAGCATGGCCCCGCTGCTGCGGCGTCTCGGGGTCGTCGGCGCCCAGGCCGACCGCACGGCGTATGACCGCCGCCGCGGCGAATTGCGCTCGGTGGAAGCGGCCCTGGCGGAGGTGGACCGGATGCAGCGGGGCGGGCAGGCCGAACGCGGCGTCCTGCAGTCGGTGCGGGACGACTACGAACGCCGGCTGGGCGAGATCCAGGGCGACCTGACCCGGCTGCGGGCGGAACACACCGGGCTGCAGCAGGAGGAGATGCTCCGCGCCCGGCGGCACCTCTTGATGGTGGAGAAGGCCGAGGCGATCCAGGCCGCGCAGGAGGGATTGCTGGGGCGGGAGGCCTACGAGCACCAGCTGGCCGACATCGACGCCCGCCTGCTGGAGCTCGACGGCCACAAGTCCGACTGACCCGCCGGGGCCGGATGCGGCGCGGGGCGGGCCTCCCGGGCCCGCCCCGCGTGCGTTGTGGCGTCACCCGCCGGCTTCAGCTCGGCGTCCAGGTCGGGTGGCCGGTGAAGAGCCCGTCCACGAACCCGATCTTCCACGCCAGGTAGACCCCGAAGCCGAGGCTCAGCACGCCCGCCACCGCCCGGATGCCGTACTGCAGCCGCTCCACCCGGGCCCCGGCATAGACCGAGGGGGCCGCGATGAGCAGCGTGATCAGCGCCATCCCCGCAATCGTGCCCACCCCGAAGACCACAAGGTACAGTGCCGCCCAGCGGGGATCATTGATCAGCGGCAGGATCAGGAGCGTGGCCGCGGCGGAGCCGGCGAGGCCGTGCACCAGTCCCACCACGAACGGCCGCATGCTCGAGATCCGTACCTCGCCAGTACGCCCCGTGACCAGGTTCAGCAGGCCCAGGACCATGAGCATGATCGCCACGCACAGCTCCATGGACAGGCCGAGCTGCGGGGTGAAGACCAGCTTGAAGAGGATGATCCCCGTCCCCACGAGGAAGATTGTCATCGTGTGCCCGAGGCCCCAGAGAGCCCCGACCCCGGCGGCGCGGCCGACGGAGCGTTCCCGGCTGACGATCGTGGAGACGGCGATGATGTGGTCCGGGTCGGTGGCGTGCCGCATGCCCAGGACCAGGCTGGTAATGAACGTCAGGAGGAGATTCAGCATGGCCCGCCGCCAGGGGAAGTCATGAACGGTGACCAGATCGACTGCGGCAATCTAGGCAGGACCGGGCCGTGCGGACAGGGGCAATCAGCCGGGATTCGAGGACCCGCGACGCTCCCGGAAGAATTCATGAAGCAGACTGCCGCATTCCTCACCCAGGACGCCGCCCAGCACCTCGGCGCGATGGTTGAGCTGCGGGTGCCGCAGCAGGTCGCCGAGCGAGCCCGCCATGCCGGCCTTCTCGTCCCACGCGCCGAACACCACCCGCCCCATCTTGGCCAGCACCAGCGCCCCGGCGCACATGGCACAGGGCTCCAGCGTGACGTAGAGCGTGGCGTCGGGGAGGCGGTCGGTGCCCGCCGCCTGCAGCGCGGCGTCGAGCGCGAGCAGCTCGGCGTGGGCCTGGGGCCGCCGGTCGGCGACGGTGCGATTGTGCGCCCGGGCCAGCACGGTCCCGTCGCGCACGATCACCGCCCCCACCGGCACCTCTCCGGCGGTGGCGGCGGCGCGGGCCTCGGCGAGGGCGGCCCGCATCCCGGATTCGTCGGCCGGCGCGAGCGGCGGGTGGCTCACGCCGCCCGGGCCAGGTGGAGCACCTCGCCGTCACGGGTGACGGTGATCGTGTCGCCCTCGGCGAAGTGCCCCTCGAGCAGCTCGAGCGCGATCGGGTTCTGCAGCCGCCGCTGGATCACCCGCTTGAGCGGCCGGGCCCCGAAGGCGGGGTCGTACCCCTCGCGGGCGATCAGCTCCAGCGCCTCGGGCGAGACCTGCAGCTTGAGGCCGCGCTCCGCCAGCAGGTGACGCAGCTTCTCCAGCTGCAGCCCGATGATGGCGCCGATGTCTTCCCGGCTCAGCTGCCGGAAGACGATGATGTCGTCCACGCGGTTGAGGAACTCGGGCCGGAAGTGCAGCCGCAGCTGGTCGCGCACTTGGGCCTCGACCGCCGCCCAGCCCGCGGCGTCGGTCTCGCCCGCCTCGAGGATGAGCGGGCTGCCGATGTTCGAGGTCATGATGATGACCGTGTTCCGGAAGTCCACCACCCG
>CAZYIV010000033.1:8769-37641 GCA_964647615.1 uncultured Gemmatimonadaceae bacterium | reverse complement strand
GGGCGCCCGCGCGGCCCGGCTTCTTGCGCTCGACGGCGCGCGGGTCGCGGGTCAGCAGCCCGTTGGTCCGCAGCTTGGCGCGGTGCTGGCCATCGGCCTCCACCAGCGCCCGCGCGATCGCGAGCCGCATGGCGCCGGCCTGGCCCGACTGCCCGCCGCCGGCCACGTGGGCCTTCACGTCGAAGGCGCCCAGGGTGTCCGTCGCCGAGAACGACTGCTGGATGTGCTGTACCAGGGAGGGCCGGGGGAAGTAGTCCCCGAGCGTCCGCCCGTTGATGTCCCACTTGCCGGTGCCGGGAGTCAGGTACACCCGCGCCACGCTGGTCTTGCGGCGGCCCACGGCCTGCCAACGGAATTCAGGCTTTCCGCTCATCTCACTTGGCCTTCGTCATCACGGTGTAGGGCGCCGGCTGCTGGGCCGCGTGGGGATGCGACGCCCCCGCGTACACCTTCAGCTTGGTCCGCAGCTTCTGCTTGCTGAGCGAGTTCTTCGGCAGCATGCCGAACACGGCATGCTCGATGACCCGCTCGGGGAACTTGCCGTGCAGCAGGTTCTTCACCGGGGTGTAGCGCTCGTGGCCCATGAAGCCGGTGTGCCGGAAGTGGCGCTTCTGCTCCATCTTGCGCCCCGTCAGGCGGACCTTCTCGGCGTTGATCACGACCACGAAGTCGCCGGTGTCCATGTGCCGGGTGAAGGTCGGCTTGTGCTTGCCCCGGATCAGCTGCGCGACCTGGCTGGCGAGCCGGCCGAGCGGCACGTCCGCCGCATCCACGACGTGCCAGTCGTGGTGCAGGTCGGCCGGCTTGGCGGAAAAGGTGTTCATCAGACCGCGTACCCCAAGGTGAAGTCCTGAAAGCGCACAGACTCCAAAACTAGCCCCGAACAACGGGTTAGGTCAAGGCCCGTCGCCCCCGGCGAACTCCACCAGCACCTGCCCCTTCTCCACCGCCACCCCGGGCGTGGCCCGGACCGCCCCCACCACCCCGGCCGAGGTGGCCCGGAGCTCGTTCTCCATCTTCATGGCCTCCAGCACGATAAGCCCCTGTCCGGGGGTCACCGCCTGCCCCGGCGCCACCAGCACCCGGACCACCAGCCCCGGCATGGGAGCCTTGAGCTGGGTGGCGGCCCCCCGGGCCGCGCCTCCGCCCGTCAGGCTCCGGATGTGACGGGTGCGCTCGTCCACCACCTCGGCCTCGTGCCGGGAACCCTCCAGCAGGAGCCCCCAGGCTCCGGGCTCCTGTCCCCGCTCCACCGCGAGGGTCAGGGAGGTCCCATCCAGCAGGAGGTGCCGCAGGGGAGTGCCCGGGACCTCCGTCAGGTGCGCCTCCAGCCGGCGCCCGGCCACGGTGACCCGATCCCCGTCGACCTCGACTTCGATCTCCCGCCCCGCGAGGGCCACGACGTACTTCACGATGCCTCCAGCAGCGCCACGCTCTCGACGTGCGCGGTCTGCGGAAAGAGGTCGAACGGCTGCACCCACCGCACCCGATAGGGACCCGCGGCCCCCGCGAGGAGGGCGAGGTCCCGCGCCAGCGTGGCGGGGTCGCAGCTCACGTAGACCAGTCGCCGCGCGGGCCGCGCGGCGAGCGCCGCCGTCGCCTCGGGCGCCATCCCGGCCCGCGGCGGATTGCTAATCACCAGCCCGGCGGGCGGCAGCGAGGGGAGCCGCTCCTCCACCCGTCCCGTGTGGCGCCGCACCGCGGGCGCGCCGGGCCCCCGCGCCTCCGCGGCGGCGACGGCGTGCGGGTCCAGTTCCACGCTTTCCACCGTGGCGCCGGCGGCCGCCAGCATCGCGCTGGTCTCGCCGATCCCCGCGTACAGGTCCCACGCGAGGTCGCCGGCCCCCGGAGCGAGCGCCTCCACGGCGTGCGCCCGGATGGTGTCGCCCACCACAGGATGCACCTGCTCGAACGCCGTGGCCGCGGCCGCGCTGCGGTCGCCCGCCACGACCCGGAGGGCGCCGCGCTCCGGTTGCCACCAGATGGTGGCCTGGACGCCCCGCCCGGCCAGCCGCTCCCGCAGCACCGGGCCACCGCTCCAGGCCTGATCGCCACGTGCCCGCACCACCAGGTGCAACCCGCCGTCCCGTGCCAGCCGCAGCACCACGTGGGTGGCATCGGGTGGCAGCTGCCGCAGCTCGGTGGCCAGCGCCTCGAGCAGCGGGTGCAGTTCCGCTCGCGCGATCTCGCAGCGTTCCAGCGGAAACACCCGGTCGGGCCGCTCGAGCGGATGGAATCCGAGGTGGCGGCGCCCGGGTGCCACGGCCAGCGTGATCCGGGTGCGGTAGCCCCAGTCCTGCGGTGCCGGGACCACCTCGGGGACCTCGACCGTCAGCTTGCCGATCCGCACCAGGGCGTCGGCCACGAAGCCGCGGCGCGCCGCGCGCTGGGTGGCGCCGTCGAGGTGCTGCAGCTGGCAGCCGCCGCAGGCGTCCCGCTCATAATGCCCGCAGCGGGGCGTGGCCCGGCACTCGCCCGGCTCCTCCACCCGTGCCACCCGCGCCCGGGCGAAGCGGGCCCGGCGTTCGATGTCGCGCAGCGCCACGAGGTCGCCGGGTGCGGTGCGCGGCACGAAGACCGTGCGCCCGTCGTCCAGCTTCCCCACCCCGTCGCCCCCGGTGGCGAGCCGGAGGATCCGGGTCAGCGTAGCCCCTCCCGCAATGCCGCCTGCCGCCAGGCCGAGGCCGCCGGGATGGTCCCGCCGTCGGCGGCGCGTGGCCGGCGTCGTTGCCGGGCCTCGTCCTCGGCGAGCGCCGCGGCGACCGCGAGCGCCAACAGCCGCCCGTCGTCCGTCGGCGGCTCGAGCAGGTCGGGACGGCGGTCCAGGAACTGGCTGTCGATCGCCCCGGAAAGAAAGTCTGGATCCTGCAGCAGCCGCAGGTGGAACGCCTGGTTGGCCGCCACCCCGCTCACCACCAGTTCTGCCAGCGCCCGCCGCATGCGGCCGATTGCCTCGACCCGATTCGGGGCCCAGACGATCACCTTGCCCAGCAGCGAGTCGTAGTAGAGGGTGACCTCGTTGCCCGCCTCGAAGCCACCGTCCCAGCGGACCCCCGGCCCGGCCGGCGGCCGCAGGTACTCGATGTGGCCGGTGGCGGGGAGGAACCCGTTGGCCGGATCCTCGCTGGTGATGCGGCACTCCATGGCCCAGCCGCGCGGCGTGAGCGGCCCCTCGGGCAGCCGCATGGTGCCGCCCTGCGCGATGCGGAGCTGCTCCCGGACCAGGTCCACGCCGTACACCAGCTCGGTCACGGGGTGCTCCACCTGGATCCGGGTGTTCATCTCGAGAAAGTAGAAACTGCCGTCGGCGGCCAGCAGGAACTCGCAGGTGCCCGCTCCGCGGTACCCCACCGCCTCCGCCGCCGCGACGGCGGCGGCGCCCATCCGCTCCCGCAGCGCCGGGGTCACCGCCACCGAGGGGGCCTCCTCGACCAGCTTCTGGTGCCGGCGCTGCACCGAGCAGTCCCGCTCGCCCAGGTGCACCGCGCGACGATCGTCCGCGAGCACCTGGATCTCCACGTGCCGGGGGCGCTCGACGTACTTCTCGAGGTACACGCCCGCGTCGCCGAAGGCCTTGAGCGCCTCCGAGGCAGCGGTCTCCAGTGCGCCGGCGAGGTCGGCGGCGGCGCGGACCACGCGCATGCCCTTCCCACCCCCGCCCGCCGACGCCTTCACCAGCACCGGGTATCCGATCTCGTCGGCCGCCTTCGCCGCGACCGCCGGGTCGGTCACCGGCACGGTGAGTCCGGGCACGATCGGCACCCCGGCGTCCGCCATGCGGCGGCGTGCCTCGGTCTTGTCGCCCATCGCGGTGATGGCCCCCGCCGGCGGGCCGACCCAGACCAGCCCCGCCTCCGTGACCGCCCGGGCGAACGGCGCCCGTTCGGCGAGGAAGCCATAGCCGGGATGCACCAGGGTGGCGCCGGTGGCGCGGGCGGCCTCGAGCAGCCGGTCGATGCGCAGGTAGCTCTCGCCCGGGGCGGCGGGGCCGATGCAGACGGCGTGGTCGGCCGCCCGCACGTGCGGCAAGCGCCGGTCGGCCTCGGAGAAGACGGCCACCGCCTCGAGCCCTTCCTCGTGGCAGGCACGGATGATCCGGAGCGCGATCTCGCCCCGGTTGGCGATGAGGACGCGGGGAGGGCTCATGCGGGACGGCGGCGCGGCGCCCCGGGGACCGGGGCCGGTCGGATGCAACGGCTGGCGGGCATCAGGCGGGTGGACCGCTCAGTCGGGACAGGCGAAGCGCTGGTGCACCCCGAGGGGGAGGAGCAGCGTGGTGCAGAGAACGGGGTTGAAGGCGGCGGCGCCACGGTAGACCTCCAGCACTTCACCTTCCACGGCGTTGGGCCGGGACAGCTCGACCTGCAGCAGGTCCACGATGCTGAGCGGGGTCTCGTCCGTCTCCGTGGCGGGGCCGACCACCCGCAGCAGCCGCACCGCGACCAGAGGTAGCGGCGGCAGCGCCGCGGTGGGGACGCCCGGGGTGAGGCAGACGGGCCGCCGTGCGGCCGCCTCCGTCAGCGCGGCGCTGATCGGCAGCGCGGGCGAGACACCGAGCGCCCGGGCCATGGCCCCGCGGTAGAGGGAATCGGCGCCGTAGCTGGCGGCCAGCAGCAGCAGCAAGTCGCTGCGGCGCTGCGAGCCGAACACCACGCCGAAGACGGCGGTCGCCTCGAGGTCGGTGCCGGTGACCATCACGCCGCCCGCGGGGCAGGAGGCGAGCAGGTTGCGCCCCGCCTCGAGGACATAGCCCGGCGCATCCGAGGCCACGGCGAGAGTGCCGTCGCCGCGGGCACCGGTCCAGCCCGCGCGCTCCACCTCGAGCAAGGCCCGTTCCTTGTCCACGGCGGCGCGGAGGAGGCGGGCCGAGTCAGTCGGCGCGCGGAGCGACTGGTCGAGGGCCGCGGCGGCGAAGTCGAGGTAGAGCTCACCGGGCGGGTCGCCCTGGTGCCCGCGGGCGTGCCAGTCGCGGCTGTCGAGGAGGTAGAACCACCCGAGCGCGCGCCACGCCATCGCATCGTCCGGCGCGGTCGCGAGGTAGCGACCGAGCAGTTCGGTGGCCTCGGTGCGCTGGCCGGCGCGCGCGAGCTGCCCGGCGCGGGGCGCAATGGACGGGTCCACCGCCGCCTGCGCGCTGAGCGCGGGCGCCAGGACGCAGGCACAGAGGGCCGTCAGCAGGGGGCGTGAAGGCATGCGGGCCATCAGGGCCTAAGCTAGGCCGGGGTACAGGGATGCGCTAGGGTGTTCCAGCGGCGAACGGGGGCCCCGCCCCCCGGTCAGAGCGGCAGGTTGCCGTGCTTCCGTGGGGGGTTGCGGTCGCGCTTGGTCGCGAGGCTCCGCAGCGCGTCGATGAGTCGCGGCCGGGTGTCACGCGGATCGATGACGTCGTCCACGAACCCCCGGGAGGCGGCCAGGTAGGGGTTGGCGAAGCGCTCGGTGTACTCGGTGATCCGCCGGGTGGTCTCCGCCTCCGGGTCGGCCGCCTGCGCGATCTCCTTCTTGAACAGGATCTCGACCGCGCCCTTGGGGCCCATGACCGCGATCTCGGCGGTGGGCCAGGCCAGGTTCACGTCGCCCCGGATGTGCTTGCTGCTCATCACGTCGTAGGCCCCGCCGTACGCCTTGCGGGTGATCACGGTGAGCTTGGGGACCGTCGCCTCGCAGTAGGCATAGAGCAGCTTGGCGCCGTGCTTGATGATCCCGCCATGCTCCTGGGTCACACCCGGAAGGAAGCCGGGCACGTCCACGAAGGTGACGACGGGAATGTTGAAGGCGTCGCAGAAGCGGATGAACCGCGCCGCCTTGAGGCTGGCGGCGATGTCCAGCACGCCGGCGAGCACCGCCGGCTGGTTGGCCACGATGCCCACCGGCCGGCCGCCCAGCCGGGCGAAGGCGGTGATGATGTTCCCGGCGTAGTCGGGTTGCACCTCGAGGAGCGAGTCGCGGTCGGCGACCAGGCGCAGCACCTCGTGCATGTCGTAGGGCTTCGCCGGCGTATCCGGGATCAGGTCGAGCAGCGCCTCCTCCCGCCGGTCCTCCGGGTCGGCCGGCGCCAGGGCCGGGGGCTCCTCGAGGTTGTTGGACGGCAGGTAGGCCAGCAGCGCGCGCACCGCGGCGAGGGACGCCGGCTCGGAATCGTGCACGAAGTGGGCGACGCCGCTGGTGCCGCCGTGGATGTCGGCGCCGCCGAGCTGCTCGAAGCTGACCTCCTCGTGGGTGACCGTCTTCACCACGTTGGGCCCGGTCACGAACATGTAGCTGACGCCGCGCACCATGAAGATGAAGTCGGTGATCGCGGGGCTGTACACGGCGCCGCCGGCGCAGGGGCCGAGGATCACCGAGAGCTGCGGCACCACGCCCGAGGCCAGAGTATTGCGCAGGAAGATGTCGGCGTAGCCGCCCAGCGAGGCCACGCCCTCCTGGATCCGGGCGCCGCCGGAATCATTCAGCCCGATCACCGGCGCCCCGTTCCGGAGCGCCAGGTCCATCACCTTGCAGATCTTCTCGGCGAAGGTCTCGGAGAGCGAGCCGCCGAACACGGTGAAGTCCTGGGAGAAGACGTACACCAGGCGCCCGTCCACCCGGCCGTAGCCGGTCACCACGCCGTCGCCGGGGATCTGCTGCTGCTCCAGCCCGAAGTCGGTGCAGCGATGGGTGACATAGCGGTCCAGCTCGACGAAGCTGCCGGGATCGAGCAGCAGGTCCAGCCGCTCCCGGGCAGAGAGCTTGCCCTTCTTGTGCTGCTGGGCGAGGCGGGCTGCGCCGCCACCCTGCTCGGCCTCGGCCTGGCGGTGGTGGAGCTGGTCGAGCAGTTCGCGGGGGGTGGGCATGGGGGACAAGCTAAGGCGGGAGGGCGGCAAGGCGGTAGGCCGGTCAGAACGACAACGGGGCCGCCGGATGGCGACCCCGCTGGCGTCCTTCCCCTCGCGCGGAGGCTAGCGATCCGGCCGCGCGATGGGTTCGTACACCGTCTTGAACCAGGTGACGTCCGGGGTGTGCTCCAGCCGGATCGCGGTCTCCTTGCCGGTGACGTACCAGAAGCTGAAGTCGGCGGTCTTGCCGTCCTCGTCGTAGGTGACCAGGAAGAGGGTCGAGTCGCGGCCCGGCAGCTTGGCCCGCACCTCGGTGATCTTGTGCCAGGTGTAGTCCGGCGACTGGGAGCTGGTCCGGAAGGCAATGCTGTGCTCGCCCAGCTCGAACATCCGGCCGGCGTAC
This sequence comes from uncultured Gemmatimonadaceae bacterium, assembly GCA_964647615.1. Classification (GTDB taxonomy): domain Bacteria; phylum Gemmatimonadota; class Gemmatimonadetes; order Gemmatimonadales; family GWC2-71-9; genus JADJOM01. The sequence goes on along the minus strand of CAZYIV010000033.1, from coordinate 30,426 downwards.
TTGCCGGTGCGGGCCTCCCACACGCCATAGGCGCTGGTGAGGGTCATCGGGGCGTCCCCGCTGCCAAGCGCCGCCATCAGGGGGCGCACCACGAAGACCGCGATCGCCAGGGCGAAGGCGGCGAAGACCACGCCCTTGGGCAGCTTCACGTCGGGCAGCTTGATGCCGGTCTTCTTCTCGATGGCCTCGACCTTCCGCCGCACCTTGGGCGGGAGGCGCATCACGGTGTTGAGCGAGCCGAAGTAGTCCTTGAGCGACCAGGCCGAGGACAGCTCGCCGTCGGCGATCGAGCGATAGCCGGACCCCGGGGCGGGCGGCGCGCCCGGCGCCGGCGGGGCGGGCGCCGGGGACGGCTTGCTGGCCGCGGGGGCGGCGGTGGTCTCGGGCGGGCGGGGATCGATGGCGGTCGTCATGGTCGCGTCTCCAGGAACTCAGTAACGGGAACCGAGGCCCAGGAAGCCGCCGTCGTTGGCACGGACGACGTCATCGAAGCTGGGGCCGGCGTTGAGCGAGGGAGCGCTGGCCCCGTCGGGGCCCACGCTGTAGAGATCGAAGGTGGTGTTCACCTGGACCCCGAATCGGTCGAGTCGCGGTGCGCCACTCGGGAACTTCACGTACACGTAGGGATTGCCCCACGGGTCGATGATGTTCTGCCCCACTCCTGCCAGGTTATCGGGCAGGGAGTCGCGGGACTCAAGGGTGGTCTGGAGCGCCTGCAGGTCGCCGATGGCCTTGGCCACCCGCGCGGCCTCGGTGACCGCGTGGTACTTGGGGATGGCGATACTCGCGAGCGAGCTCGCGATGGCCAGGGCGGCGAGGAGCTCGATGATGGTCATGCCGGCGGTGCTGGCACGGCGGGTCGGCCGGCGCGGCATCGGGTCAGGCTGGAGCATGTTCGGCATGGCGGTACCGTCCGCTGAGGGTCGGCAGCATCCGAAGCAAGGCCCGTGCGCAGACGCCAACGCCATACCACACAACAGGTTACGGGATCACCTCCGCGGATCGCCCGCCCCACCCTGCCGCACCCTGCACGGCGCGGGGGGTGGAAACGCGAGCGGGGTCACTCCACTGGAGTGACCCCGCCCGGCCCTGCCTGGCCCTGCCCGCCGGCTCAGTCGTCGGCCGGCGACTCGTCGATCACGACCTTCTTGGGCGGGATGATCGGCTCGTCGGGGTAGTTGACCACGGCCAGCACGATCCGATGATGGATCGGGTCCACCTCGAGCACCTTGAGGTCCACCGCCTGCCCTTCCTTCACGGCCTCGGCCATGGCGTCCGGGTTCGGGATGCCGAGCTGCGACACCGGGACGAAGCCCTCGATGTCGTTGCCCAGGTCCACCACCACGCCCTTGTCCATCAGGCGGGCCACCCGGCCGCGGAGCTCGGTGCCGATGGGGAAGGTCTCGCCGATGTGGAGCCACGGATCCTCCTCGGCCTGCTTGAGGCCCAGGGAGATCCGCTTGTTGTCCGCGTCGATGTTGAGAATGACGACGTTCACCGCGTCGCCCTTCTTCACCACCTCCGACGGGTGCTGCACCCGCTTGGTCCACGACATGTCGGAGATGTGGATCAGGCCGTCGATGCCCGGCTCGATCTCGACGAAGGCGCCGAAGCTGGTGAGGTTGCGCACCTTGCCCTGGATGCGCGTGCCGACCGGGTACTTGAGCGGCAGCACGGTCCACGGATCCTGCTCGGTCTGCTTCATGCCGAGGGAGATCTTCTCCTCGGACTCGTCCACCTTGAGCACCACCGCCTCGATGGTCTCGCCGATGGAGACGATCTTCGACGGGTGGCGGACGTTGCGGGTCCAGGACATCTCGGAGATGTGCACCAGGCCCTCGATCCCCGGCTCCAGCTCCACGAAGGCGCCGTAGTTGGTGATCGAGACCACCTTGCCCTGCACCCGGGTGCCGATGGGGTAGCGCTCGGCGACGTGCTGCCACGGGTACGGCTGCAGCTGCTTCATGCCGAGGCTGATGCGCTCCCGCTGCCAGTCGATGTCGAGGATCTTGACCTCGACCTCGCGGCCGATGGCGACCATCTCGGTCGGGTGCGAGACCCGGCCGTAGGACATGTCGGTGATGTGCAGCAGGCCGTCCACGCCGCCCAGGTCGATGAAGGCACCGAAGTCGGTGATGTTCTTGACCACGCCCTTCCGCACCTGGCCGACGGCGAGCTCCTTCATCAGGTGCTCGCGCTTGTGGGCCCGCTCGTTCTCCAGGATCACGCGGCGGCTGACCACGATGTTCCGCCGGCGCTTGTTGAGCTTGATGATCTTGAACTCGTAGCTCTGGCCCAGCAGCTCGTCGATGTTGGGCACCCGGCGGAGCGCGATCTGCGAGCCCGGCAGGAACGCGTCCACGCCCATCAGGTTCACGACCACGCCGCCCTTGATCTTCTTCACCAGCGTGCCCTGCACCGGCTGGTCGGTCTCGTGCGCCTGCTTGATCTTCTCCCACACCCGCATGAAGTCGGCCTTCTTCTTGGAGAGCACGACCGCGCCCTCCTGGTCCTCGAGATGCTCGAGGAAGACCTCGACCTCATCGCCCGGCTGGGGCAGTTCCTTGAATTCGTCCAGGGGGACGGAGCCCTCGGACTTGAAGCCGACATCGAGGATGACGGCGCTCTCGGTGATGCGGAGGACCTTCGACTTGACGATCTCGCCCTCGACGATCTGGGACATGGTCCCTTCGTACATCGAGAGCATTTCCTCGTACTCGCTCTCGGTGTAGTCCTCGTCGTACAGGTCCGGCCGGACCTTCAGTCCGGTGGCGGTGGCGTGCAGGGCGGCTGGGGTGATGGTGGAGCGGTGGGAAGTCACAGCGGAACCTCAGACGTGGCCGCGCCGGACCGGCCGCGGGCAAGTGGTGGAGTCCCGCCCGGCGGAATTGCCGGGTTGGGGAGCCAGCTAACCTAGCGAATGGGTAGGGGTTGGGACAAGAGGGAGCAACCGGGGACGGGAGCGGGCCCTACCCCCCGAAGCGTTCCCGGGCCAGGCGGACGATCTCCGCCACCTGTCCCTCGAAGGACAGCTCGGTGCCGTCCAGGGGGAGGGCGTCGCCGGCCATCCGGAGGGGCGCCACCGCCCGGGAGGAGTCGGCGGCGTCCCGGGCCGCGAGGGCGGCGGTCTCCCGTTCCAGGACGTCGGCCGCCACCGCCTGCCCCCGCTGCAGCAGCCGCCGCTCGGCCCGGGTCCGGGGAGAGGCGGTCAGGAAGACCTTGAGGTCCGCATCCGGGAACACGACCGTGCCGATATCCCGCCCGTCCACCACCACCGCCTGTCCCGCCCGCGGCAGGGCGCGCAGCCGGTCGTTGACCCACTCCCGGACCGCCGGGAGGGCGGACACCGCGGAGACCAGCGCGGTCACCTCCGCCGTCCGGATGGCGTGGTCGGCCGGTTCCCCCATGAGGTACACGGCGTAGCCGGTGCCGTCGAAGTGCAGCGCCAGCCCGCGCCGCTCGGCGGCGCGCAGGATCGCCTCCGCGTCGAGCGGACTGCCCGGCGCCGCGCCGCACTCGCGGATGGCCACCAGGGTCGCCCCCCGGTAGAGCGCCCCGGAGTCGAGGTGGGCGTAGCCGAGGGCGCGGGCCACCGCGGCCGCCGTGCTGGACTTGCCGGAGGCCGCCGGTCCGTCAATGGCGATCACCCGTGCGGGCATCAGCGGCCCCGCACCTGGCGCAGCATCTCGGGGAAGCCGGGGTAGCTCACCGCGGCGCAGGCCATGTCGTCCACCCGCACCCGGGCACCGGGCACGGTGCCCAGCACCGCGAAGGCCATGGCGATGCGATGGTCGCCCTCGGTCACGACCCGTCCTGCCGGCGGCCGGGTGCCGCCCTCCACGTGCAGGTCGTCGCCGTGAATCTCCGCCGTCCCGCCGAGGGCCCGGATGTTGGCGGCGATGAGGGCCAGGCGATCGCTCTCCTTCACCCGCAGCTCACCGACGTCGCGGAAGATCGTGGTCCCCCGGGCCCGGGTGGCGAGCGCCGCGAGCATCGGCACCTCGTCGATCAGGCCCGGGATCTCGCCCGGGAGCACCTCCGTGGCGCGGAGCGTCGCGGGCCGGGCGACGAGGTCGCCGACCGGCTCGTCGAAGCGCAGCTCCACGTCTTCCACCGCCACCGCCGCACCCATCCGCTCCAGCACGTGCAGGAAGCCGATGCGGGTCGGGTTGACGCCCACGCCGGTGAGCCGCAGTTCCCCGCCCTCCGCCAGCACCGCCGCGGCCACCGGGAAGGCGGCGGAGGAGGGGTCGCCCGGCACCTGCATGTCGAACGGCTCCAGCCGGCCGGTGGGCTGGAAGTGGACCCAGGGGCCCTGCTCGTCCACCTGGTAGCCGAAGGCGCGGAGCAGCCGCTCGGTGTGATCGCGGGAACGGCCGTGCGGCTCGCGCACCGAGACCGGGACGCGCCCTGCCATGCCGGCGAGCAGCAGGCAGCCCTTGATCTGGGCGCTGGAGACCGGCATCTCGTGCCGCAGCGCGGCCAGGCGGCCGCCACGGATGGCGAGCGGCAGGGTGCCGCGCTCGTTCTTCTCGATGATGCTGGCGCCCATCTCGCGGAGCGGCACGCTCACCCGGCGCATCGGGCGGCGGCGCAGCGACTGGTCGCCGGTGAGGTCGGCGCGGAAGCCGTGGGCGGCGAGCAGGCCGAGCAGCAGCCGGGTGGTGGTGCCGGAGTTGCCGCAGTTGAGGATGGCGCCGGCGCGGACCAGCCGCCCGCGGCCGCGCACCGTCACCATGCGATCCTCGCCGAGGGCGGAGACCTCGGCACCGAGCTGGCGCAGGACCCGGGCCGAAGAGCGCGCATCGAGGCTGGTGAGGAGCCCGCCGAGGTGGCTGGTGCCCCGCGCCATCGCGGCGAAGAGCAGCGCGCGGTGGGAGAGGCTCTTGTCGCCCGGAACGCGGATGACGCCACGGACCCGCATGCGATCCTCGGTGGGTGAGGCGCCGCTCAAGACGGCTCGGCGCCGGGCCGATACTGCGGAGACCCGGGTGTGGGTGCGCCCCGGGGGCGCGGGAGCCCACAACAGTACCGGCTCCCCCCGCCTTCCTCAACCGCCGCGCACCGGCCGCGCCACGGCGACATGACCCAGCCGCCCGACCGGACCGCCCGCGCCCTCGATAACGCCCTCCAGGACTTCCTGGCGGCGCAGTCGGCGCCCGCGCGCCCGGCCCCGAAGGGCCGCCCGTCGCCGTCCGCCGGCCCCGCCTCGCCGCGGACGCCGGAGCGGGCCCCCCGCCCCTCGCGCGGGGTCTCGCTGGAGCAGGCGTACGACCAGGTGCTGGAGCACGAGGTGGAGAAGCGGCGGGTGCATGTGGTGCACGTGCCGTGGTGGCGGAAGGCGCTGCCGTGGGTGGTGGTGCTGGGCCTGCTCGCGACCGCGGGCTGGATCGTGTTCGGGAAGCCGGCGTGGCTGTACCCGCCGCCCCCGGTACCGGTCGAGGCCAGCCGCGCCCCGATGGCCCGGGCCTACCTCCGCACCGCGGCGAACCTGGTCGAGGTCTACCGGCAGCAGTACCACCAGCTGCCCCCCAGCCTGGCCGCGCTCAACGCGCCGATCCCGAACATGGAGTACGTCCCCCGCGCCGACGGCAGTTACCTGCTCCGGACCTCGCTGGGGTCGCACATCCTGATGCTCGAGGGCACGCCCGAGGGCGTGGCGGAGCTGCGGGAGACCCACCAGTGAGGCACACCCGACGCGGGCTCACGATCATCGAGCTGCTTACCGTGGTCGCCGTGCTCGGCATCCTCGCCGGCATCACCGTGCCGAAGGTGCAGGAGATCCGCCGCCGCGCCGACGCCGCCCGCGTGGTCGGGGCAATCGAGGTGGTGCGGCACGCCGCCTACAGCTACAACGAGAGCCGGAACGACTGGCCGCCCACCACCGCGTTCGGGCTGGTCCCGGTGGGGCTGGCATCCTACCTGCCCTCCGGCTTCGGCTTCACCCAGCCGGGGTTCACCGTGGCGTGGGTGACGCTGTCGGTGGTCGAGAACGGGCAGCTGGCGGAGTATCACACCATCGGCGTGTTCATCCAGAGCGGCCCCACCTGCCAGTACCTGCATGGGATGCTCGGCGGGGGTTCCAACCCCGACCTCACCGCCGTCTGCTGGGACGGCGGCGGCCAGGTGCAGCTCAAGATGGACCGGTAGGGACCTCAGAGGCCGCGGCGGTAGCTCGCGGCCTCGGTGAGCAGGCGGGTGAGCCCGTCACGGTCGCCGGCGGCGAGCAGCCGGGCCAGCTCCGCCAGGGTGCCTTCCATCGCCCCGAGCGCATCGGTCACCGGCGCGCGGTTCCGGAGCAGGATATCCACCCACATCTCCACGGGGCTCGCGGCGAGGCGGGTCGTGTCGCGCAGGCCGGTGCCCACGGTCGCCCCCCGCAGGGCGGGCGCACGCGCGAGCGTCGCCGCGAGCGCGCTCGCCACCGCCTGCGGCAGGTGGCTGGTCCAGGCCAGCCGGCTGTCGTGCGCGGCGGCGGCGATCAGCACCGGCGCGGCGCCCAGCACGCCCGACCAGAAATCCATGATCTCGCAGGCGGCCGATTCGCCCTCGGGCCCGGTGGAGCAGACGTACACGACGGCACCGGCACAGAGGTCGGCGCGGGCGCCGGCCCAGCCCTGCTGGTGGGTGCCGGCGAACGGATGGCTCCCGGCGAAGCGCGCGGCCAGCCCGGCGGCGCGGGCGCGCTGGACCACGGGCAGCTTCACGCTGGCGACATCGGTCACCAGGGCCCCCGGGGCGAGCAGCGGCGGCAGGCCGTCGAGCAGGTCGAGGATGGCCCCGGGGGGCGCCGCGAGGATGACCAGGTCGGCGCCGGCCACCGCGCGGGCGGGCGAGTCGGCGATGTCGTGCACCGCCTGGGCCTTGAGGGCGTGGACGGCGTCGGCCCGGTCGGGCGAGAACCCGACCACCCGGGGCACCCCGGCCAGCCGCGCCTGCCACGCCACCGACCCGCCGATGGCGCCCAGGCCCAGGACCGCCAACGAGTTGGGGCGCATACAGTTTCCCGCCGTGCCGGCCGATAGTGGAGGGGACAGGGAGTGTCCGGGACCCGGAGCCCAATTGTAGTCCGGGCTGCCTGCCCGCTCAACCGAACCCACACCGCGGGCCGGAGTGCCCGCGTATCGGACGCCGTCGTGATCGAACCCGTCACCCACGCCCATCGTTCGTCCGACGCCTGGCTGCTGCAGACCCTGGAGCGGGCCGGGCTGCTGCCGCCCACCCTCGCCGCGGCCCTCGCGCCCGATGCCGGCGTGTGGCAGGCGGTGGTGGACCAGGGCCAGGTGAGCGATGAGGCGGTGGTGGCGGCGGTGGCGCGGCAATTCCGCCTGCCGGTGGCGGCGCTGGCGCAGGCCGATGCCCGTGCCGCGCTGCTGGTCCCGGAGTCGGTGGCGCGGAAGCACCTGGTGCTGCCCCTCGGGGCCGATGACCGCCGCATCCGGGTGGCCACCGCCGACCCGCGCGACTTCGACGCCGAGCAGGCGCTCCGGTTCGTGACCGGGCGCAACGTGGAGTTCGAGGTCGCCTCCCCGGCGCAGCTGCAGGAGCGGCTGGACGCCGCCTACCGGCCGGAGCGCTCCATCGAACGGATGCTGGACCGGCTGGAGCCGGCGGAAGTGGAGCTGGCGGTGGACGAGGCGCTCGGCCCCGACCGGGATCCGGCGCTGGACGCCCCGGTCGCCAAGCTGCTCGACGCCCTGATCTCCGAGGCAGTCCGCCAGGGTGCGAGCGACATCCACGCCGAGCCCGATGAGCACTCGACCGTCGTACGCTACCGCGTGGACGGGGTGCTGCACGAGGTGATGCGGCTGCCGGGCTCGGCCGGCGCCTCGCTGGTGCGGCGCGCGAAGGTCTTCGCCAAGCTCGATGTCACCGACCCCCTGCACCCGCATGACGGGCGGGCGGCGGTGCGGGTGGACGGCCGGCATGTTGACCTGCGGGTCTCGACGATCCCGATTGCCCGCCGGGGCGAGAAGGTCGTCATCCGGATTCTCGACGACTCCAACCTGAAACAGACGCTCGGCGACCTGGGCCTCTCCCCGGCCGAGCAGACGCTGCTTGGCCGGCTGCTGGGGCATCGCGAGGGGATGCTGCTGGTCACCGGCCCCACCGGCAGCGGCAAGACCACCACGCTCTACGCCGCGCTCAACCAGCTGAAGACCGGTGCCGTGAACATCGTGACGGTGGAGGACCCGGTCGAGTACGACCTCTCCGGCATCTCCCAGATCCAGGTGAACGAGGCGCAGGGGCTCACCTTCGCGAGCGCGCTGCGCTCGGTGCTGCGGCAGGACCCGGACATCGTGTTGCTGGGCGAGATCCGCGACCTGGAGACCGCGAAGACCGCCATCCAGGCCGGCCTCTCGGGGCACTTCGTGCTCTCGACCCTGCACACCAACGATGCCGCCGGTGCCGTGGTGCGATTGCGCGACATGGGCATCGACAGCTTCAAGGTCGCCTCGGTGGTCAAGGGGGTGCTGGCACAGCGGCTGGTGCGCCGGGTCTGCCCCGAATGTGCCGAGGCGATGGCCGTCGAGGACCTCCCGCCGGAGGCGCGGCCGCAGGCGGACTGGCGCGCGCACCCGACCCTGGTCCGCGCCGTGGGCTGCAAGGCGTGCAACGGGAGCGGCTACCGAGGCCGGCTGTGCGTGGTGGAAATCCTGCCCGTGGACGACGAGGTGGCCCGGCTGATTGACCGGGGCGCCCCGTCGGAGGACCTGGTGCAGGCGGCCAGCCGCCTGGGCATGCGGAGCCTGTGGGAGAGCGGACTGCACCGGATGTGGCAGGGACTGACCACGCTTGATGAGCTGGTACGGGTGCTGGGCGAGCGGATCCCGGAGGACCACGCTTCGCCGGGCCAACGCCCCACGGCGGCCGTCGTCCCGGCCACCGTGCAGGCCGCGGTCAGGGAGGCAGCGCCCGGCACCGACGACGTCTCGGGCCAGACCCACGTCCTCGTGGCCGACGACGACCCGCAGATGCGGCGGCTGGTGCGCGCCGTCCTGGAGCGGGACGGGATGCAGGTGACCGAGGCGGCCGACGGGCTCGACGCGCTGGACCTGCTGGGCCAGCGGAGGATCGACCTCGTGGTGCTGGACATGGACATGCCCCGGCTCGATGGCATCGGGGTCCTGGAGGAGCTTGGCCACAGCGTCCAGACCGCGCAGATTCCGGTGATCGTGCTGACCGCCCGCTCGGACGAAACCGAGGCCCGGGCGCTCGACCTGGGCGCGCAGGATTACCTCACCAAGCCGGTCCGCCCGACCGCCCTCACCGCCCGGGTCAAGGCGGTGCTGCGCCGGGTGAAGAGCTGACCCCACCGGACCAGGAGCCAGGGATGGCAACCATCCTGATTGTCGAGGACAGCCCCGACAACATGAAGCTGTTCCGGACCCTGCTCACCCTGCGGCAGCACACCGTGGTGGGGCTGACCAGCGGCGAGGGCCTGCTGCCGACCATCGAGGAGGCCCAGCCGGCCCTGGTGCTGATGGACATCCAGCTGCCGGGCAAGGACGGGTTCGGGCTGCTGGGCGAGATCCGGGCCTCGCCCCATCGGGCGCTCCGCGTCGTGGCCCTGACGGCGCATGCCATGGCGGGCGACCGGGAGCGGGCCCTGGAGGCGGGATTCGACGGCTACATCACCAAGCCGATCGACATCCGGCAGTTTCCCGACCAGGTGGCCCGGGCCCTGGCGGGCGAGAGCGTCACGACCTGAGCCGGCCCGCCGCGACTGGCGGGATCGCTGTTCCGGGCTTATTTCCCAGACATGGCAGACACCCCCCGGCGTCCCTCCGGGCCGACCAGCCGCCCATCGGGGTCCTCCCCCTCGACGTCCGGCAGCCACGACCGGCAGGCGCTCCTCAAGGCCTACCAGGACGTGGTCAAGCAGGAGCAGGACCGGCGCGGCGCGCCGCCGCCGCCCCCCCCGCCACCGCCCTCCAAGGCCCCCTTCTGGGCCTTCATGCTGTCCATGGCCGGCGCCCTCACGGCGGTGCTGGTGCTGCAGCCGAACTGGCTCTTCCCCAAGGCGCCGCCGGAAACCCCGGCCGTGAAGGAAGCGAGCCTGCGGTTGCGGATGTTCGGGGAGATCGAGCGGGTGGAGGCGTACAAGACGGTGAACGGCACCTACCCGCACAGCCTGCTGGATGCGCTGGGGGACACGTCGGGCGTGCAGTACAGCGCGGGGGCGGAGGGCTTCTCCCTGACCGGACGCAACGGCCCGCTCAGCCTGACCTACACCTCGAGCCAGTCGGCCCGGGAATTCCTCGGCAACAGCTACGCGCTCATCAGCGGGAGGCGGCAGCAATGAGTCCGCGCCGCGGCTTCACCCTGGTCGAGATCATGGTCGTGATCGTGGTCCTGGGCCTGCTCTCCTCCCTGGCGGTGCTCAAGTACATCGACCTGACCCGCACCGCGTTCACGGCCAAGATCGTGGGCGAATTCACCGCGGTCCGGCTGGCGGCCTACAACTACGAGGCCGACCACCCCAACCAGTGGCCCGCCGAGCGGGGGCCCGGGATCGCGCCGCCAGAACTGGCCAACTACCTGCCCACCGGCTTCAACTTCGTCGCCCCCTCCTACCAGCTCGACTGGGACAACCGGAGCCCGTCGGTGGATCCGTACGAGATCGCGATCTCGGTGACCACCAGCGACCCCCGCCTCATGAACGCCCTGGTGCAGAACCTGGGCAACAAGGCGCCCTACTTCTTTGCCGGCAACCGGCTCACCTACGTCCTGATTGACGCCAACGGCAACTGGTGACCCGGGCGCACGCCCGGGTCAGTCGTCCTCCTCCACCCGGCGCCGCGCGGTCGTCTCGCGCTCCCACTGCCGGGCGATCTTGAGCACCTCCGGATCCACGCTGGGAAAGGCCGGGGCCATCCGGTCCAGGGTGTCCGCCACCACCTGCGCCACCAGCAGGTCGCGGGTCTTCTTGCGGTCGGCGGGGACCAGGTACCAGGGCGCCCACTCGGTGCTGGTCTTCTCCAGCACGTTCTCGTACGCCTCGGTGTAGTCGTCCCACCGCTTCCGCTCGGCCAGGTCGCCGACCTGGAACTTCCAGTTCTTGAGCGGATCGTGCAGCCGCTCCAGCAGCCGGTCCTTCTGCTCCTCCCGCGAGATGTGCAGGAAGAACTTGAGGATCGTCACGCCGCTCTCGGTGAGCATCCGCTCGAAGTCGTTGATCTGGCCGTAGCGCTTCGACCAGACCGCCTTGGGGACCAGGTCGTGCACCCGCACGACGAGGACGTCCTCGTAGTGTGAGCGGTTGAAGATGCCGATCGTCCCCTTCGGCGGCACCACCTGGTGCACCCGCCAGAGATAATCCCGGGCCAGCTCGTACTCGGTGGGGCGCTTGAAGTTGCTGACCACGCAGCCCTGGGAGTTCACCGGGCCGAACACCTTCCGGGTGAGCCCGTCCTTGCCGGCGGCATCACGGCCCTGCAGCACCACCAGCAGCGCCTGCTTGCCCTCGGCGTAGAGGGCCACCTGCTGCTTGACGATCCGCTCGATGAACGGCTCCACCGCTTCCTCGGCCGCCTTGCCCTTGGGCTCCTTGTCGTCGATGGCCAGGTCGTCGTTGAGCTTGACCTTGGTGCCGGGCTTCACGGGCTTGAGGGCCATGGGTACCTCGGGAGTGGGAGACGGAGGACGGTAAGACGGTAAGACGGTAAGACGGTAAGACGGTAAGACGGTAAGAAGCTAACCGGCAACGGGAGGGACGCCATGCGAGGTGCGGGAATCTGGTGCGGGCTGCTCGTGATGACGCTGGGCTGTGGAGGGCGCGCCGCGCCCGCGCCCGATCCGGCGGCGGTCCGGGCCGAGCTGCTGGCGGTGGACGCCGAGTACGATTCGGCCACCGCGTCGGACGGACTCGAGGGGTGGGTGCGGTACATCGCCGATTCGGGCCGGCAGGTGGACAACCACGGCGACTTCGTCACCGGCCCCGCCGCGGTGCGGGAGCACATGCGCGGGCTGCTGACCGACACCACGCACGCGCTGCGCTGGGTGCCGGACCTCGCAGAGGTCTCCGCGGACGGCAACCTTGGCTACACCTGGGGACGGTGGACCTACGCCGCGAAGGACAGCGCGGGGATGAAGCAGGTCAGCCAGGGGCGGTACCTGACGGTGTGGCGGCGCCAGCCCGATGGCCACTGGAAGGTGGAGGCGGACATCGGCACCGACACCGACCGCTGAGTCAGACGGCAGCGGCAGCGCCAGGGCCTACCCTACCGCCCCGGGCGAGGATGCCCCGGGGCGGTTCGGCCGTCCACTCAGCCGCACTTGCCATCGACCTCATGGTACGTGGCGCTAGCAGGGCGGCTTGTTGCCGTTGGCCACTGCGATAATCAGCTGGCCGTTGTAGTAGAGCCGGAGTGTACGCTTCTCGATGGTGGTGATGAAGACGCTGCCCGGCTCGCCGTTGGACTGTTTCGCCGGTACGGTGACGGCGCCAGTCTCAGAGCCATTCACCACATTCCATGTGAGCGGCACCGCCACTGTATTGACATTGCGAACCTTGAACTTGTTGCCACAGATGTAGCTCGCATTGATGAGCGCTGTGTCCACGGGCGGCGAGGAGATGCTGATGATGTAGTCGGCGTTCGCCTTGAGCAACCAGTACGCATTGTCGTTGACCGAGCCGCCACTAGTGTGATTGGCGGCAAGGTCGGCATTGAACTGAGCCAGGTTCGCCGGCTGCGAAGTCAGGTAGCCGTGAAGCGTGGAACACAGGGTCGTACTTGAAACCCAACTCATTGAGCAAGACTGCCCCCTGAGGCTGTCGAGACGCGCCGTCAGGCTCGCGGGCGTAGCGCCCAGAGGCATTGGCGCAGCTGCCACACTCAGCGTGGACACGCTGTAGTAGAGGAGCGGGTCCGCGTCCTGGGGCGGTTCATTGGTCGGCGGCGTTGCCGTGGTCGTGTCATCCTCGAAAGTTGAGGGCAATCGGTTACCGCGATACCAGGCGGTGTCAATGCCGGGCAGACCAACCGCTCGATAAGTGAGGGCGGGCGTCTGGCCACCCTGGGCGATCAGGTCCAGCGGCACCCACTGGGCAACCGTGCGGTCGCGATAGAAGCTCGCCACGGCCCAGGCATCCGGTGGCGTCGGGCTCAGGACCACGACCGGCGCGGCACGAGAGTTTACCGTGAACGCGGCCAACTGCTCCAGGCTGGCAAAGTCGTTTGCGAGCACATACGAAATGGTCGCGGTGTCACCGCTCATCGTCACCGCGCTGACCGTCACTGAAACCGTTAGACCGGTTCCGGGAAGCCCCTGACCCGCGAGGCCGGCCGGCCCCGCGAGGAGGAGCGCGATCAATCCTTGACACCTCATTCTGGCCTCCGGTAGCGCAGGTGGTAGTGCGGGCTTCGCGTGTTCGGCGCGCCGCTCCTCAGCACCGTCTCATCGTGCACGGTGCCGCCCATCCGCTCCCATTGCGCCCATACGTATTGCCGCTCTCGCGCGCTCAGACCGCCAGCATTGTTGGTCCGCAGATCGGTGTCCCGACCCGCTCGATGCTCATCATGACAGCAGGCCCAATTGCTGTCGAGGTCGAACCGTCCACCGAGCGGCAGCGCCATGTCATTGAGATAGAGCGGACGGTTGAAGCGACCCATGACCGAGTCCGCGAGCGTGTCCAGGCGGGCGGTCACGGCCGGGATACCGTGGTGATTCGCCGGGTGTGACCAGAGTTGCCCGACCAGCACGTAGCTGGGCCGTCCAGGCAGCGCCACCAAGCCCGGAACCCCGACTCCAAGCGTCAGCTCGTTCTTCGAAGCCCCGGTCGATGTGGCGCGGATCACGATCGGCCCGCTCACTGTTCCCGCCCGATAGGTCAGGATCACCAGCCCTTGCTGCCCCGTGTTGACGGTATCTGCCGACAGCACACCCTTTGGCTTCTGTACACCTCCATGACCGAAGTGGGCATGGCCGTACGGCGCATCGGAACTGGTGCCGGCGCTGTCCACTGACTCCACGGAGACAACGATCTCCCGGTCGAGCAGATGGTTACCTTCGCCGCCAGAGTCCACTGCGACATACACGGTGACGCTGTCCGGCCAAGGCTCGCCACTCAGGAGCGGCGCCCCACCCGAGCCTGAGTCGGGGGTTCCGAGACCCGCTGGGCAGATCAAATTCCGCTCGACGTACAGCGCCACCCCGGCGGTATCTCCGGTGCCGTTTGAACTGCCGAAGATTGTCCCGGGGCAGCCACACCCGGACCCAGAGCCGTTGGGACAGCACCGCGGGTCAATCTGCTTGCCGGCGGGCCCTGTGAACCGCCGAGCGTTCGGCGCCAGCACCTCACTGCAGCCCCAGATGACCGCCAGAATGGCAGCGGTCCCAAGGAGTCTTCCCAACAGAGATCGTAACATGCCCGAATCCCGCCCATGGATAGTTGGCCCGACCGTACATCGTGACCGTCAACCAAACGTCAACCAAGGGTCCAACTCTGAGCGTCCGGGGCAACTGTAGCCAAGCCTGCTCATCAACTCCGGTGACTCGTGTCACCCATCCCACCCCCGGGGTTCTCCCCAGCAAGCCTTTCCCCCATCCTGGCGCCAACCCGGGCCCAGCGGCCCCTCCAACACCGAGGGGCCGCCCCACCCCGGGGCGGCCCCTCTCGCGTAACCGTTGTCAGATCAATGACTGGCGAAGTGCTCGGGGTGGGTCTCGAACCCACACGGGGGTTGCCCCCCAAGGGATTTTAAGTCCCTTGCGTCTGCCAGTTTCGCCACCCGAGCCAGCTGCCCTAAGGTAGCGAATCGGCGGTCAAGTCACAGGGCCGGCGCGGCTCAGGGGGAGCTCCAGCGCCAGCGAATCCCCAGCCCCACCTGCAGGAGGGAGTGGCGCAGCCGCAGTCTCGTGTCCGTGCCCTCGAAGCTGAGGGCTTCGGACAGGCTCTGGTGATAGCTCACCGTGGGCGTCAGCGTGAACTCGGCCCCCGCACGCAGGTCGTACCCGAGACTGAGCTGGCCGCCGAGGCCGTCGGATCGCGCGGTGATCCCCTGCCCACCGCGCTGCACCCGCGCGGAGTAGCGCGAGTACCCCGCCCCGACGCCCAGCACCAGCGGCGGATGCCCGAGCGGGTAGTAGTACAGGACCAGGTCCGCGAACCCGTAGGTGGTCCGGGCACCGTTGAGCGGATCGACCCACCCGTTGACCTCGAGCGCCAGCTGCCACGTGGGTGAGAACGTCCGGCCCACGCCGAAGCCGGCGGCGAGCCCGCCCGCCCTGGAAAGGTCACGGCATTCGCCGCAGCTCGACCCGGAAAAGCCATACCCTCCGATGGCTCCAGCCCAGAATCCTGGGGTCCGCCGGGGGAGCTGTCCGGCGGCGGGCACCGCCGCGAACGACAGGATCAGCGCAGCGCCGACGGCACCCCGTAGCATGTGCCTCACCACTGCACCTCCGTGGGCTGCACCTGCATGACCAGGTCGCCGGTCCCGAGCTCGCCATCGAGATTCGCCCCCCAGCACCATGCCGTGCCGTCGGCAACCAGGCCGCAGGTGTGGCGCCCTCCGCCTGCAAGTCGGGCCCACTGCTTCCCCCCGACAACCGTCACCGGGACACTGACGTAGAGCCCCGGGGTCGGGTTGGTCCCGCCGTAGCCGAGCTGGCCGGATTCCCCGAGGCCCCAGCAGTGCGCACTCCCATCCGTCGCGATGGCGCAGCTGTTGTCGGGGCCCGCGGTGACGGCGGTATAGGTGATCCCGGGCGTCCCATCCCCCAGCGCGATCGGGGCCGGCGCGGCGTGGGCGCTGGTGGTACCGTCGCCCAGCTGTCCCCGGTTGTTGGCCCCCCAGCACCAGACGGTGCCGGTGCCATCCAGGCCGCAGGCGTGGCTGTCACCGGTGGCGAGGGCCACCAGCGCGGGGCCGGAACTCAGGGTCACCGGTGCGGCCTGGGGCGAGTCCCAGCAGGTCGCCGCACCTGCCGGGTCCAGGGCGCAGATGCGGGTCGAGACGGTGAGTGCGGAAAAGCCCGCGCCGGTGAGCTGCACTCCATCTGCCCCCGGGGCGTCCCAGCACCAGATGGCACCGGCGCCCGTCAGGCCGCAGGCATATTCTCCCGCGGCCAGTCGGGCGAGGGCGGGCACGCCTCCCGTGCGCCGCGGCGCGGGGTCCCCCCTGCCCCAGCAGAACGGGCGCCCGCGCGGCGTCAGGGCACAGGTGAGTTCCCGGCCGGCCGCCACGGCGTGCAGCGAGAGCGGCCCCAGGATCGGGCTGAGCGGTGTCGTGGCCCGCCCCCCGGGCAGGCCCAGTTGGCCCTCCCGATTCGCCCCCCAGCAGACCACGGTTCCCCCCTGGACATCGGCACAGGCGTGATCGGTCCCGGCCGAGATGGCGAGCAAGCGGCCACCCGTCTCGGTGGCCGTGGCGTCACCGCACGCGATCGCCGCGGCGAGCAACAGGGGAGCGGTGGCGCGCCAGCGCACGGCAGACCTCATAGTCCGAGGAGGAACCACCCCCCCGCCAGGAAGGCCGGGGGAAGGGTGGAGAGGCCGAGGGTGCGCAGCAGGTCGTGGTGGGGCTGGTAGATGCTGTCGACCTCCGCCCGGAGCACCAGGAATCGCTGCGGTGGATGGCCCGGAGGACTGGAGTTCGGCAGCAGCCCGGTGACCGAATCCGCGGACACCACCACGTTATCGACGAGGACGGCAGGCCGCCCGCCGGCAAACACCCGGGCGTGGTCCAGGGTGTCGGTTGGAGCCGGGGTGACGGCCACGACATCCCATCGGGTGCAACCCGACAGGAGGAGCACTAGCGCCATGACAGACACCCGACGTGACCGGGCAGGCAGCCAATGGGGACGCTTCATGAATGGGACTCGGTGTGAGG
This sequence comes from uncultured Gemmatimonadaceae bacterium, assembly GCA_964647615.1. Classification (GTDB taxonomy): domain Bacteria; phylum Gemmatimonadota; class Gemmatimonadetes; order Gemmatimonadales; family GWC2-71-9; genus JADJOM01. The sequence goes on along the minus strand of CAZYIV010000033.1, from coordinate 13,588 downwards.
CACTCGCCTAACGTATGCCGCCCGGACCGTCCCGCAAGATGTTGGTCAGGTGCCCGGCGCCCGGCAAACTCGACTCCAGCGTGGACCGACAGCGCGGCCGCTACCGGTCTCCCTCCCGCCGCGCGACGGCCACCACCGAGTCCGACGTCTCGCGCATCACGAATGACACCGCGCACTCCCCCTGCCGGGTGAACTCGAACAGCAGGGTCGGGTCCACGTCATAGACGTCCGGCCCCTCGCCCGGGTAGTGCCAGCGCGGGATGAACCAGTCCTGCCGGATGGGCACCATCAGGAACGACATGGTATCGCCCACGGTCCACTGTCCCCAGAGCGATCCGTCCACGTAGCGCACCAGGAACGGCTCCGCGGTGGCGGTGTCCGGCGTCTTGAGTTCCCGGAAGCTGTAGCGCCCCACGTACGGCGCCGCCTCCTCGCGCGAGACCTGCATCCGGTAGCGCGACTCCACCGCGATCGCCATCGACACCCGGGTGGTGCCCCACTGCATCGCCAGAGTCCCGCCCAGCGGCCGCAGCTCCGGCCACCACCAGAGCAGCGCATCGGCATAGGGCGCCTGGGTGGTCCGCAGCGGGAAGCGGAACTGCTCCGCGGTGGAGTCGGGCCGGTTCTCGTGGAAGCGGTGGTGCCGCGGGTCGAGGATCAGGGTCCACTCGCCCCCGGGCTGCACCACCATCCAGACGGAGTACTTCCCCTTGGGCACCGGGTGCCCGTCGAGGGTGAAGTCCCGCCCGGCGTCCAGCGTCGTGGCCCAGTCGGCCCCGGGTGTCCAGGTCTCGCCCCACTTCACCACCCGGCCGAACAGCGAGTCGCGCGCCCGGGAGCGTGGCCGGGAGTATTCCAGGGTGAACTTCGCGCCATCCAGCACCTGGGTGACGCCGGCGGGCTCGCTGGCGCGAGCCTGCCCCGCCACAGGCACGGAGAGGAACAGCAGCAGCGAGAGGACCTGGCGGTGCGGGGTCATGCAGCACTCCGGGAGGGGATGGAGACGTACGTGGAGGCGATCACTTCTCGCTCCGCACGCCGACCGCCGCGCGGGTGGACCAGGCCGCGGGCACCCGCCCGTAGGCCGCCTCGAACTCCTGCTGCACCGGCTGCAGGAAGCGCCGCTCCTCGGCCTCCGGCACCAGCGCGATGACCGCCCCGCCCCACCCCGCACCGGTGAGCCGCGCCCCGTACGCACCGTGCCGGACCAGCGCATCCACCAGCAGGTCCGCCTCGGGGACGCTGCACTGGTAGTCGTCGCGGAGCGAGGCGTGCCCCTCGGTCATCAGCTGGCCGGTGGTGACCAGGTCGCGGTGCGCCAGCGCATGGGCCGCGCGGCGGGTGCGGTCGGTCTCGGTGACCACGTGGCGGACCCGGTTGCTCCACGGCGGTGGCAGAAGCCGCAGCAGCCGTGGGAGGTCCGCGGGTGGGAGCTCCGCCAGCTGCCGCACCACGGTCCCGTTCTCGGCCAGCTGCGCCAGGGCCTCGTCGCACTCCCGGCGCCGGGTGTTGTAGTCCCCGCCGGTCAGGCGATGCTGCACCCCGCTTTCCACCACCCACACCCGGGCGGGCAATGGCACGTGCTCCAGCCGCCCGGTGGCGGTCTCGAACAGCAGCGCGTATCCCCGTTTGCCCAGGGCCGAGATGGTCTGGTCCATCCGGCCGCACTTGACGCCGACTTCGTCGTGCTCGGCGTGGTACGCCACCTCGGCCAGCATCTCGGGGGCCACGCGCCGGCCCGCCAGGCTGGTGAGTGCGCGCGCCACCGAGACCGTGAGCGCGGCGGACGACGAGAGCCCCGCCCCCACCGGCACCGAGCTGGCCAGCGCAAGCTGCCCGCCGCGCGGCGCGAGCCCGGCCCGGCCCAGCACCCGGATCACCCCGGCGACGTAGGCGGTCCAGTGTCCCGGCTCGGGCGCCGCCGGATCGAGCGCGTGCACGGTGCCGTCCACCGCGGACACCACCTGCCACCCCTCGCCCGGCGCGGCCACGACCGCGGTGCGCCGCTCGATGGCAAACGGCAGCACCGGACCGCCGTTGTAGTCGAGGTGTTCCCCGATCAGGTTGACCCGTCCCGGCGCCGACACCAGCACGGTGGGGGCGCTTCCAAACCGCTCCCGAAAGAGCGATGTTGCCTGTCGCACGGGTGACGCTGGTGCGCGCTGCAGACTGTCCTCCCGGAGGTTGCTTGGTTCGTACCCTGCGGCTGGCCGCCGTGCTCGCCCTGCTTGCCTGCCCCGCCCTCACCGCCCAGCTCGAACCGCTCGGCGCCCCCAGGGGCACTCTCCGGTTCGACGTCGGCGGGCTGTTCCAGAGCGCGGACCAGGCCTACGAGTCCGGCCACCTGCGGGACTACCTCGGCAATTTCGGCGGCAATCCCTTCGGCGCCACCCAGCTGGGCTTCATGGCCCCGGCCGACACCCTGCTCGGCCAGATCCTGGGCCAGCCGGGCTACCACCTGAGCCTCGGCCGGCAGCGGGCGCGGGGCCAGCTCACCGTCGGCAGCGGCATCATCGGCGGGGCCCTCGGCGTGACCTCCCGGCTCACGCTCTTTGCCCGGGTGCCGATCGTCACCAGCCGGGTGCAGGCCAACCTGCGGCTCGACTCGACCAGCGCCGACGGCGGGCTCAACCCCGCCCACCCCGACCTCGGCAACACCCTGGACCAGGGCCGCGCCGCGACCTTCCTCACGACCTTCGACGCGGCGCTGGCCGACCTGAGCGCCCGGATCGCGAACGGAAGCTACGCCGGGAACCCCGGGCTCGACAGCCTCGCGCGCGCGGTGGCCGCCTCCAGCCAGGTGCTGCGCGACCGGATGGCGGCGGTGACCACCGACCCGAACACGGCCGCCTACTTCCTGCCGGCGACCGACAGCCCGACCGGCCTGGCGCTCGCGGCGCGGCTCCGCGCCCTGAGCGACACCCTCACGGCCACGCTGGGCGTCGGCACCGCGCTGGTGGATCCGGTACTGGCCAACAACCGGCTCACCGACCAGGAATTCGGGGCCTTCCTCACCCAGTCGCTCGGGCCGGTGTTTGCGCTGCCGGTGTTCGAATCCAAGTTCCAGCGCGCCGGTGACACCGATGTCGGCGCGATCTACACCCTCATTGACCGCTTCGACCGGCCGGGACGCCCCGGCGGATTCCGGCTCGCGGTGACCGGGCTGCTCCGCCTCCCCACCGGCCAGCGCGACAATCCGGACAACCTGATTGACGTCGGCACCGGCAACGGCCGCTACGAGGCCGGTGTGAGCGGGACCGCGGACCTCGGGAGCACACGCTGGGGCGCACGGCTCACCGGCGGCTACCTGGTGCGGTTCACCTCGCTGCGGGTCCGGCGCGTGGCCCTGCCGACCCAGCCCTATGCCTCCTACACCAACCTGGCCAACATCTCCCTCAACGCGGGCGACGTGGCCTCCCTCGGTGTGCGGCCGTTCTACCGCCTGGCGGACAACTTCGCGCTCTCCGGCAGCCTGGACTGGTGGCATGCCGGCCCGGACCAGGCCAGCTACTGGCGCGCGAAGGACGTGATCCCGGGCGTCAGTGCCTCGGACCTGGCGGCCGGCACCGGGGGCAGCGCCCTGGCCCTGGGTGCCGGCGTGAGCTACGTGGGGCGGGCCGCGCACGAGTGCGAGCCGCACCGCCGCTGCGGCTGGCCGATCGACGCCACGTGGAGCTACTCAACCGTCATCCGGGGCAGCGGTGGACGGGTGGAGAAGTTCCGTTCCACCCGGTTCGAGGTCCGCTGGTACCAGCGGCTCTGGCGCTGACCGGATGACGGCACCTCGCGGCCGGACCAGCCTCGCCACCCGGATCCGGAGCGAAGAGTTCCGCTCGGTCGCCATGACCGGGCTGCTGCTCCTGGCGGTGCTCTACACGCTGCGGCTGGCCCGCGACCTGCTGCTCCCCATCACGATCGCCCTCATCCTCTCTCTCGTGATGCAGCCGGTGGTGCGCCTGCTGCGCCGGCTCCGGGTGCCGGCGGCGCTGGCGCCGGTGCTGGTGGTCCTGGCGCTGCTCGGCGGGGCCGGCACCGCGCTCTACAACCTCTGGGCCCCCGCCAGCGACTGGGTCACCCGCGCGCCCCAGGACCTCAAGACCCTGGAGACCCGGCTCCGCCGTCTGGTCCGCTCGGTGGAGAACGTCACCCGCACCGCCAAGCAGGTGGACGAGATCACCGACGTGGCCGGCGGTCCTGACACGCCCCAGGTCGCCCTCAAGGAGCCCACCCTGAGCGAGACGATCTTCGGCGGCGCCTGGCACTTCCTGGCCGGGGGCCTGATCGTCCTGGTGCTCACCTACTTCTTCCTGGCCAGCGGCGATCACTTCGTCCGCAAGCTGCCGCGGATTCTCCCCCCGGACGAGGCCGACCGGGTGGTGGCGATCGTGCAGGAGACCGAGGCACAGATCTCCCGCTACCTCCTGGCAATCGCCCTGATCAACGCCGGGGTCGGGGTGGTCACGGGCGTGATGATGACGCTGCTCGACATGCCCACCCCCGTGCTGCTCGGCATGCTCGCCGCCGCGCTCAACTTCATTCCGTACATCGGCCCGATCACCATGGCCACGCTGCTCGGCATGGTGGCGCTGGTGACCTTTCCCGATGCCGCCCAGGCGGTGCTGCCGCCGGTTGCCTACCTGGCGCTGCACACCCTCGAGGCCAACTTCCTCACGCCGCACCTGCTCGGCCGCCGGCTGCCGCTCTCGCCGGTGGTGATCTTCGTCGGCTTCCTGTTCTGGTGGTGGATCTGGGGCGTGGCCGGGGCGATTCTCGCCGTGCCGATCCTGGTGACGATCAAGATCGTGTGCGACAAGACGGA
>CAZYIV010000033.1:0-8669 GCA_964647615.1 uncultured Gemmatimonadaceae bacterium | reverse complement strand
AGCAGGGTCATCGCGTGCTGCCGGGCGGTGGCGGCATCGGCGTCGCCGAGCATCCGGGCGATCTCCGTGACGCGATCCTCGCCGTGGATCTGCTGCACGTCGCTGGTGGCCAGGCCGCGGCGCGCCGCCTTGGAGACTACGAGGTGCCGGCCGGCCCGCGCGGCGATCTGCGGCAGGTGGGTGATCACCAGCACCTGACGCCGCTCCGCGACCTCCGCCAGCGCCGCCCCGACCTCCGCGCCGACCTCGCCCCCGATCCCCGCATCGATCTCGTCGAACACCAGGGTCGGCACCCGGTCCTGCCGGGTGAGCACCACCTTGAGCGCCAGCATGAGGCGCGAGAGCTCGCCGCCGGAGGCGGCGCGTGCCAGTGGCCGCGGCTCCATCCCCGCATTGAGCCGCACCATGAAGGTCACGGCCTCCTGCCCCTGCACCTCCACCCGGCCCAGCGGCGCCAGCTCCACCTCCAGCTTCCCGCCCGGCAGGCCCAGCTGCGGCAGCAGCCGGGAGACCCCGCGCGCCAGGCGCCCCGCGGCATCCTTCCGCTTGCGCGTCAGCTCGTCCGCCGCCGCATGCGCCGCACCTTCGGCCGCGACCCGCCGGGCGCCGAGTTGCCGCAAGTCGAGGTCGGCGGTGTCGAGCAGGTCCAGTTCGCGCGCCGCCTCCGCGCGGGTGGCGAGCACCGCGTCGAGGCTCGCGCCGTGCTTCTGCTTGAGCCGGTAGATCAGGTCCCGGCGGCGCTCCACCTCCGCCAGTCGCGCCGGATCCTCCTCGAGGCCGTCGGCATAGCCCTGGGCCAGGCGGGCCAGTTCGCTGAGCGAGGCGTAGGCCCCATCGAGCAGCTCCCGCCACGGTCCCACTGACTGGTCAATCCGTTCCAGCCCGCCAAGCAGGCGGTCCACCTGGCCCAGCGCGGGAAGCGCACCGGCTTCTTCTTCCTCGAGCAGCGCCGCGAGCCGCCGCGCCTGCTCGCCGAGGGTTCCCGCGTGGCCCAGCCGGCGCGCCTCGAGGTCGAGCGCCTCGTCCTCTCCCGCCGTGAGGCGCGCGTTGTCAATCTCCTCGACCACGTGGCGCAGGTAGTCCGCCCGGCGGCGCACCTCGTCCCGCCGCTCCGCCAGCGCCTGTTCCTCGCCGCGCAGCTGCTCGGCGGCGTGCCACGCCTCGGTGAGTGCGGCGCGCTCCGGCCCCGCCCCGCCGAACTCGTCGAGGATATCTCGCTGCGCCTCGGCGTGGAGCAGCGACTGGGTCTCGTGCTGGCCGTGCAGATCCACCAGGAAGGCGCCCAGCCGTGCGAGGGTCCCGATCGTCGCGGGGCTGCCGTTGACCCAGGCGCGGGAGCGCCCGTCGGCACCGACCTCGCGGCGGATCACCAGGCGGTCGTCCTCGGCCTCGATCCCCAGCTCCTCCACCCGGCGGCGGAGCGCGGCGTCGCCGACTTCCAGCGCCCCTTCCACCACCGCCCGCTGGGCCCCGGGGCGGACCTGGGCGCTGTCGGCGCGGGCCCCGAGCAAGAGCGCGACGGCATCCACCAGCATGGACTTGCCGGCCCCGGTCTCGCCGGTGAGGGCATTGAGGCCGGGGCCGAGGGAGAGCGTCACGTCCGCGATGGTGACCAGATCGCGGACCCGGAGTTCGGTGATCACCGCACCGCCTCCCGCTCGGAGAGGTCGCCCCAGTTGAGCTTCTGGCGCATGCGGGTGAAGTAGCCGTCGCCGCCGAGCCGCACCAGCAGGACGCTGGTGCCGGCCCGGCGCACGTAGACCCGGTCGCCCAGGGTGACGGTGGTCCCGAGCTGCCCGTCGTAGGAGACCAGCAGGTCGTCGGCGCCGGGAGCCATCGGCTCGATGCAGATGGTGGCGTCGGGCGGCACCACCACCGGGCGCACCGCAAGGGTGTGGGCGCAGACCGGGGTGATGATCATGGCCTCCACGCCCGGCGCCACGATGGGGCCGCCGGCGGAGAGCGAGTACGCGGTGGAGCCGGTGGGGCTTGCGACCACCACGCCGTCGGCGCTGTAGGGGCCGAGTTCCTCGCCGTCCACGCTCACCCGGATCCGCACCACGCGCGCGACGCCGGACTTGTGGACGGCCACGTCATTGAGCGCCAGCTGCTCGCCGCGGACCCCGCCCTCGTCGCTGATGGTGGTGGCGTGGAGCGCCAGCCGCCGCTCCAGCACGTAGCGGCCCTGGAGCAGTGCCTCGAGGGCGGCGGGGATCTGGTCCCGGGTTGCAGTAGTGAGGAAGCCGACGCGGCCGAGGTTGATGCCGAGAATCGGCACCTCGCGCCCGTGCAGCAGGCGGGCGCCGCGGAGGAGGGTGCCGTCGCCGCCGAAGGTGATCAGCGCGTCGGGGGGTTCCTGGTCGAGCAGCGGCCGCACCTCGTCCCACAGGGGGACGAGGCTGGGTTCGGTGAGCAGGCGCACGCCCCGGGAGGGCGCGAGCGCCGCGAGTTCCCGGAGGACCGTCTTGAGGTCGGCATAGCGCGGGTTCCCGACAACACCGACGTTCATCGCGCCTCGACGCTCTCCTCGCTGTGGAGCGCCCGGAGCCGCCGCGCGATGCCGCCGGCGGAGAGCCCGAAAGTCTCCAGCTGCTCGGTGCGGGGGGCCTGCTCCACCAGCTTGTCGGGCACGCCCAGCGCCACCACGCGGGTCTCGGGGTGCGTCGTCTGCAGGGTCTCGGCCAGGTAGGCGCCGAAGCCGTTGACGATCGTGCCCTCCTCCACCGTCACGAGGGTGCGGTGCTGTGCCGCGAGCACCTGCAGCATGCCGCTGTCGAGCGGCTTGAGGTAGCGGCAGTTCACCACGCCGCAGTCGATCCCCTCGTCGGCCAGCTGGGCCGCGGCCTGGAGGCTCGGCTCCACCATGGTGCCCACCGCGAGGATGGCGAGGTCCTTCCCGTCCCGGAGGCGCTCCCAGGTCCCGACCGGCACCGGCTCCACCTCGCTCACCGGGCGCGGCTCCCGCGGCGCCTTGTCCCGGGGGTAGCGGGTGCAAAACGGGGTGTCGAGGGTGAGCGCGGTCTTGAGCAGGCCCGCCAGCTCATCGCCATCCTTGGGGGCCGTGACCACCATGCCCGGCACCGCGAGCATGTAGGCGATGTCGTACAGCCCCATGTGGGTCTGGCCGTCCTCGCCGACCAGGCCCGCCCGGTCCATGCAGAACATCACCGGCAGGTGCTGCACCGCGATGTCGTGGATGACATTGTCGTACGCCCGCTGGAGGAAGGTGGAGTAGATCGCCACCACCGGGCGGATCCCCTCGGCTGCCAGCCCGCCGGCGAAGGTCACCGCGTGCCCCTCCGCGATCCCGACATCGAAGAACCGCTCCGGCCACCGCTTCTGGAAGATCGCGGTGCCGGTGCCGCTCGGCATGGCCGCGGTGATCGCGACCAGCTCCGGGTGCTCGGCGGCGAGCTGGGTGATCGCCTCGCCGAAGACCTGGGTCCAGGTCGGGGGGCCGCTGGCCTTCTTCTTGGGCTCGCCGGTCTCCGGGTCGTAGGCGGCCAGGCCGTGCCACTTCTCCTTGTTGGCCTCGGCCAGCGCGAAGCCCTTCCCCTTCTCGGTGATCACGTGGATCACCCGCGGGCCGGTCATCGGCTTCACGAAGTGGAAGGTGTCGATGAGCTTCTTGAGGTCGTGGCCGTCAATCGGGCCGAAGTAGCGGAAGCCCAGCTCCTCGAAGAACATCCCGTCGGAGAAGAGGTTCTTGGCGCTCTCCTCCAGGTTCTTGGCGAACTCCACCACCTCGGGCCCGAACACCTTGCCGAGCCGCAGGGTCCAGTGCTTGATGTGCTCCCGCAGCCGGTTGGTGGCGGGGCTCGCGGCGATGGTGCCGAGGGTCTTGCTGATCGCGCCGACGTTGGGGGAGATGGACATCCCGTTGTCGTTCACGATCAGGATGATGTCGCGGTCGGAGTGCCCGGCGTTGTTCATCCCCTCGTAGGACAGGCCGCAGGTGAGGGCGCCGTCGCCGACGATCGCCACCACCTTGTTGGTCCCGCCCCGGAGGTCGCGCGCGGTGGCCATGCCCAGCGCCGCCGACATCGCGGTGGCGGCGTGGCCGGCGCCGAAGGCGTCGTGCTCGCTCTCGCTGCGCTTGAGGAAGCCGGAGATGCCCCCGGTCTGCCGCAGCGTGGGGAACGGCTCGTTGCGGCCGGTGAGCAGCTTCCAGGCGTAGGCCTGGTGGCCCACGTCCCAGAGGATCTTGTCGGCGGGGGAATCGAACTCGTAGAGCAGCGCGATGGCGAGTTCCACCACGCCGAGGCTGGCGCCGATGTGCCCGCCGGTCTCGGCGCAGCAGTCGATCAGGCGCTCACGCACCTCGCGGGCCAGCTCGGGGAGCTGGTCGCGGGGGATCTGCTTCAGGTCTTCGGGCGACCGAATGCCGGCGAGCAGGCTCATGGGGCGCATCCGGGTTCAGGGTGTCGGGCCGCGGGGGTGAGCCCGGTCAGGACTCCCGTGAAACAATATACTGCGCGAGGGCCGCGAGGGGTCCCGGCGGGATCCCGGCGGCCTCGAGGTGGCCCACGGCCCGGGCCGCCATCGCCGCCGCCTCGGTGCGGGCCCGCTCCACCCCCAGCACGCTCACGTAGGTGGACTTCTCCAGCGCCGCGTCGCGCCCGGCGGTCTTGCCAAGCTGGTCGCTGGTGGCCGTCACGTCCAGCACGTCGTCCGCCACCTGGAACGCCAGCCCCGCCTCGCTCCCGTACCGGCTGAGCGCGGTCACCGCCTCCGGGGGCGCCTCCGCAGCCATGGCGCCGAGGACGCAGGCGGCCCGGATCAGGGCGCCGGTCTTCCCCCGGTGCACCGCCACCAGCCCCTCGAGGTCGAGCCGCTGCCGCTCCGCCTCCAGGTCGAGCCACTGCCCCCCGACCATGCCGCGGATGCCGCCCGACTCGAACAGCTCCGCCGCCATCCGGCCCAGGGCCGGCGCCGGGAGCACCAGGTCCCGCGCCGCCTGCGACAGGACCAGCGCCGCCACCGGCACCAGCAGGTACCCGACGCGGGTCGCGGTCGGCACGTCGAAGGCGCGGTGCGTGGTGGGCCGCCCCCGCCGCAGGTCGTCGTCGTCCATGCAGGGCAGGTCGTCGTGCACCAGGGAGTAGGCATGAACGGTCTCGACCGCCGCCGCCACCGCCGCGATCGCCGGCGAGGCGCCGCCCACCGCCCGGTACGAGGCGATCACCAGCGCCGCCCGCACCCGCTTGCCCGGCGTGTTGAGGGCGTAGGCCAGCGCCTCGCCGGTGCGGCCGGGAACGATCAGCTGGATCCGCTCGCTCCAGGCCCGGAGCAGCGCATCCACCCGCTCCCGGGCCTCGTGCAGGGCGTGACGGGCCTCGAAGGTGGCCGCCGCGGAAAGGACCACCCTACCCCTCCCCATCCAGGGATTCGAGCCGCAGCGTGCCCTCGGCGTCCCGCAGCACCTTCTGCACCCGGGCCTCCGCCTGCAGCAGCCGCTCCCGCGCGGCACGCAGCCGGGTCACCCCCTCCTCGAACAGCGCGAGCGACTGGTCCAGGTCGCCGTCCTCGCGCTCCAGCTGCCGCACGATCTCCTCCAGCCGCCGCAGCTCGTCGGCCAGCGAGGGCGGCGTCTCGGGGGGCGGCTGCTTCATGCCGGCCGCTCCACCCGGGCCGCCACCCTGCCGTCGCTCACCCGGAGCGAGAACGGCAACCCCGCGGGGAACTGCGCCTGCCGCCGGAGCACGCGGCCGTCGGCGTCCTGCGCCACACTGTACCCCCGCTCCAGCACCTTGAGCGGGGAGAGCGCGTCCAATTGCGCCGCCAGTCGCTCGAGGTCCCGCCGCGGGCGGTCCAGCCGGCGGGTGAGCGCCACCTCCAGCCGGTCGCCGGCGCGGGCCAGCCGCTCCCCCGCGAGCCGGGTGCTCCGCCCCAGCGCCTGCGCCAGCCGGGTGGCGAGCGCGGCGGTGTGGCGGGCGTACTCGGTGCGGTCCGGCACCGCCAGTTCGGCGGCGGCGCTGGGGGTCGCCGCGCGGGCATCGGCCACGAGGTCGGTGAAGGAGATGTCGGTCTCGTGCCCGATCGCGCTGATCGTCGGCACCCCGACCTGCGCCAGCGCGCGGCAGACCGACTCGGTATTGAAGACCGCGAGATCCTCCCTGGCGCCGCCGCCGCGGGCCAGGATGCAGAGGTCCACGCCGGGCACGCCGTCCACCAGCCGCAGCGCGCGCACCACCTCCGCCTCCGCCTCGGCGCCCTGCACCTTGGTGCCGAGCACCACCAGCTCCATGGAGGGCCAGCGCTTCCGGGTGACGGTGATGATGTCGCGCAGCGCCGCGCCGTCGAGGCTGGTGACCACCGCGATGCGCCGGGGCAGCTCGGGCAGCGGCCGCTTCCGGGCGGGGTCGAAGAGTCCGTCCTTCTCCAGCGCCTGGCGGATCCGCTCCAGCGCCAGCTGCGCCTGGCCCACCTGGTCGGTGACCAGCAGCTCGGTGACATTGAGCCGGAACTCACCCCGCTCCTCCCACACCGTCGGCATCGCCCGGACGAAGACCTGGGTGCCGTCGGCGGGTTGCGCCTTGATCTTGCCGGCGTAGGTCCGCCACATCACGCAGCGGAGCTGGGCCTCGGCGTCGCGCAGGGTGAAGTACCAATGGCCGCTCTGGTACACCTTGAGCCCTGACACCTCGCCCCGGACCCACAGCGCCCCGATCCCGCCCTCCAGCACCCGCCGGGCCGCCTTCGCCAGCTGGGTCGGGGTCCAGGGCGCGTCCTGCTCCGCCTGGGCGAAGAGGTCGCCGGTCACGTCGCCTGCTTCATCGCCTGCAGGGTGTTGGCCATGAGCATGGCGATCGTCATCGGGCCCACGCCGCCCGGCACCGGGGTGATGGCCGAGGCCTTCTCCGCCACCGGCTCATAGGCCACGTCGCCGACCAGGCGGTAGCCCTTGGGCTTCGACGTGTCGTCCACCCGGTTGATGCCGACGTCGATCACCACCGCGCCGGGCCGGACCATGTCGGCGGTGACGAACTCCGCCTTGCCGATCGCGGCGATCACGATGTCGGCGCTCCGCGCCACGGCCGGGAGATCCCGGGTCTTCGAGTGGCAGACGGTGACGGTTGCGTCGCCCCCGGGGCCGGTCTGGATGAGCAGGTTGGCCATCGGCTTGCCGACGATCGTGCTGCGGCCGATCACCACGGCGTGCGCGCCCCGGGTCTCGATGCCGTTGCGGAGCAGCATCTGGATCACGCCCCACGGGGTGCAGGGCCGGAGCGCCGTCGGGTCGCCGATGACCAGCTTGCCCACGTTCACCGGGTGGAACCCGTCCACGTCCTTGGCCGGGTTGATCCGGAGCAGGACCTTCTCGGTGTTGATGTGCTTCGGCAGCGGCAGCTGCACCAGGATCCCGTGGATGGCCGGGTCGGTGTTGAGCTGCTCGACGATGGCGAGCAGCTCATCCTCGGAGATCGTCTCCGGGCGGCTCACCTTCACCGAATGCATGCCGGCCTCGAGGCAGGCCTTCTCCTTGCTGCCCACGTAGGCCTTCGAGGCGGGGTTCTCCCCCACCAGGACCACCGCGAGCCCGGGGACCACGCCCTTCGCCCGCAGCCCGGCGACCTCCTGGGCCACCTCCGCGCGAATGGTCTTCCCCAGGGCGACTCCGTCAATGATGCGTGCACTCATCGGGCGATATCCACGGCTCGGGTTTCACGGATGACGACGACCCGGATCTGGCCGGGGTACTGCAACTCATTCTCGATGCGGCGGGCGATCTGCTCCGACAGCGAGGTGGCCTGGGTGTCGTCGATCTTCTCCGGGGTGACGATCACCCGCACCTCGCGCCCTGCCTGGATGACGTTGGACTTCTCCACCCCGCTGAAGCTGTTGGCGATCTCCTCCAGCCTGGTGAGGCGCTTGACGTAGCTCTCGAAGGCCTCGCGCCGCGCGCCGGGCCGGGCCCCGCTGATGGCGTCGGCGGCCTGCACCAGGACCGACTCGGCGGTCTCGTGCGGGACATCGTCGTGGTGGGCATGGATGCAGTTCACCACCAGCGCCTGCTCGCCGTACTTCCGCGCCACCTCCACGCCCAGCTCCACGTGGGTGCCCTCGTGCTCGTGGGTGAGCACCTTGCCCACGTCGTGCAGCAGGGCGCCGCGCTTGGCCAGGTGCACGTCGAGCTTGAGCTCCGCCGCCATCATCCCCGCCAGCCACGCCACTTCCTTGGAGTGGTCATAGATGTTCTGGCCGTAGGAGGTGCGGTAACGCATCCGGCCGATCAGCTTGATCAGCTCCGGGTGCAGGCCGTGCACCCCGGTCTCGAAGGCGGCCTTCTCGCCCAGCTCCACCAGCTCGTTCTGCAGCTCGCGGCCGCACTTGGCTGCCAGCTCCTCGATCCGGCCGGGGTGGATCCGTCCGTCCACGATCAGTGCTTCGAGGGTCCGCCGCGCCACCTCGCGCCGCACCGGGTCGAAGCAGCTGATGATCACCGTGTCCGGGGTGTCGTCGATGATCACGTCCACGCCGGTGGCCTGCTCGAAGGCGCGGATGTTCCGTCCCTCGCGGCCGATGATGCGGCCCTTCATCTCGTCGCTGGGGAGCGGCACCGCCGAGACGGTCGTCTCCGCGGTGTGCTCGGCCGCCACCCGCTGCACCGCCAGGGCGACGATCTTCCGCGCGTCCTTCTCGGCGCCGCGCTTGGCCTGCTCCCGGAT